>CAZBTP010000001.1:0-78289 GCA_964494915.1 Candidatus Woesearchaeota archaeon
TTATGAAAAAGTATTTGAAACTTTGTCGGGGAGGGAGATAGCTTCAAGAAAAGGTTGGGTTAGGGCATTATGCTCTCATCAAAGAGATTATTTTGTAAATGCAGGAGTGCTGAAATAGAATGCCTAATCCAAGAGCCCTACAAACTGCAAAGCGTTGGATGAATGAAGAAAGGAGTAACAAACAATAAGCGAATTAATATCTGGACTTAACATGAAACGTCATGCAAGTGCGAATCGTAAAATAGCCCCTGCGCCTTTTGTAAGATTGTAAAACTGCTCTCCGTCAGGATGATCTGCCGAGATAAGAATAACATTTGCCCCTATCTTCTCAGCAAGGGTTTCGAGATACTCTGTCTCTCTTTTTGGGAGTTCAGTTGAGAGAAAAAGTGTATTAACCGCGCCACGTTCAAGGGCTTTTGTTACGTTTTCAGTCCCATAGACAACCATCTCTCTCTTTTTTCCGAGTGTTTCAAAGAACCTCGTAAGAGATTTTTTTTCTTGAATTAACTCTTGCTGAGAAATGTCCTCGTCCGATTCCTCGACGAGCAATTCGAGACCGTGTTCGTCGACATAGCCAATATCCTTTATAGCAATTATTTTTTCCTTTAGTTTTGTTACGAGCTCGCCTTCTTGAAGGAATTCTTCTTTGGTAGGAATTGGTCCTCCGACAAGGATTCCTTTGAGTTTTGGCATATCAAAGAATGTTTCCTTCATAGCGTTCGCAACGCGACGAAAGAATTCCTTCGCGAGACCTTCAGTGACGCGATGAAAACGCTGAGATGAGTTATGAACAATTATCCCATTGGCTATAAAATTATGGCTTTTTGTTTCTATATCTTGCGTTTTTTCAAGATCTATAGGAATTATTTTAGAAATCTTAACTGCAATAAGATTAGATAAATAAAAAACCTCTAATCTTCTTTTCAAGTCAGTGTTTTCTATTCGATCTAAAATTCTTTTCTTAAAAACTTCTTTACTCAGTTGTTTCTTATTAGTAAAAAAATCTGGACATTTAAATTGTCTAGTATTAAGACCGGCATTTCTAATTATTCTAGCAACTTCTTTTCCATTTACGACTATTTGTCTTACTCTATTCCTGTTACTTCTTTTCTCAATAATTTTCCTTAGTTTTTCTTGTTTTTCATTAGAGGAAAATTTAATTAGGTTATAAAATTTCTTTAAAGATTCTAAATCGTCTATGGCTAAAGTATATCTTATCTTATTAGAATAGGGATTTCTCTTATTGTCATATTCACTTATTGATGATATTATACCGAGTCTTAATAAAGAAAATTGTAATTGTTTTACAATAAGGCTATTGTTTATCCCTAAAGCTATGCCTCTATTTTTAGAAGCGTAACCCTCGGCATCAAAAAATCCACCTATAAAAGAGGAAAGGACTTCATCAGAAGACTTTAAAATAATGGAAGGCACTTTTCCAAATAATGTTTTTTTCCTCTCATTAAATATTTCTTTAAAGAGTTGAGTAATTATTCTACTATAAACTCTTAGTTGGTGATAATTTTTAGAAATTCTGAAACTATACGTAACCTTCAATTCAAAAACATCTTCGATTAATCTTTTATAATAATCCGCTACGTCTTTTCTCTGCTCAAAGAATGTTAATCTATCAATCTCATAAGAACCATCTCCTAGATAATAACCTAGTATCTTCGCTAATTGAGGAGTCATTTTAGTAGGAATATTAACTTTTTTTAGATTGGAGTTTTGTTTAACGAGAGGTTTAAAATCTATTTTTTGATCTTTTAATTCAATATCTATTTTTTCAGGCATCAAAAGATAGTCCCCTTCTTTTATTTCTGAAAGAGGCTTTTCTTCAATACCCACTTCTGTTCTAACAAAGAAGGTATGTTCTTTAGAAGCTTTAATTTCACATCTTGGATAGCATGTTATTACTTTATAAAGCTCTTTTTTATTTCCCCATTTTGCAATTATGGCGGTACTTTCTGTTTTTTCCAAATTAAAATTCTCAGATAATAAAAAAAGAGGATTATGAGCTTCTTTTATTTCTATTATTTCTCCATTGTCTTTCATAATTAAAGTATCTGGTGAGAGGCATTGACCTCCCGCACGAATCTTGCCTGGAACGCCCGAAGTAAGTTTTTGGAGAACCTTAATCTGCTTTCCTTCGAGGAGTCCGATTGTTGCTTGCTGCCTGTCAATAACAAGGAGACCGTAAAGATCACGTACAGCAAGCATCTCCTGTAAAGGATCAAGAACAAAGATTTGATCGCAGCGATAGAGCCTTACACGAAGAGGCTGTGGTGGTTCGTAGACCCAGAGTTGGATATCCTGAACCCCTTCTTTTTCAGACACATTACCACAATAAATTGCGACGCCATGTGGCGGTGTTTGTTTATAGTTCTTTAATTCCCGTATGATTCGTTCAAGGGCGTCGATAACTGCATTGCGCGTTTGTTTTGATTTTATGTTTGCCGCAGTTGATTTTTCTGCCTCCAATTGACGGGCAACTGCATTAATATTAAACCCAGCAGGGACAAGAACACTAACAAGCTCAGTATGTCTGCCACGAACGCTTCCAAGCAACTCAAGCAATTCTGCAAGACGTTGTTTTTCTTTTCCTTCTATTTTCTTTTCGTCCATGTTCATAAAAAAGGAAACAGGTTAATAAAACTTTAGACGAACGTGCGCTATGCAGAAAGACACAATTTCGGTAAAACTCCAAAGAAAGCAAATCCAAGAGAAGATTTAAAAAGATGTCTTGTAAGAAAGTTAGATGGCACACGGATTATATCATCACATAAGAGAGATCTGGAAGAAACCGAGTCATGAGTTATTAGGAGAGAAGATGATTGCGTGGCGTGCTGGAAATTCCATAGAACGTGTTGAGAAGCCCCTCAGATTAGATCGCGCAAGGGCTTTGGGATACAAAGCAAAGAAAGGATTTGTTATGCTAAGAGTGAGAGTGAAACGTGGAGGGAGGAAAAGAGAACGGCAGGGCGTGAAAGGACGCGTGTCGCGAAAACAAACCTATCGAAAAACATTAAAGATGAGCTATCAATGGGTTGCAGAAATACGCGCTGCTCGGAAATATCGAAATCTAGAAGTATTGAACTCATATTCCATTGGAAAAGACGGGAAGCATTATTATTTTGAAATTATTATGGTTGATCCTTCTCAGTCAGAGATTAAACACGACAATAGTTTAAAATGGATTACACGAGGAGAGAACTCGAAGAGAGCTGAGCGCGGTTTAACCTCTGCAGCAAAGAAGTCACGCGGTCTATTAAGTAAGAGCCATCAGTTAAAGGTAAGGCCAAGTCTGCGGGCATGGCATCGACAAGGAAAATAGCTTTATCATCAATACTCTTTTAAAGATAGAATACGACAGAGAAAAATGAAAAGAGAAGGAAAGACATTATTCCTAAAAATAATCGCGTTCATATTGCTGGTACTTTCAATTATCTTTATTATCGCTGGCATCCTCTTCTACAATATACTCTTTCCTCAAACAACATCAGAAGAAGACAATCGTCCAAATCCTTTCAAAGATAATGCGGGATCTATACGTAAAGAAAGTATCCCCGAAGATACAACAACCCAAAAAGATGAGCCAATAAATGAAGAGCAGATAGGATATGTTCTCTACGAATTAAATGCCGACGAATTACATACGCCCCTTTTTTCAACAGAGATTCCTGCCATAAAAATAAACGTTGATGGACAGATCTTTATGGCAAGGGTTGTTAACAACGAGATTGTAATTGAGGAAGGAGAAGAAACAGGAGAAGATATAAAGCTTATTACAACAAAAACGACAATTATCGAGGCAACAAAGTCAGAGGACGCACTCAGAACAATACGAGATTCCATAGAATCAGGAGAATCAAGGGTCGAGATTGTTTCTGACAAGAAAGAATTACTGCTAAAAGGATACGTATCTCTCTATAGAGAAATAACAAGTGAAGAGGTGCAGTATTCGCCACCAGAAAGAGCATTCATTGCATACCCTGTTCTCATTGGAGTTATCTTCCTTGCTCTCTCGTTCATTATTTACGTTAAGATCTCGAAAAGAAAACGCGCATAAAGAGATCGCTTCTTTATTTCTTTATAGCAAAGTTAAAATTAACTAATAATTTTCTTAATCTCATCTCTTGCTTTATTTATTTCACTAAGAGTTATAGAATTCACTTTATTTTTTATTGTAAGAATAAACTCACTCAATTCACGAATATTTATATCAACAGGCCTGTTTTTAAGATAATATTGATTGTCTATTCTTAAGTCCTTATCATCTTCAAGTTTCTTTGAATAACCCTCTGGAATGATTTTTATTTCTTCTAATAACTTGGCAATTTCAATAGTGCAATCATGGATTTCACATTTAATCCCTATTTTCTGAAGCAATGCATAAATAGAGAAATACTCGCAATAATATTTTGTAGTTGCAAGCCACATATTAGACTTGCCTTTAATATCTTGTAATACAGATAAAGTCTCCTCTGCACTTTGCAAATACTCTTTTGCTAAATTATCATTTGCTTTATCTATCTTTAAACCAGCTTTCTGTTTGCAACACCACTTTAATTTATCAGCATCCATTTTATTATTCTTTCAGAATCTTGAATTATTAAATGTTTCTTTTTTATCTCCTCCTTTAAACTCGAACTTATTTCTTCTAATTTTCTAAGATTAATCAAATGAAATTTTATATCGTGTTTTCTTCCAAATTCCTTAAAGCCATGCTTATCGAAATCACCTATAATAATTAAATCAATATCATTTGCATTTTTTAAATTAAGAGATGCAGAACCAAAAATTATAGAGGGATTGTTTAAATAATGCAAAAAAGAAACTATATCTTTTAATAAAACTTCTTTAGAGCTCTTATTAATTAGCTTGTTTTTTTCAGCTAAAATAATATAATCTATAATCAAAGGATTAGAATAATTCAATTTATACAAAGTCATTTTCCCCTTTATCTGTTTTATAACCACGCCTTCTTTTTCAAAATCATTTAAATAAATCCTTGCTGTTGGATGAGGCATTTTAAGCTCTCTGGATATTTCTGCTAAATGTGTCCATTCTTGTTTAAAGAGTAATGGTTCTAAAACTGACAATGTCGTTATGTTATTAACCATATTGTTATAATAATAACAATAGTATTTAAACCTTTCTTTTCGTTTTTCTTGTTAATTCACGAATTTTTGAGATACAATTATATAGAAGTATTGATTTTTATTATTAGGATAATAACAATAAAAATTATTGCCGTCTACAAATAGAATAATTCCTTTCATATCAAAAGGCCCGGCATTGTCAGAGACCATACCAGGGAACATATTCTTATTATATGATTCTAAGACTTAAATAACTTCCGGTTGGTAATCTGCGACTGCTTCTCCATTTCAATAAATAAATACACGTGCAATCTTCGCTAAACACATTATTGTTCATGAGAAAGATTTTTTCGTGCAAAGTAGGCTTCACGTTGCTGTTTTACTTTAGGGCAGTTTTGATTGAAACAGAATTCCCACGGGCGTCTGCCTCTCCTGATTGCGAGGAGCGTGGGGAAAAGACAAACATCACATTGTTTTTCCGATTTTTTTATAAGTGCATCTGGCGGAAGTGAAAAGGTTTGCGTACAGTTTGGATAGCCTGAACAAGCAACGAATGAACGCCTTGTTTTTTTTGAGTATAAAATACGAAGATTTCCTGTTTTACAGGTTGGACAAAGCATTATAGTTGCATTATTGTTTTGTTCCTCACGAAGATGTTCTATACCTCGAAGGATATGTTTACCAATTTCCCGCTCCTGTACCTTGAATTCCTTTGCGATATCACCAATAAGACGTTTTGCTTTTTCAATTACTTCGTGTTCCTTCTTTTCGTAGTCTGTTGTTGCAAGTTGTATCTTTTCCATCTCCTCCTCAAGTTGGCGCGTGAGGTTCTCATCGATAATAATAGGAGAATACTTTTCGAGTGATTCAATAAGTTTGAGCCCGAGAGGTGTCGCTTTAATTGCCCTACCGTCAAGGTAGCCACGTTCGAAAAGCGTATCAATAATCATGGAGCGTGTTGCTTTTGTTCCAAGGTTTTTTTTCTCAAGTATCGTAATAAGTGATGCAGGCGTATAACGCTTCGGTGGTTGTGTCTCTTTATCAAGTATCTTTATTTCATCAATGACAACTGAACCCTGAAGTTTTGGAATATCTTTTTCTTCAAGTACTGTCGGATAGACCGATGTCCAGCCTTTTTCAAGGATCTTTAGACCTGATGCACGAAAGGTCAGTTCCGGATTATCTTTTGCAGTAATAACTGTTTTCCGATTGGTGGTTTTTGCATCGGGAAAAAAGAGAGCAATAAATCTTTTCACAATGAGATCGTAGAGTTTCTGATCAAGTTCTTTTAGCCTTCCATACTCGCCTGTCGGATAGATTGAAGGATGAGCAGGATCCGATTTTTTTCCCTCGATCGGTTTTTTCCGAGTCGCATGTTGTACATCCGGATAATGTCTTTCGAGTGCCTTAAGTATTTTTTTCGGTTCTATCGTAGAAGGTATCTTTTGTGAAGATGTTCTCGGATAAGAAATAAGACTATCGAGATAGAGACGTTGAGCGATGGCGAGTGTTTGTGAAGGATTTATTTTGTAAAGACGATAAGCCTCACGCTGAAGTGTCGTAAGGTCGAAAGGATGCAGTGGAGGAATATCTTCTTCAACATCATCAGTTGCTGCGATTCCTTCCTTGATATCTTTGAATTTCTCTACATCGTTTTTGTCAAAGAGATCTTTCGGATGTTTATATTCTACGTTATTGACAAGTGCGAAAACCTGCCAGAATGGTTCTGGTTTAAATTTTTCGATTTCACGTTCTCTGTCAACGATTATTTTAAGTGCAGGACCTTGGACGCGGCCTATAGAGAGGATCTTGAATGAGCCAACCGTCTTGAGCGCCGTCATTAAGGCGCGTGAGAGATTAATACCATAAAGCCAGTCAAGAATATGACGAGTCTCTCCTGCGTAAGCCTGACCCCAATCAGGCGTCGGAAGAGGGTTTTCGTATGCCTTTTCTAGTTCTGACTTTGTAAGTGTAGAGAACTTCATTCTTTTTGCACTGCTTCGATGACAGATAAAACGAAGAACATTCCAACCAATAACCTCGCCTTCATTATCATAATCCGTTGCGATAATAATATCATTTGTTCTCCGCGCAAGTTTTTTCAGGAGATCAAAGTACTTTTTTGTGAAGGCAGCGGTATCTTTTTCATACGAAGGACGCCATTCTAATTCAAAGATAGGCCAGCCTCGTTGCCCTTGTTTGTAGGTTAATCCAAAAAGATGTCCGACTGCAGACGCAATAAGGATTATTTTATCGCCTCTTTCAACGTCGAAATAGAAAACACCACCCTCCCTATGCTTTCTCGCGCTCCCAAGAGCAAAAGCTATTTTTTGTGCTGCTTGGGGTTTTTCTGTTATGATAAGGACTGTGTTTGTATTCGGGCGCTCTATCTTCTCAGGATCAGACGTTGCTTTTCTGGTTCTTCTCCTTTTTTGCGGTTTTTCAGAGGATGTTTCTTCGAGGGTGTCTGCAGGAATTGGCTTTCCTGGAGATTCTATTGTCGTCCGTTCTGCGAGTGTTGGTTTCTGTTTTACTTCTTTTTCTACTGTTTGTTTAACGTCTTTGATCGGTATAAAGTCTCTTACAGTCATTTTCTAAGTAAAAATAGAGAGTTCTTAAAGTATATAGTACTTTGGATTCTTTTCAAATCTCAATGACACGGCCATCCCTACCGACATTGATCACCCGCGTTCCCTCGATGTTTTCTTCAACACCTGCCGCCTCGTGGATATGGCCATGGAGAAGAATGTCTGGCTTAAACTGTCTGATCGCCTTTCTAATCGCCTCGCTACCAGGAATCCCAGAGAATTCTGAGACGCTGCCTGCAGGATGCATATGGGTTACCATAATCTTTTTTTCTATACCTCTGAGATCTGCGTGTGCCTTCTCAAGTGTCTTAAAGAGCTCTTTTTCTGTTATTCTTCCTGGACCAAGGTCTGCACCACCTGCACCAAAAAAGCCAATGTTCTCATAAGTAACTGCATACCCATGAATATTCTTCACGCCATAGAGCGCAGCAAGAAAGTCCGTTGTTGCAAAGGAATCGTGATTACCAGGGATTATAAGAAGGGGTTTGTTCTTATCTTTAAAGGGTTTTATAATATCTTTTGTTTCTGTCCAAGAAGTAATGTCGCCGCATAAAACAACAAGATCAACCTTTTCCTTCTCAGCTTTCGTCGCAAGTTTTTTTGCAAGGGCTGAATCACCATGAATATCTGAAGCTGCAAGGATCTTGAACCTTCTCATTTTTGTTTTCGACATTGTTTCCCAAGAACATAAGAGGTTATAAGAGTTTGGTTTTAGCCCTGCAATAGTCTTTTATACCTCCTCTTTCTCTAATCGTCATGGCAACAAAAAAATTCTACCTCACAACACCAATCTACTACCCAAATGACATACCTCATCTTGGGCATGCATATACAACAATCGCAGCCGATGCTCTTGCGCGCTGGCACAGACTACTAGGAAACAAGGTATTCTTCCTTACAGGAACAGACGAACACGGAAAGAAAATAGCGCGAACCGCAGAAAAAGTAGGAAAAACACCGGAGCAATTTACTGATGCCCTTGTCCCTGAATTCAAAAAAGCATGGCACACACTCAATATAACCTACGACCGGTTTATCCGTACAACAGAAGAAGATCATAAAAAAGTCGTTCAATACATCCTCGAGAAAGTCAACGCGAACAACGATATCTACAAAGGAATGTACGAAGGACTCTATTGTACAGAGTGCGAGGCATACTACACAGAAAAAGACGTTCCAACCGCCCACTGCCCAATCCACAAAAAGCCGCTGGAAACACTCAAAGAAGAGTCTTACTTCTTCAGACTTTCAAAATACCAACCTTTTCTCCTCGATTTCTACAAAAAAAATCCAGAATTCATCTCGCCAAAAAAGAGAAAACAAGAAATAATCAACCGGGTGAAAGAAGGCCTCAGGGATTTCAGCATCTCACGAACCTCATTCAGCTGGGGCATCCCTCTTCCATTTGACAAAAAACACATCACCTACGTTTGGTTCGATGCGCTTATCAACTATCTCTCGGGCGTTGATATCCTAAAAAACAAAAAACAATTCTCAACCTTCTGGCCAGCAGATGTTCACCTCATTGGCAAAGACATCCTCTGGTTTCATGTTGTTTACTGGCCTGCCATGCTCAAATCAGCAGGTATTGAACTTCCAAAGAAAGTATTTGCACACGGCTTTCTTACCCTTCATAATGAGAAGATAGGAAAATCAGCAGGCAACGCAATCACCATCCAGACACTTATCAATTATGCAGGCGTTGACACAGCACGCTATTTCCTTCTTCGATCAACACCCTTCGGCGAAGACGGTGACTTCTCAGAACACGCACTCAAAGAAAGACACAATAACGAACTTGCAAACAAACTCGGAAATCTCGTTACAAGGACAACTGCTCTTGCGGAAAGGTATGGTATCGAGAAGACCCTAATAAAAAGATTATCATCAAAACAACTCTATACAAAGATAACAAACTATCTTAAGAATCTTGAATTTGATAAAGCTTTGAATGAGATATTTTCTTTTATTGATCGATGCAACAAATTCATCCAAACGAAAAAACCCTGGGAAACAAAAGACAAAGAAGTCTTATATGAACTCTGTAATGCCCTCAAAGACATTGCAATCCTCCTCTCCCCATTTCTACCAGAAACATCAGAAAAAATAGCAACAATACTCAATACCCCAATAACGCTCAAAAACCTCAAAAAACCCCTCCTCATAAACAAAATAAAAAAATCAGAAATCCTATTTAAAAAGATTTAGCCGAGACTCTTTCGACATCCAAACGGATAATCAAACCACAAGAACTTAAAACACCGTCGACAAACGCCGAAACCGTTCTCGCTAACACAAACATTGCCATCGGGACACTTAAGAAGTTCATAATCCAAAACATTCCCAGCACAATAATACACTCTTAGATTACGCCCCGGATAATAATCAGGATTACAAATATCCTTTTGTTCAACGTACCCATCTTCCTGATTCCCTGTCACTGTATTCTTCACCTTTTTTATTGAGTCGTACGAGAGCGGGTCAGATTCCTTTTGTTGAGCAGCGCTGATCTGACCTCCGGTTCTGGTAGGGAATACTCTCCCCACAGGGTCATTGCATGTGTATCCAAGTTCCGTGGCATCAGTTTGTTCTTGGTTGTTTGTTTGCGAAGTTTGCGAGGAGGAAAATTTAATTTCTACATTAATTCCGCCATCAGACGTTATCTCTTTAACTTTTATCCTTAAATCATTATCGGGATCATAAAACTCTTTTCCAATATTTAAGAAAGAATCTACAAAGTCGGTTCTTGTTATATCTTTAGATTCCTTTGGATAATCTGGCAAAGATTCAGGAGTCATATCAAGTAAATAGGTTGACCACGATTCATAATCTTCGGGTAAAAGGCCTCTAATTAAAATTCCATTAATATTGATTCCCATTCCCTCAAGACGTTTAAGTTTTTCGTCAAACCCAATAGATTGTCTAAATTCCAATAAATAAGAAGAAATTTCCAGTCCTTCTTTGTCGGATATAGATATATGATTCTTTAATGGAACTTTTATTACTTTTAATTTAGAATTTACTTCTTCCAGAGGATAGAGAGTATAAACTCCGCTTTGCGAAACAACTTGAAAATTACTCTCTTCAAACCAGCCCAGACGTTTTTTGTGGTTCCCATTAAAATGATAAGCATACAACCTACCTCCCATAACATCAAACACATCGCTATAAGGGTCTATCGAGCACTTGGAGTAATCTTTAGTTATGATCTCTTTTCCACATTCATAAGTTATTGCATGTCCATTAATACCGAAACTATGTCCCAGCTCATGTGCAAAAACAGTATTTGCGGCAGGAAAATGATCTTTTCCTCCCAAACTATCTCCATACGGAGAGAATATTTGGTCGAAGTAAATATGGGAAATGCCTATTTTTATTCTTCCGTCAGGAGTATCAATGACTTTTTTTCCAAAAGATGAACTACCAAAAGCACCAGGGCAATTCTCGCGGAATACAATAATAATTCTATCATAATCCGGATAATAAACTTCATTATCGGCTATCTCAAAAATTTCTTGATCGGTTCGAGAGCAAGAATCCTCTCCCTCTTTTAAATGATACCATCCATAAACATCCCCTGTCAACCATGTCTTTCCATAGGACGCCTCTGTAATAAAACTAGTTATTGATTTTTGTGCCCCAGTATCAAAAATTGCCTTCTGGTAATCTGCTAGAGGGGTTTCACCATTATCGTTTAACAAATCTACTAAAATCACAGCAATTTTTTGCTCACCTGATACATCGCCAATTTCAGCACAGCTCGATGCAGTAAAGGTTCGCAGGGGAGAATTCACTCCGTTCGATATCCATACACTATAGGTACTTCCCTCTTGCAAATTAAACCCGCTTCGTTCAATATATGTTCCAGAACTCGCGTGCCAGAATGTTCTCTCGCCACCGGACGGCGCAACAACACTCATTGTTGGAGAAAGTACATAGCTATCCCAATAATCAGTTGGATATTCAGTCGTGTACGAACCAGGAGCAACAGCAATCCAATATTTCCCACTTGAGGGGGCACTACCACCGCTCCACGAAATTGTTGCTTTTGACACACCATTCTCACACGAAAGAGACACACTAGGCTTGTTCACTGGCGTGACAGAAGAAGTATTCTGAGTAGGTATTGGTTGCGTTGGTTGTTGTGTACTACAAATAGGAGTCGTTATACTAGTCATTCCTGAATTCTTGCCGTTAGAAACCCAGAAACTATAAGCTTTATTTTCTTCCAAAACAAATCCTCCTTGTTGAATATATGTTCCATCTTTTGCGTGCCAGAATGCTCTCTCGCCACCATTCCAAGCAACAACACTTGTTGTAGAAGAACTAACATAGGTATCCCAATAATCAGTTGGATAGGTTGTGTGTAAGCCAGGAGCAACAGCAATCCAATATTTCCCACTTGAGGGGGCACTACCACCGCTCCACGAAATTGTTGCTTTTGACACACCATTCTCACACGAAAGAGACACACTAGGCTTGTTCACTGGCGTGACAGAAGAAGTATTCTGAGTAGGTATTGGTTGCGTTGGTTGTTGTGTACTACAAATAGGAGTCGTTATACTAGTCATTCCTGAATTCTTGCCGTTAGAAACCCAGAAACTATAAGCTTTATTTTCTTCCAAAACAAATCCTCCTTGTTGAATATACGTTCCAGAACTCGCGTGCCAGAATGTTCTCTCGCCACCGGACGGCGCAACAACACTTGTCGTAGAAGAAGTAATATAAGTATATGTAGAAGAATTAACATTAGTACCTATAAAAGAACTGACATACGTATCCCAGTAATCAGTCGGATAGGTTGTGTGTGAACCAGGAGCAACAGCGATCCAATATCTCCCACTTGAAGGAGCACTACCACCACTCCATGAAATTGTTGCTTTTACAACGTTTCCATCACAAAACGCATTCACACTTGGCGCATTCGTCGGTATTATCTGAGGGCTCGTCCCGCTACATCTTTGGGCAGAAAATCTTGTTATTAGCGAATTTGAATTTGCACCCTTCGATACCCATACACTATACTCAGCTCCATCTTCTAACGAGAATCCTCCTTGTTGAATATACGTTCCAGAACTCGCGTGCCAGAATGTTCTCTCGCCACCGGACGGCGCAACAACACTCATTGTTGGAGAAAGTACATAGCTATCCCAATAATCAGTTGGATAGGTTGTGTACGAACCAGGAGCAATAGCGATCCAATATCTGTCACTCGCAGGATTAGGATCGCCACTCCAAACGATACTCGCTTTTGAGACACTATTTTCACAATACGTTTGCACAAAGGGTTGCGTAACCGGACTTAATTGCGGACGCTTAAAACCGAACCATTCAAGAATATCATCGCCAAGCCCAGCAGAAACAAAGGGAATACCTAATAGTAAAACAATAACAAATCCAAGATAAATAATAGTTCTCATCGTCCTCCTTCTTATATAAAATAATATGTCTCAATTTATATATCTTACTGCAAGTATCAAGAATAAAATATATTTACGCTAAAGCGAAAGATCTTCGTCACCAATCAATCCAGAACCCTCTCGTTAATACCCTTCCACTCACGAAAGGCTTTTTCATACCGCTCCTCATAAACAAAATAAAAAAATCAGAAATCCTATTTAAAAAGATTTAGCCGAGACTCTTTCGACATCCAAACGGATAATCAAACCACAAGAACTTAAAACACCGTCGACAAACACCGAAACCATCTTCATTGATACTTGTCGATTTAGAAATTATTACCTATGTACCTATGGGGATAGGCTATAAGTTCCTTTTGACATCCTCGAGATACTTGCTGTAGCCGCTTAGTACCTTTTGACATCCAAATGGGTAATCGAACAACCAGAAGTTAAAGCATCTTCGACAAGCACCAACCCAAAAACCAAGATTCTTATCATTGATACATATATGGTTCTCTGGACACTTAAGTATTTCATATTTTAGTGCATTCCCAACACAATAAGGCACCTGCAGATCATAACCAGAAGGACTACAAAGATCTGATACTTCAAAATCTCCTACTCCTTGATTTCCCGTAACAGTATTCTTCTCCTTTTTTATTAAGTCGTATGAGAGGGGATTGAGTATCATATCTTTATTACTTCTACCTGGTCTTGTAGGGAATACTCTCCCCGCAGGGTCATTGCATGTGTATCCAAGCTGTCCTGCGTCAACAACAGCAGGCGCAGGCGGTGTTGTTGATCCTTCAGCTCCACTACATGTAACACTAACGCTATTGCTATTCGCGTCTAATCCTTCATCACCGCCATCGATGTAATAGGTATGACTTCTGACAGAGGCTTCAAAACTAGTTGACAGCAAGGTCTGCCCGATAACTACATCACTTGGTTGCTCAACAAACTTTACAACTTGATTATTCTCTACAACATTATATCCGCTAACTGAATTAATACTGGCCCATGATAAATCAACGCGTGTACCGCTGCAGAAGCCAGCTAGTGAGATCTCGAACTGTGTTGGTGTTGGCGTTGTTGTACCCGGTGTCGGACTTTGAACATCTCGGGGCGGACTAATACAATAATAGATCACTCTTCCATTTCTATCTTCAAACGATCCTATAACACTATCGCTCCCGCAACCGTTATACTGAACATACACATTTGTCAAGAACACGGTATTTTCTGAAAATGAAGACTTCCTCACACACTGATACACGACCGCCCCCTTTCCGTCAAGGAACCAACTGCCAACACGATCGCCCACGATCCCACAACCTTCTGCACTATCGCGGAAGTAAACATGAGTAACATACTCTTTTCCAGGACTACCAACAGACTTCCGTACACAATGATTAATCCGCCGTCCATTAGCATCATCAAACCAACTTGTAACATCATCACCCCCACAAGTATCATACTGAAAATAAGCCCCTTCCACAATCCCTATTGAAACAGTCAAGGGAGGCGTCGTAATACCATTCGCCTTTAACTCTCGGAAGATATTCCTCGCCAAACCAGGATCGCGTTGGCTACCAAAAAATCCCCCAGGTTTCTCAAACAAGAAATCAACCAGTGTCTCCTGAAATGCAGCATCAATCCTTCCAGAACTCAACCTGCTTTGCAACGTATCAGCCATCGAATTACTCAATTCGCGAACACGCTGAACAGCAGAACTACCTAGATCAGAACTGAGTGTGGCATCATCAACAATAAGTTCTTTCAATACCTTCTCGCCAAGTTCAGCATTCCGCGGCGTATTCAAAAGACCACGAACACCATAGAGGTAATCTAACAAACTAATCTGAAACTCAACATCAATATTACGCGCATTAAACTTCGTCTCTAAATTACTTGCCATCCCTGGATCTTTATCCTGTAAATAACTGATAACTTCGTCTTTCAACGCACCGCTAATCATATATCCATTTAACACAATAGGTAATGTTCCTTCTCCACCTTGTTCTCCTCCAGTTCTACCAGATACAATATCAGCACAGCTCATTGCGGTAAAGGTTTGCAGAAGAGAATTCACTCCATTTGATATCCATACACTATAGGCACCCCCTTCCTGCAAGGTAAACCCACTCTGTCCGATATATGTTCCAGAACTCGCGTGCCAGAATGTTCTCTCGCCACCAGACGGAGCAACAACACTGGTCGTAGAAGAACTAACATACGTATCCCAATAATCAGTTGGGTAGGTTGTGTGTGAGCCAGGAGCAATAGCGATCCAATATCTCCCAGTTGAAGGAGCAGCGCCACCAGACCATGAAATCGTTGCTTTTGAGACGCCATTCTCACACAAAAGGGACACACTAGGCTTGTTCACTGGCGTGACAGAAGGAGTATTCTGAGTAGGTGTTGGTTGCGTTGGTTGCTGTGTACAAATAGGAGTCGTTATACTAGTCATCCTTGAATTCACGCCGTTAGAAACCCAGAAACTATAAGCTTTATTTCCTTCCAAAACAAGCCCACTTTGTCCGATATATGTTCCATCTTTTGCGTGCCAGAATGTTCTCTCGCCACCAGACGGAGCAACAACACTTGTCGTAGAAGAACTAACATATGTATCCCAATAATCAGTTGGATATTCGGTCGTGTACGAACCAGGAGCAACAGCGATCCAATATCTCCCAGTTGAAGGAGCAGCGCCACCGCTCCACGAAATCGTTGCTTTTGCAACGTTTCCATCACAAAACGGAGTTAAAGATGGAGGATTCACCGGCGCTATCTGAGGAGGGGTGGCTGTAGTGGTTGGCGTCGGTGTAGGTTGTGGAGTTAATTGTTGCGTACAAATAAGGGCACGGAAATGGGTCCTTCCTGAATTCACGCCATTAGATACCCAGTAAGTATACTCTTTCGTTGGTTCCAAAACAAATCCTCCTTGTTGAATATACGTACCGTCTTTCACATGCCAAAATGTTCTCTCGCCACCAGTTGGAACAACAACACTTGTTGTAGAAGAACTTACATAGCTGTCCCAGTAATCAGTTGGATAGGTTCCATATAAGCCGGGAGCAACAGCAATCCAATATCTTCCACCTGAGGGAGCACCACCACCGCTCCACGAAATCGTTGCTTTTGCAACGTTTCCATCACAAAACGGAGTTAAAGATGGAGGATTCACCGGCGCTATCTGAGGAGGGGTGGCTGTAGTGGTTGGCGTCGGTGTAGGTTGTGGAGTTAATTGTTGCGTACAAATAAGGGCACGGAAATGGGTCCTTCCTGAATTCACGCCATTAGATACCCAGTAAGTATACTCTTTCGTTGGTTCCAAAACAAATCCTCCTTGTTGAATATACGTACCGTCTTTCACATGCCAAAATGTTCTCTCGCCACCAGTTGGAACAACAACACTTGTTGTAGAAGAACTTACATAGCTGTCCCAGTAATCAGTTGGATAGGTTCCATATAAGCCGGGAGCAACAGCAATCCAATATCTTCCACCTGAGGGAGCACCACCACCGCTCCACGAAATCGTTGCTTTTGAAACATCATTTTCACAAAACGTAAGCACCGTTGGAGTCACGCGGCAACCTGAGGCAATAAACTGTATTATTTGAGAGTTCGCCCCATTTGAGATCCATACACTATAAGTACTTCCACTTTGCAAGGTAAACCCACTTTGTTCAAAATATGTTCCGGAACTTGCATGCCAGAATGCTCTATCGCCACCAGTTGGAACAACAACACTTGTCGTAGAAGAACTTACATAGCTGTCCCAGTAATCAGTTGGATGAGTTGCATGTACACCAGGAGCAACAGCAATCCAATATCTTCCACCTGAGGGAGCACTACCACCGCTCCACGAAATCGTTGCTTTTGAAACATCATTTTCACAGTAAACGCGTACTCCGATTTGATTTATAGGTTCCGGACTCAATTGCGGACGCTTAAAACCAAACCATTCAAGAATATCATCGCCAAGCCCAGCAGAAACAAAGGGAATACCTAATAGTAAAACAATAACAAATCCAAAATAGATTGTAGTTCTCATCATCCCCTTTTCGTATCTACTAATCTCCTTCTTCCTTTATATACTTTATTGTCTATTCAGTTGTTCCGATGTGCAAATTGGACAGAAGAAGAGAAAAAGAAAATCCGAGATAATTTACTGAAATATTGTGAGTGTGATACTTTGGCAGAGGTTATGATTGTTGAGAGGTTGGGGAGATTGTTAATGAGTGAGTAACCATCTCTGAGGAACTAAGTCTCTAGCTATTTTTCAATTCCTCGACAATTTTTTTGCATTTTTCTATTGCTTGTTTTGCGGTTTCATAATCCATCCTGTTTCCGTAATAAGTAAGGGAGTTTCTTTTATACCTTAAGTCATCAATTAATATATACAAATCCTCTCTTTTTAGAACATCCCTTAAATAATAACCTAAGCAAATATGGTTTAATATGTTGAATCCTTTTTTGAAAGCCATTGCCTGCAATAATTCAAGCAATGAAGTATAATAATCTTCAAATATAAAATTGCAGTTTTTTTCATTCACTTCTTTAATTAAGTTCATTCTTTCGCTTGCAGTCTCTTGTAAAGATTCTGCTCTTTTTAGGTCAGGAGTTATAGTTTTAGCTGATTTATTGATTAAGCAATCATCCCAGTTTGCTTCTTTCATCTAAAAACCTCCACAAATCCATTTAATAAAAAGCCGTTTATAACATTATTTGCTAAATGAGGATTTGATAATTCATTAAGATTTTTATGCTGGAATACTTGTATTCTTCTTTTAAGTAATTTTTCAAATTTTTCAAAAATTACTTTTCTCTTTGAAGGGGTTTCTATATATAAGTCAATATCGCTTTCTTCTGTGTCTTCTCCTTTTGCAAAAGAACCGAAAAGAACAATTGCGGGGTTGCTTAATTCCTGTTTTAGATACTCTATAAGCCCTGATTCATATATCTTTTTTATATTGCAGAGCTTTTTTTCCAAGAGGTATTTTTCACTGCTCCTATTTGCTGTGTAGAAATTAACATTGCCTGTTTTAACTGCTGTTAAAATGCTTTCTTTTTCCAGTTCTTTGCAATATCTTATAACAGAAGGAAGAGAAAGTTTAAGGGTTCTTTCTATCTCTCTTACCCTAAGTTTAGCATTAGGATTAACAAAGAAGTATTCACTGATTGTTTGCTTGATATCTTTTCTTTTCATTTGATAATATAAAGTATCAACTGATATTTAAAGTTATCGACTTTGTGTAATTACTTACCTTTCTGAAGTAAATCTGACATAAAACTCATAGGATTATTTGATTGCAGTTTTGGAGTGAACCCCTAAAATTGGACACATAGTTAAGCTAACTAATCCAGAACCTTTTCATTAATACCCTTCCACTCACGAAAGGCTTTTTCATACCGCTCCCAGGTATCCGTTGGAAACCATTGTCCTTGAAACAAGAAACCCGCGAGCTGCCCCCGCGAGGCAAGAATCGGCCAAATCTCTCGCTCAATCGAAACAGCCCTCTCTTCAGGAATCAGATCAATAACAGAAGGTTCTAGGACATACAATCCAGAGCTAATCAATTTGCTCGGTGCTTCATGCGCGAGCGGCTTTTCCACAAATCTTTTTATTTTATTATCCTCAAGATCTGCAACCCCATAGCCTGTAATATCCTCAAGCTCCTTCAACGCAATCGTTGCCAACACGCCTTGTTGCGCATGAAAATCATGGAAGACATCAAGGTTAACATCCTTTAACTCATCGCCATTACACATATAAAACCTTTCTTTTAATAAGCCTCGAGCTAGCCGTAGTGCCCCTGCAGTTCCCATCGGCTGATTCTCAATAACATATCGTATCCGCACACCAAACCTTGAACCATCGCCAAAATACCGCATAAACTGCGACGCCTTATACCCGATCGCAAGAACAATCTCTTGAACATTGTGTCTCTTAAACAACTCAATCCCATGTTCCAGAATCGGCTTTCCATGAATTGGAATCATTAATTTTGCGACTTCATACGTTAACGGTCGTAACCGCGTTCCCAATCCTCCTGCAAGAATAAACGCCTTTGTTGGTGTTTCCATTACCACAAACAAAAGTTAAGACATATAAACACTTTGCTTCTCAATTATATACGCTTAATACCTCCCACCAAGATAAACCTGTTTGATTTTTCGATGGCGAAGAATTCTCTTCCCAGATCCCTGAAGGACAATCGCTCCATCCTCAAGCACATACGTTCTATCAGCAATCTCAAGAGCCTTCTTCGCATTTTGTTCAACAATCAAAAGTGACATATCAAACTGATCACGAAGTTTCGCAATGGTCTTAAATAATTCTGTCTGTATTTTAGGAGAAAGCCCAAGAGAAGGCTCATCAAGGAGAAGCAAAGAAGGTTGTTGCATCAATGCCCTCCCCAGTGAAAGCATCCGCCGCTCGCCCCCGCTCAACACATACGCAAACTCCTTCCGCCGCTCCTGCAGAAAAGGAAATTGCGCATAAACAAGAGAAAAGCGTGCGTCTCGCTCTTTTAGCGTAAAACGAACACCAAGACCTAGATTCTCTTCAACACGAAGATTCTCAAAAATAACCCTCCCTTGATTAACATAGCAAAGACCTTTCTTTATGAGCTCATACGGCTTCAAACCAACAATGCTTGTTCCTTCAAATAAAATCTCTCCTTTACGAATCTCTACAAGATTAAAAATAGACCTCAACAATGTACTCTTCCCAGCTCCATTTGGTCCAATAAGCGCAACAATCTCATTCTTCTCAACCTTGAGTGTTATTCCCTTCAAAATATCTAATCCGTTATATCCTGAATAAAGTCCCTTAATCTCAAGCATCACTCCCTCCCAAATATGCATCGAGAACCTTTTTGTTCCTTCGAATCTCTCGAGGCTTCCCTTGAGCAATAACCTCCCCATGATCCAATACATAGACATAATCTGCCAAGTCCATTACAAAATTCATATCATGTTCAATAAGCAAAATACTTTCTCCTTCTCTCTTTAATTGAACAAGAATATCTCGTATCTTTCCCCGTACTTCAGGGTGAACACCTGCAACAGGTTCATCAAGGAGTAAAAATGAATGTTTTCTCGTAAGTGCCATCGCGAGATCAAGTAATTTTCGCTGCCCAAAACTCAGCGTAGAAGGCAAAGCATCAAGATCAACGTATAAACCAACGCGCCGAAGAATCTTCAGGATCCTTTCGTCATCGAAAGCGCGCGGAACAAATAATCCCCGTAATAATCGTTCATAATCCTCTGACAATGCAAGCTCAAGGTGCTCTCGGACACTCAAGCTCTGAAACAGCCTTACTTCTTGAAATGTCCGTGATATACCGCGTCGTGCAACCGCATAATCCTCGAACCCTTCAAAATGCGCTCCATCATAAACAATCGAGCCACTATCCTCCACTTCAATCCGTGAAATCACATTAAAGAGCGTTGTCTTCCCGCTTCCATTTGGCCCAATCAACGCAATAATCTTTTTCTTCTGAACCGTTAAGGTACACGAATCAAGCGCATGAACGCCTCCAAAGCTCTTCACGATTCTCTCTACTTTAATCATGTAAATCAACTCCCCCGTACAAACCACGTGGACGTTTCATCAAAATAAAAAGCAACACGAGCCCATAAAGAATCTGTCTTCCTGGCCCAATAATACTGCTCGGTAATGGAACAAATCGCATGAGCTCTGCCAAGAGAATAATAACAAACGTTGCGAGAATCGACCCCTTGAACGAAGCAAGACCCCCAACAATCACAATACTAAGAATAAGGATAAGCTCATGAATAGAAAAAATGTTTGGATCAATATAGCCAAGGTAATGAGCCAATAAACTCCCTGCAATACCAACAAAAAAAGCAGAAATGCCCATCGTAATGTACTTTAATCGTTTTGTATTAACACCGAACATTCTGAGTCCAACTTCATCATCACGCATTGCAGCTAAGAGCGTTCCAAACCCAGAGCGAACAATTCGGAAGAGCACAAATAAGGAAACAAGAGCAATACCAGACACAAAAAGAAGATACAGGAGGTTCTCTTCGAGAACAAAACCAAAAAACGCAGATCGTGGTATGCCTGGAATCCCAAGAGGCCCGCGGGTTATCCCAACGAGATTTAAGAGTAAAGAATGAATCACAAACGCAAACCCAAGGGATGCGAGCGCATAGTAATCCCCTCGCAGCTTCTTTGTAGCGAACACCAAAAAAAAACCAAAAAAACTCGCAAGAAGTCCTGCCGCAAGAAACGCAACAAAAAAAGGAACACCGCGCAACACAAGCAATGTCGAAGTATACGCACCAACCCCAAAGAGCGCAACATGTCCAAGATTCAGCAATCCAGAATAACCAAGAGCAAGATTAAGACTCGTAATAACAATAAGATAAATCCCAATCAGGATGAGAATATGAACAAGATAAGGTACGATCATGATATCCTCCGTTTTATACGAACAATCCCTTCAGGTTTAAACAAGAGAAATAAAAACAAAAGAACAAACGAAATCGCATCTTTATATCCAGAGGGTAAAAATAAAATACCAATATTCTCAGCTAACCCAAGAAGGTATGATCCGAAAACAGAGGCAGGAACAGAGCCGATACCACCGATAATTGCGCCGCTGAAACCCTTAATAATCAACTGCGTCCCACCATACGGCGTTATGTTCTGTTCAAGTGCAATAAAAATACCTGCAACACCTGCGAGAAAAGAACCGATAAAAAACGAAAGACCAGAGACCCTTGTACTATGAATACCGACAAGAGAGGCAAGTTCTTTATTATGAGAAACAGCCCGCATCTCTCTCCCAAAAGACGTTTTCTGCATAAACAGAAAGAGAAGAACGAAAAGAATGAGTGAAGAAAAGAAGAGAGTAAGTTGAAAAGGAGTTGCCTGAACACCGAGGAAACTAACTCCTTCCTTGATTTCAATATACCCAACGTCCTTGACACTTGCCCCGTATATAAGTAACATTATATTCTGAAACAAAACAAGAAGAGAGAGCGACACAATAAGAAGAATAACACGACTCGCCTTCCTCTTTTCGAATGGATAGTAAATAAATACATACATAAAAAAACCAAGAAAGCTCGCATAGAACACTGCTAACAACACAGAAAAAACAAAATGAAAACCAACAACATGAAAGAACGTATAGACAAGATAGCCTGCAAAAACAACAATACCACCATGAGCAAAATGCATGAAACGATTCGTCATACTAATCAAGGTAAATCCTGAAGCAACGAGAGCGTAAATCGATCCTGCAATAAGTCCATTAACAACAAGCTGTAAAATCAAAGACATATCCGTTGTACTCTCAACCTACTCAACTAACACAAACGTGTTGTTTTGGAGCCGGTAAACCTCATAAGTCCCCGAGACATCTCCCTGTTCATCAAAATCAATTGACCCTGAAGCACCATCAAACTGGAGCGTCGTAAGCTGCTTCTGTATATCAGGTCCTGTTTTTGCATCACTCTTTATTGCGCGAGCGAGCGCATCGAAAGCATCATATGCCTGTGGCGCAAAAGGTTGTACCTCCAACCCATGTTCACGCATATATGCGTCTGCAAAACTCTTTGTCCCTGCCGATACTGAGGTAATCGTAAGTCCCTGTGCTGCCTTAAGTGCTGCAATTTCAGGTCCTTTTAACCCCTCAGACCCAAATACCCGCGTTTTTATCCCCATCTGTTTAAGCTGTTTAAGAAGAGCAACAGACGAATCCGGAGAATTACTAATAATATAAATCGCATCAGGCTTCGCAGCACGGATCTTTGCCAACTGCGTTCGTAAATCAACAACACCGCGCTCAAATGTTTCTTCTGCAACAACCTGCCCTCCGAGAAGCTCAAAATTCTCCCTGAGAACATTCTTAAATCCTATACCATACTCTTCATTACTAAAGAGAATAGATAAATTTCGAAAACCTTCGCTAAAAACAAGCGCTGCACCAAACTTCCCTTGAAAACTATCACTAGGAATTGTCCGGAAAATATACTCGCCAGCTTTCGTTATCTCAGGACTTGTTGAACTTGCAGAGATCATCACCACCTTATTTTGTTCTGCAATAGGTGCTGCAGCAAGAGTAGCACCCGAACAAACCTCTCCAACAATGGCAACAACGCCGTCAACATCAATTAATTTACGGACCGCGCTTACAGCCTCTTTACCATCACACTTTGTATCTTCATAAATAATCTCGACATTCTCTACACCAGAATCCTTAAGCGCAAGCGCTACTCCTCGCTTAATCGCATGCCCGTAACTTGCAGCATCCCCTGTTAATGGTCCCATAAACCCCACCTTGATAACATTCTGCGTGTTCTTACCTTCTCCAAAGAGAGAGCCTCCGGTTATTGTCCCATAGGCATACACAAGAACAACAATAGCAACAATAGCAATACCAACAATAAATGCCGAGGTATTCGTGTTTTGGCGAGAGTCACTCTCTTTTTCCTTTTTTTCAGGGGTGCTCTCCTCGCTTTCTTTAGGCTTTTCCTTCTTTTCAGCCATGCTAACTCACCGAAACACCTCTATATAAAGTTTTATTTATTAGCATATACACATTACGAAGACAGGAAATCATACAAGAAAATACCGCCAACGAAGAACGCAAGAATACCAACATACACACCAAACCACCAAAGGTTCTTTTTATCTTTCAAGAAATACCTTAGTAAAAGATGAATTGTTGCCATACCAACAATAAATGAAACCAGCGTAGCCCAAACATACTGGGGCGGTAAGGATCGTGTTCCAATAACAAGAACATTCGCTCCGAAAATAACAGGAATCGACATAAGAAAAGAAAAACGAAGCGCCTCCTTCTCCTTCAATCCGGCAAGCAAACCAGCAGCAATAGTCATTCCGCTTCGTGATATGCCAGGAAAAAGAGCAAATACCTGCGCAATACCAACAATGAGCGCTTCACGATACCCAAAAACCCTCCTCTGAAATGGTTTCTGATCCTCAAAATCACGAGAAGCTATAAACAAAACTAATGCGCTTACACCGAACCCTAACGCAACAACCCCCAGATGTTCAAACGCAAATTCAAAAACTGATCGAAAAAGAAAACCAATAATCGCAGCAGGAATTGTTGCCACACCTACCAAAATCCCGAGTCGACCATACTCGCTTCCCAATCTTCCGTGCAATACATCACGAACAATACTAACTATGTCGCGTCCATAATACACAAACACAGCCATCAGTGTCCCAAGGTGCACAACAACCTCGAACACAAAATCAGCATTATACCCTAATAACCACTCACCCACAACCAAATGTCCAGAACTCGAAATCGGCAACCACTCACTAACGCCCTGCACAACAGCCAGGATCAATCCTGCAAGAAAATTATACTCAAGCATCTCAAAAAAGAAAACACAGACTTAATAAAAATTCCTATACTCAACCAAAAAGGCTCTTGAGCCATGCAATAAGACGTCGAAAGAATCCCTCTCTCTTCTGAGGTGGAATAATGCCCTCACTTCCATTTATCGAGTTATTTGCAGAAACATTGAGTGAATCATTCGTCACAGAAGACACACTAACATTCTCTCCTGTCCCATTCGTACTTTGATTAGAAAGAGTAACGTTTGCAGATGCATTAACCGATAAAGTCTGGTTTGTTGTTTGATTAAGGCTCGTTGTTTGTTCAGTTGTACTAATCACAACCTCTGAAATATCCCCAGTTGCACACCGTTGTACTTCAACAATCACATTCGTGCTTGAAGCAGAACTAAGCTCAACCACATAGGACAGATTACCAAAAGTTACTTTTTCTGAAGGATTCTGTTCCTCAGACAAAGATAGCTTCTGTGCACCGACAACAAGTCTCACATTCGCCCCCTCAGGGCCAGTAGCTTCTGCATCACTTAGATACACAAATAAACCCTTTATCGTAGCAACCGCACCCTCATCAACACTAGCAGATTCCCCTCCAATAGAAATCTTCGCAAAAGAAGAGGATGCATTGAGCATGGAAATCGTATAACCACCGCTCAACAAATTAATTGTCTCAGACGAAGTTTGATTCGTTAAGCTTAAACGACGACTATCAAGAAGCAAATCCGCAGAAAACTGCCTGAATCGACTCCCTTCCTGTGCCTGAGTCGCACCAATGCCAAGTCCATTAATAACACGCGAAGAACCAAGATCCACCTCTCCCACGTCACGAATCACTGCGCTCCCATCACTACAGTTCGCTTCCGCTGAAACACGAACCAGCCCAAGAGCAAAAAAGAACAGAAAAAACACAAACACCACCCCTTTTTTCATGCAGTAAAAGAGTTATCACAATTTATAAATTTACTTATTATATTTTTTATCACACAATTTATCATAAGAATTGTAATATAAATAGCGATATTTATAACTATAGAATAACAACAATACAAAGATTTAAAAAGGAGAATCTTATTAAATAATTATGACAAATGAGCAAATTAGAACATATGCAACTAAACAACCAGATAGTGATACCTATGTATTAATGCATTCTGGAAGAGATTCTTATGTTCCAGTATTCGAATCTAAAGAAGGAGAAAGAAAACTAAGGGCAAGTCATCCGGCTTTTTCTGAAGCATTGGATAAAGGTCTTGAATTTGTAGTTGTGGACGTTAGCCCTCTTGTTTCTGCTTGTTTGTTAGATGAAAGTAAATTGTATAACTTTCACTAATCTATAACATTCTGAGACATTTTTTAGAACCTATAAATATGTGGGATGTTTCTGTCCCACAATGTATTCTCTAAATATACAAATTATTATAAGCAATATATGTTATAATAAAAAATGGGCAGCTTAATAGAAATAAATGACACGTTAAAAATATCAAAAGAAAGAGGTTTTCCTGAAGGTTTAACTTTAGACTCTCATGTTTCAAATTCATCGATCTCTTCAAGGTTTATTGGCCAAGAATTTGAGTTTTGGAACAATAATGAAAGATTATACCACAGACCTCCAACAAGAGTATTTTTAGTTGAAGAAGTAGATGGAAAATGGCTTTATTGGGGCAATGCTTTAATCACATCGCAAACAATAGAAGAAGGCAGAACTAAAGGAAGGTATAAGATCGTTAAAATCTATCAGCCAGATTTTCAGAGACAGATAACTATTGAAGAATCTCCTAAGGATAAAAGCTATTTTCCTGATAGCCCAAAAAGTCTTCTTCCATCATAACTACATTGTGAGACCCTTTTGACCCACAATTTATAAATATAGCGCCCATTTCTGTCCTCTATCTTAAAATTCAAAATATTCTCTTTTGATTAATATTTTATCATCACAAACATTCCATAAATGATTTGATAAAGAAAAACCAGACTTTCTTTTTCTATCGGTGAAATATGCTAAAATAATTTTAACACCAAAGTCCTTTCTTATCTCCTGAATGATTGGAACGAAATCAGTATCCGAAGTTAATAATATCAAATTCTTAATTTCTTTCTTTTGTGAAACTTTAAGTAAATCCATTGTAAGCAAAGTATCAACTCCTTTCTGTTGGAATCCGCCTTCACTTTTTTGAACTCTTCCTTCTCTAATATTTATTTTTGGTTTTACTTCTCTTAGTTTTAGAATAAATTTGTCGTAATTAGCACGTCTCTTATTTTCTTCGATAGTTGATGTTGAACTTTGATATGGTGGAGCAGTATAAAAATAAATTTCTTCAACTTCTAAATTCTTAATTTTAGCTATATTTTGAGCAAACTTTTCGATTTTATTTCCTAATGGTTTACCTTTACCAAAATATTTTGAAATAAAAGATAAATAACCTCCGTCTATAAAGAATACTGTTTTTTCCATTATATTTCATCGGGCAACCCAAAGGATCACCCGGGATTATGTTAATAAAGCTATGATTCTCGATCTTTTAAAACTTTCTATTTTCGTGCTGTGTTGTATGATTAATGCAACATAGACAAAGTTGAATTCTGGGTTTACAATTTGCTTCAAGAGATTACATAAATCCATAGGATCAGCGAAAGCCACGTTGTTTAAGACGAGTCATACAACACAGCAGCGTTACTCATACTGGAGAACAACAGTATAACCAACTTCTTCGTTCACATCCTCGTCAGCTTCTTCGTTCACATCTGCGTCAGCTTCTTCGTACACCCCATGAGATTCTTCTTGAGCAACCTCACGACAGCGCCAGCACAAGGATTGCTCACTACCACCTTGATAATCCTGCTCATGTTCTAACTCTTGCAGATCGTACCAAAGGTCAAACACAGCATTGCACCGCCGACATCGAACAGGCAGTACACACATTGCTTGTCTCATATGCAACAGAAACATACAGACTATAAATAAACATAGAGAACTTCAATTATTACATTCGTTCTCAACAAATCTTATATAGCAAATACCTTTAGAGTTACAAATACCAAGTGAGGATAAAACAACAATATTTTTATACTGCGTTACTCCGAAGTACTTACTTTACAGGTTCGAGTAAGGTATACATAATGTTATTTGCTAGATCACTAGGATTAAATCCTTCTGGCGCATCAAGGATATATCCTACCATGAAGCTTCCAGGTTCAAGCGCCACTACATGAGCTACTTCCCTTGGAAGATAAATAATCCTTTGTTCAGGGTTATAACTATTGAATTCTAATTCAACATGTTCTTCTCCTGACCGAACTCTCTGAGCTACTACTATTCCCCTCCCTCGTCCAAGAACAAAAAGCTCGTCAAAAATTTCATGATAATGATTCCCGAGAACGAGTCTGCCATGACTGTCAACCCCTTTTTCAGGATTAAGGCTTAAGTCAAATATATTTGAGCCAGCCACTTTTCTTCCCTGTAGATACCCTACAGGAAGGTCGCCAATAAATCGTCGCGAGTCGCGGTGCGAACCGACAAATTTCCGTCGTATGATTTGTTCTAATTCTGATGCTGTCATCTTTGTCGTTATACGAAAATCTTTATAAGCTTTCTAGTGATAGAGTGATATGTTCGATAGCAACTTTTAATAATCTGTTCACTTTCTTCTTCTCATGGAACTAAAAGAGTATCAACAACTTGGCCTGAAAGCAGGTCTTGAAATCCACCAACAACTCGACACAGGCACAAAGCTCTTTTGCAACTGTCCTTCTTTCCTAAGAAATGACCCTCCTGAAATAACAATAAAACGGAAACTTCATGCAGTCGCAGGCGAAACAGGCGAAGTTGATAGCGCGGTCGAGTACGAAGCAGCACGTAATCGCGAATTTTATTACCAAGGCTACCATGATACTACCTGCCTTATTGAACTCGATGAAGAACCCCCAAAACTAATAAATGAAACAGCGTTAAACGAGGCACTTAAGATAGCGCTTCTTCTCAACTGTGAAATCTATCAAGTGACACAAATCATGCGAAAAACAGTAATAGACGGCTCAAATACCTCTGGCTTCCAACGTACAGTCCTCATCGCTCGTAATGGTCTCCTTAAAACATCGAAGGGCGATGTGGGAATAGAAACCCTCGCCCTAGAAGAAGACGCAGCCCGCATTATAGAAAAAGATGATAAAAAATCGATCTATCGTCTCGATCGTCTTGGCATTCCTCTTGTAGAGATTACAACAACGCCAACCCTCCAAGATCCTGAACACATTAAGGAAACAGCACTCAAACTCGGAGAAATCCTTCGCGCCTGTAAGGTAAAACGCGGCATCGGTACAATTAGACAGGATATCAATGTTAGCATTAAAAGCCACGAGAAGGTTGAGATCAAGGGCTTCCAAGATCCGGCTCTAATGGTGAAAACAATAGGATTAGAAGTCCAACGTCAGGTAGAAGATCTCAAAAACAACAAAAAAACAGGAGAAGTACGAAACGCGCTTCCTGATGGCACAACTGAATTCCTGAGACCTCTTCCTGGAAGAGCGCGCATGTATCCTGAGACCGATCTTCCGCTCTTAAGGATAAGTAGAGAAAAAATAAATGCCATTAAAAAACAACTACCAAAACTAAAACACGAGATAAGATCAGAACTCAAGAAGAAAGGCCTCTCGGATGAACTCATTCCTCGTATTCTTGAAGGGAATCTTGATGAGTTTGAAACTCTTCTCCAAGTGTATGAAAAAAACCCAAATCTCATTGCAAAAATGATGACGCTCTGGCGATCAGAACTTGCAACCAAACTTAGAAAACCGCTCGCTGAAATAAAAGAAATCCTCTCAGAAAGAATCCTCGAACAAATCCTTGAAGCATTAAAAGAAAACAGAATCACCGAATCAGACATCCGCCCAATCATGGAGAAGATCACAACAGGCACACCGCTTGAAGACGCCCTGAGAACAGAAAGAATATCTTCTGACGAACTCGAAGAGCATATTCGAAAAATAATCAAAGAAAAACCGGGATTGCGCCCAAATGCTTACATGGGACTTATCATGCAACAACTCAAAGACAAACTCAACCCCCAACAAGCTATGCAGATCATACAAAAAATCCTTGCCGCAGAATGAGAGTAAAGAAACTCAGTTTCCGAAGTATCACCCCCTTCGTTCTAATCTTCTTTATTATTCTTAGTACAATGTTATTAATCACATCCATTAAAAAAACAACACAAACACAACCATTACAAACACTCACAATTCAAACACAAACAAAAACACTCTTGATTGATATAGAGATAGCAAACACCCCACGAAAACGCGCACAAGGACTTATGTATCGCCCCTCCCTAGAACAAAACACCGGCATGCTCTTCGTCTTTCCTCGAGAACAACAGCAAACTTTCTGGATGAAAAACACCCTCATTCCTCTTGACATTCTCTTCATAAACACAAACCTCGAGATCATCGAAATCATAACAGCACAGCCCTGCAGCCATAACCCCTGTTTCTATTACACCTCCTCACTCCCAGCAAGGTACGTTCTCGAACTCAATGCCGGTTTTTCTCAGCGCAATAATCTCTCCCAGAGCGATAGAATCATCGTCAACACCGGGCTGTGAAGTAAACGTCTAGAATTCCGAACAAAACATTTATATAATAGTTATACATATAAGTTATACAATGGCGATCGAAGTTAAAACAAAAAAATGGGGAAACTCGATAGGAATAGTTATACCTATAGAGGCTGTGGAAAGATTTAATATAAAACCAGAAGAAGATATTATAATCGAGATTGAAAAAAAGAATAATGTGCTCAAAGAGATGTTCGGGAAGGCTAAATTAAAGAAATCTGCAAAGAGGATGATAAAGGATTTTAGAAAAGAAAACGAAAGCAAATGGATGAAATAAAGAAATGTTTGGACACGTATGCGCTAATGGAGATTTATTTAGGCAATGAGAGATTTGCCCAATATCTAAATGTTGATTTTGTAATAAATGATTTCACACTAGCAGAATTTTACGGAGTTCTCTTAAAAGAATATGGCGAAAGCGAGGCTGAACTTTGGCTGAAAAAATTAGAGAGATATTCTTTGCCAGTCACCAGAAAAATTTTAATTGAAGCTATCAAGTTTCGACAAGAAAATAAAAAACAAGACATCTCATTTTTTGATGCAGTAGGATACATGTTCTCAGTTAAGAATGGATATTATTTTGTTACAGGAGATAAAGAATTTGAAAACCTTCCGAATGTTGAATTCAAGAAAAAATAAGAGGCCGTTTTCAGTTATGCACTAATCATACAACACAGCATATCAACACAAATCTTAAAAACCTCTCTCGACTCTCACTCCTATGTTACGAACGCATACTTGTAATGAGCTAAAGAAAAAAGATGCAGGCAAGAAGGCAACACTCTGTGGCTGGATTGATACGATCCGCGAACACGGAAAGCTTTCATTCATAGATATCAGAGATCGCTACGGTAAAACCCAGGTTGTTGTACGAGAGAAACACGAACTCAAACCAGAATACGTTGTTCGAATAAAGGGCGAAGTAAAAACACGCAAACCAGGCACAGAAAACAAAGACCTTGAGACAGGAGACATTGAACTACTTGCAGAGAAAATAGAGATCCTAGGGAAATCAAAAACTCCTCCCTTTGAAATTCTCGATGAAAAGCCAGCAGGCGATGAAATCAGGATGAAATACCGCTTCCTTGATCTGCGTCGTCCTATCATGCAAAAAAATCTCGCATTTCGAGCACGAGGAACACACGCTATACGAGAATTCTTTTTGGAAAACAATTTTATTGAAATAGAAACGCCCCTCCTTGTTAAACCAACACCGGAAGGAGCACGTGATTACATTGTTCCGAGCAGAGTAAATCCAGGGAAGTTCTATGCGCTCCCTCAATCTCCTCAATTATACAAACAGATCCTCATGATTGCAGGCTTTGATAGATACTTCCAGATCGCACGCTGCCTTCGTGATGAAGATCTCCGCGCAGATAGGCAACCAGAACACACACAAATAGATCTCGAAATGTCGTTTGTTGAGGCAGCAGATATAATGGAAATTGTAGAATCGCTCTACAAACATCTCTTCAAGAAACTCTTACGCATCGAACTGAAAAAATTTGCACGAGTATCATACGAAGAAGCAATGAAGACGTATAAAACAGACAAACCAGATCTACGAAAAAACAAAACAGATAAAAAAGAATTCGCTTTCTGCTGGGTCTATGATTTTCCGCTCTTTTCCTACAACGACGAAGAAAAACGATGGGAACCAGAACATCATATGTTCAGTGCTCCTAAAAAAGAGCACCTCTCTTTCCTTGAAAAAGATCCTGCAAAGGTAAAGGGCGATCTTTTCGACATTGTCCTGAACGGTGTCGAAATCGGTTCAGGGTCAATTCGTATTAACAACCCAGAAGTACAAGAGCGTGTTATGAAGGTTATTGGCATGTCAAAAGAAGAAGCACACAAGAAATTCGGCTTTCTCCTCGATGCCTATGAATATGGTGGTCCTATTCATGGCGGCATGGGTCTCGGCCTTGATCGCCTTATTGCTCTCATGCTGGGTTATTCTGACATTCGTGAAGTTATCGCCTTCCCTAGAAACAAAGCAGCGCAAAACCCCATGGACAACTCTCCTACAGACGTCTCACAAAAACAACTGAAAGAAGCCCACATCTCTCTCGACCTTCCGAAAAGATCAAAGAGATGAAACAATGACCGCACAAAAAGAAATCGAAGCAGAAGCAAAACACCTACTTAAAAAATTCAGTAGGGCATTACATAAAATAAAAGAAAAGGAGAAAGAAATAAAACCAACAACAGACGGTATGCGAGAAGAAGGCCCTGGCGAAACTGCAGATCCAGAGTTCAAAAAGTCCATGTTTGCGAATGCTCCTAAAACAGACAATGGCTTCATTATCGCAGAGAAGAAAAAATGGTGACACAGATAATGAATGAAGAAAGAGAGATAAAGAAGGCAAAAATAAAAGCCTCAAAACCGATCGAAGAGATAAAAAAAGGCGATAGAATAAGAATAGATTCTCTCCTTCTCGAAGTCGATTCTCACCACATCCTCATAAATCATGGTTCGACAAAAGAAATAGCAATCGAACTCTTCGACCCAAAAACCGATAAAGACTACCAACTCCGCTACTTTTCAGATCAACCTGAAACCAGCCTCGAGCTCTATGAGCTTCAAGAGATCATTTACAACAAGGTTGATATTGATAACATCGAATGGTAATTGCTCTTCTTTATCCTACAACAAACAAATAATTAAAAACCCCGGCAGCCTCTCCAGACAATAATGCCATACTATACGATAGGGTATGAAATACTCGGAGAAACCCTGAGCACCGTAGTTCGCTTTGGGGAAAGACTTATCCATAAAACACCAAAAGAACTCGAGAGCACCTTATTTCACTCTGAGAGAGAACTTAATCATAAAGAACTAAGCGATCTTGTTAATCAAGCGACAAAAAATGCTCTCGTGCACGCAATCAATCATAGAGATGAGTATTTTTGGAGTCTGGAAGAGGGAGGAATATCTTTTGCGGAGCTATATTTCAAAGTAGTTGAAGAACTAGAAAATTTGGGACTCAAAGAATTAGACGTCAAACTAGAATTGAATTATCAGGGATCTGCTTCTATCTGCACTGATAAGGACGGGGAATCTGAGTTCACGACTCCAGAGAATAAACTTCTCATAGAGAGTATTCCGAAGGAACTGAGAGAGGAAGCGATAAAAATAGCTCGTGATTTTCATAAAGAGTATTTCGAAGGGATGAAAGAGAAATAGCTAGAAATAGAGCGCGATTTTGGCGGCAAATTCCTCCGGATTAGAAATTCTTAACATTTATTCATAGCACAATTTCCAAGTCAGATGATCTTTATGGATAAGACGTAAGATGGAAGCTTTCGCCCCCTCACTAAAATATGGCTCAGGACATATTCTTTCGCCGTTTTCGCCCAGCCGTAGGACACCCAAGTCGACATGAGAGCCGTCGCCTCCATTGATCAGCTTTCCGATCAAGTCTCCCTGCTTAACTTCGTCCCCGTTTTTCACAAACACATTATCCTTTTGTCTTTGGTTAACTGCATCACTGGATGAAAAAGTCTCGAAACTGTAACAGACAAGAAAGGGATTGTGATCGATGCAAAGTTGAGTATTTCCACCTTCGTTTCGGAAATTAGTGATCTTACCATCGGTAACCGCCAGAAACGGAATCATGTCAGACACAGGGAAGAAATCAATCCCCAGATGTTTTATCCCTAATAAACCGCCAGATGTTTCACTGTATGGACCGATTCGGCTGATATCTGCTTCATCGAAATACGGTGTGATCATCACAAGATCCTGATATGTTTTTTGGCTTGGCAAATTTTGATCGTATGAAGACTCATTACGAATCAAACCCCCATGGGAAGTGTATCCGTAGTAGGAATTATCAAGCCCATAAATTTGGTACGCAAAAAAACCTAAGAACAAAATATTTATTACAGCTAATATCAAAATTGTATTCCACCTGCCTTTTGCGCCCCACGTGCGATCCACGTTTCTATAAATGAAATAAGGGGTTAATACAAAAAAGCCGACGCCGATAAGAGTCCAAATAGGACTTTGCGTTTTACCCGGGTCGGGCAGAAACCATTTGAAAATAAACCAAATAGTCGACGCACTAACCCACACGATGGGCCAGCTTAATGAACGGAACAGAATCCAGCTTATAAAACCAAACAGCAAATAGAATAGTGGACGGTGGAGAGCATCGCTCAAACTCATATCTAATATCGAGACTTTGTCGGGACCACCTCCGCCGATGCCAGGACCGATCAAATAGAGTGGCAGAGCTATAATCTGTTCACCAAGAAGAAAGAATGTTAAGACGAAAAATAAGATAAAACTCGCAGAAAGCTTACGATCCTCCCTCCAGTTCCCATATTTCTTGAAAAAATCCATATTCATTTCAATAAATCTTCAATAGTCTTGGCATAATTTTTATTACAGAGTTACAAGTTTATAAATATACCCTCAATAATAAGAACATTTATTAACTCAAAACCTTTCTGTCGACAATGAATAAAGTTGTTCACTTTGAAATACCCTATGATAATATAGACCGTGTAAAAACCTTCTATGAAAACGTGTTTGGATGGAAGATCAATGAAATTCCTGCGATGAATTATCACATGGTTACCACCGTCCAAACAGACGAAAAACAGATGCCAAAAGAATCCGGTGCGATTAACGGCGGCATGTATAAGCGCGGTATGGGCGGCTCACAAACACCAGTCATTGTTATCGATGTGCCATCGATCGATGCATACATCGAAAAAGTAAAAGCTGCAGGCGGTACGATTGTCTTTGACAAGCGCAAGGTCGGCGACATGGGCTTCTACGCACAAATCAAGGATACAGAAGGCAACATCGTTGGCATCTGGCAGACAACACAATAAACGTATCTACTTAGAATTATAAAGTTACGAGGACAACTTTATGTTACAACTTTGATAATGTCAAGATGTTACGACATCTTGAGCATGCTCAAGAACCGGGTGTTCTTGACATTGCTAAATTATCTCAATTACGAAAGATTTAATTTAATGAATGCTGATAATAATATCGAAGAAAAATATGATACCTTAGCTATTTTTTCAAGGTAAATTTTAAAGATTAGTAGATTTTAGCTTTACAAAGCTAAGCAATTACCAATAGACAAAACCTTATTAATACCCTCTCTCTTTTCTTACCATGGATTTAGAACAAAAGGTAAAATCCTATCTGGAAAGAATAAAAAAAGAGGACAAGAAAATAAACGCCTTTCTCCATCTCAATGAGAACGTGCTTCGCGAAGCAAAGGCGATAGACAAGAAACAAAAAAAAGGAAAACTCTACCAGCATATTATAGCAGTAAAGAGCAACATACAAGTAAAAGGACTTATCTGCAATTGTGCATCAAGAACACTTGAAAACTATAGGGCTCCTTATAATGCAACTGTTATTGAAAAAATAAAAGCAGAAGACGGCCTCATTGTCGGTATGACAAACATGGATGAATTTGCTGCAGGCTCATCGGGCGAAAATTCTGCGTTTGGTCCAACGCAAAACCCTACAGCCCCCGGCAGAATTCCAGGAGGCTCCAGCTCAGGCTCAGCAGCAGCTGTCGCAGCCTCATTTTGCAATAGTGCCCTTGGCTCAGACACTGGCGGCTCAGTAAGAAATCCTGCGAGTCAGTGCGGCATTATGGGCTACAAGCCTTCATACGGACTCGTTTCACGATACGGTCTCATTGACCTCTCAATGTCTCTTGACCAGATCGGTATCTTAGCAAAAAACCTCGCAGACATAACGCTCCTTCTTTCAGTCATTCAAGGTAAAGACAAGAGAGATACAACGACCTTTGAAGCGCCCCCACTCGAAGAAACAAACACGAACGCAATAACGCTAGGCATCCTCTCAATCAAAGGAACAAACAAAAAAATACAAGAGCACATAACAAAAAAGATTGAATCGCTAACAAAAAAACATAACTGGAAAACAAAAAATGTAACAATAAAGCACATTGATCTCGCAGTGCAAACCTACTACCTATTAGTCTATGCAGAGTTCTTCTCAGCAACCAGGAGATTCGATGGGAGGCGCTACGGTAAAAAAATCGAAGATGTTGCAGGTCAGGAAGTGCTAAGGAGAATCCTTGGTGGTAGCGAAACAACAAGAGCAGAATTCGAAGGCGCCTACTATGAAAAAGCACGTGCAGTAAAACAGATCATCAAAAAAGAATTCGAAAACCTCTTTAAAGACGTTGACTGCATTGCACTTCCAACACTCCCCTTGCTCCCCTGGAAAATCGGGGAAGGTAACGTAATGAAAGCAGAAGAAATCTACGCTGCAGACGCCCTAACCATACCGGTAAACCTTGCAGAAGCCTGTGCAATCTCGCTGCCTGCTGGAAAAATCGACAATCTCCCGGTTGGCCTCCAACTCATCTGCGCAAAAGCACATGACGCACGATTACTCTCAATCGCAAAAAGAATAGAGAAAACACAATGGTAGAAATAAAAAATATATCGCTCGATTTCCTAGGACATGCAGGTTTTCTTATCAGATTAGAAGATAAGAAAAAGATAGCAATCGATCCTTATAATATCTCGCAAAACATTCCACCGGTCGATATTATTCTCATTACACATAGCCACTATGATCATTGTAGTATTAAAGACATAGAGAAAATTACACAAAAAGGAACGATCATTATTATACCCCCAGACGCTCAGAGCAAGATAACAAAAATAAAGGATGTCGAGATGCAGATCATTGAAGTAGGCGATGAACTCTCATTTGATACAATCAAGATAGAAGCAGTCCCCGCGTACAACATAAAAAAAGAGTTCCATCCTAAGTCTGAAGGCTGGCTTGGTTACCTCATAAAAATAGGTGACGTAATCATATACCACACAGGCGATACTGACAGAATTCCGGAGATGGAAAAACTCACCGGCTATGGAAAACACAATAACGAATTTATTATCCTCCTCCCTGTTTCAGGAACCTATACCATGAACGCTGAAGAAGCCGCTGATGTCGCAAAACTTCTTGGTCCGACACTAACAATCCCAATGCACTACGGTGCCGGTGTTGCTGGTTCTCGTGAGGACGCAGAGAGATTCCTACAAGAGTGTTCAAAACTAAATATCCGGGCTCAAATCCTCGAGAAAATATGATAGCATAGTTTTTTAACAATCAATTCTTTCTTCTTATATGGGGAAATATAAATTGAGGTTATATAACAAAGACTCTCCTAAGTTGTATAAAAGAGAGGAGACCAAGTTGAAAAAGATTCTTCCTAAAAATACAAATATAGAACATATTGGTAGTAGTGCTGTTGTTGGGTTAAGAGGAAAGGGTTTGATAGATATTATTATAGCTGTTCCTAAAAGGAAGATTAGTAAAATAAAGATCATCTTAGAAAAAGGAGAGTATGAGTTTCGACCTAATTCTGGGGATAAAGAAAGATTATTCTTTAGAAGAGACTATACTTCAAATGGAAAAACGCGAAGAGTTCACTTACATCTTACTCACTATCCTAGCAAAACATGGTTAGGAACACGGGCTGTTAGAGACTATCTAAGAACTCATAAAGAAGAAGCTCGAGAATATGAGGAAGTTAAAAGAAAAGCTGTTAAGAAAGCTAAAGGTAATGGTGAGACTTATAGGAAAGTTAAGAATAAATATCTTAAGCTACTAACTAAGAAGGCTCTAAAATCACTAAAATTAAAACTCTAATCTATACATTTAGAACCACGCCATTTGGAGATAAGATACTTAGATACTTTCTCTAAAAAGATATTAAAGGAAAAACCTAACTTCATTATAAGTATAGCTAAGAGCAACAACACAGAGGGTTAGCACCTAAAAAGGCTAACCCTTTATAGATTATCGCCCTCTATATACTATCAATTACCCTCAGTGCCGCCATCGAAGAGAGTATAAAAACCCAGCAACACACAACAATCAAATATATAAAGGTAATAGACCTCACAAAAAAGAAAACTGAAAGGAGGCATATAAAAAAAGGTAAATGGTCCTAGACATTGCGAAAGAGGCAATCGCAAGCGCGCAAACACACAGTATAAACTTTGATGAACTCCGTGCAGGAAAAGCAAACATCAAGGTTTTTGGTGTCGGTGGCGCTGGGTGCAATGCAATAACCTGGCTTTTTAACAAGGGAATCAATGGTGCAACAATCTACGGAGTAAACACAGATGCCCTCCATTTAAGTATTACAAAATCAGATGAGAAAGTTCTCATCGGAAAAGAACTTACACGAGGTCTTGGTGCGGGCGGTAAACCAAATGTTGGAAGAGAGGCGGCAAAAGAGTCAATATCAGAACTAAAGAGAGCAACAAGCGGCGCAGACATGGTCTTTGTCCTTGTAGGTCTCGGAGGTGGTACTGGCACCGGAGCAGCGCCGGTTGTAGCGCAACTCGCCAAAGAATCAGGCGCGGTTGTTATTGCAGTAGCAACAATGCCTTTTGATTGTGAAAAAGTACGGCAGGATAAGGCAGAATTTGGTTTACAAGAACTCGTTGAAGTAGTTGACACAGCAATACTCATTGACAACAATCGTCTCGTTGATATCGCAGGTAATCTCCCCATGGAACAAGCATTTGCAGTCGCGAATGAATTAGTGAGTACAATGATTAAGGGTATCGTAGAAACGATTACGCTTCCATCATTGATCAATCTCGACTATGCAGACGTTGCTGCAATCATGAAAAACGGAGAGGTTGCAGTTATTGGCGTCGGTGAATCAGATACAACATCACGAGCCGATGAAGCAGTACGCCAAGCACTGACACAACCACTACTCGATGTTGACTACAGGGGCGCAACAGGCGCATTAATCCACATTACCTGTGGTCCAGATTTCAAACTCGAAGAATTCTCAAGCGTTGGTGAACTCGTTACAGAAAACATCAGTCCAGAAGCTCAAGTAATTATTGGCGCGCGCATTAATAAAGACTTTGCAAACCGCGTTCGCGTTATTACCATTATGACAGGAGTAAAATCTCCGTACGTTCTCGGACGAGCAGCATACAAGGAACAAGAACGCGCAACGTCAGAAATGTCAGAGCTCGGTATAGAAGTCTTTAGATAAGTTTTATTTTTTTCTTCTTTTTCTTTTTACCAATTAACTTGGTGGGCGATAATCCTCTCTATCCTCTTCAAATATAGTAGGTCTCCTTTTATTCCCCCAACGTTCCCAATGAACAGTCGCTTCAAGCGATCGCTTTTTCCGCACAGCACTTCCTTTCTGCACTAACTCATACCCAACAGGAATAATCGCTTCAACCTGCATGTGCTGAGGGATCTTTAACTTCTCCTTAACAAGTTCATCAGGATATGCTCCTACCCAACATCCGCTTAATCCAGAATGGACGAGTGAGAGTAAGATCGTCTGAATCACAGCCCCTGCCTGCTGTCGTGAGTACACGCGGCCTCGTTCTCCATACATATTCTCCAAATGAATATCATCAGAAACAACGATAATAAACAACGACGCTTCAGCAGTCCATAGCTGCTCAGCCAATGAAGCCAAGGTACGTATCATTTCTTTATCTTCAACAATAATAAATCGTATATTTGTATGATTCCCTGCAAACGGTCCCTGCAATGCAGCATCAATCGCATACAGCACGTCCTTCCAACTAGCACGTTTTTTCAAAAAACTCCGAACAGATGTCCGTTGTTTCACGACCTCATTAAAATCCATAGAGTAAAAAAGAAACCATTCTATAAAAACCTTTCACCGCAGCCTCATCTCCCCTCCTCCAACAACGCGCTCGCCATCATAGATCACAAGCGCCTGTCCTTCAGCAATTCCCCAAACAGGTTTCTTAAAGTGAAATACGAATCTTCCCTTTCTCCTCGTCAAGCTCCCGTAATGCAACACACCACGATGTCGTATTCTCCCCCGTAATCTTCGCGAGTATATTTGAGCATTATGAGCAACAAACAGAAATTTCCTTACAAAGACCTTCTTTCCCTTCAGCAACGAATCTCCCTCAGGTACAACCACGAGGACATTTCCTCTTTTTTTTGCTGCAACATATAGCCTTCTCTTCCTCCATAGCTCGGCTTTTTCATTAAAAACAAATTCCTTCCCTTCACCAACGCGCTCCCCAATAGTAAAAAATACACTCCCGGGATGTGTTCCAATAATCTCCCCTCGAGGCGACATAACATCCCCCTTCTTTTTTTTAATTCTTTTCTTCAAAAAAGCCTTCATATCCATCTTCCCAATAAAACAAATCCCCCGCGTTCCTTGCTTATTCCAATTTGGAAATCCGTTCTTCCGTGCGAGAGCTCGAATCCCATCCTTCCGATAACCACCGAGAGGGAAAAGCGTATGCCTTAAATCTTTTTGTGTAAGTTCATACAAAAAATACGACTGATCCTTGTCATTATCAGCCCCGCGCAATAACTCGTATTCCTTCGTTCCATGCTGAACTCTCGCGTAATGTCCTGTCGCGATAAAATCTGCCCCAAGCGATCGCGCCTTCTTCCATAAAAATGGAAACTTAATAACGCGATTGCACAAAATATCAGGATTCGGCGTTAAACCACTCGCATAGTCTTTGTACATACAATCGATTACAGAACGTTTATATTCCCTTTCAGAATCAATCATCACAATTGGAATGTTCAGCATACCAGCAACGCGCTGAGCCATTCTCCATTCCTCCCTCCAATGACACTCCCCACTCGTAGGATCCTTACGATCAGAATAATTCTTCATAAACGCACCAATAACCTTATATCCCTTCTTCTTCAACAACAACGCAGCCACGCTTGAATCAACGCCTCCTGACATCCCAACAAGGACCGTTTCTCTATGAACACGCATACAACAACCAACGAAAAAAGATTTATAACTATTACTGTCTTTCCTTTCCTATGGCGGAAAAAGTGTCGACAGGCGGCGTAAAGTCATTCACGTACACGAAAGAGCACAATCCTCGACTTACTTCAGAACAAAAACAAGAAATTAGAGAGGCCTACCAACACTATGATGAGCGAAAAGCACGTCAAAAAAAAGAGAAGAGAACGAGAATAATCATCATAAGTATCATTATCCTTATCCTCATCATACTCGCAGTACTATTCCTCAGAAAATCCTAACATCAAACACGCCGAAATCGCTGCGATGCAAGGATATAACCAATAAACGCGATATTTAACAAAACACCGACCATAGCCTCAAGAGCAGCAATAAACTTATTAATCCCTAAGGGGGTAAAGTCGCCATAACCAACTGTCGTAAAAGTAATTGCACTATAATAAAGCGAATCAGGAAAAGATATCACTGTCGGTTTACTAAGATACAAAAATTGCGTATCGCTCGCATAATACGCCCCCGCGAATAAAAGAATAATCATCGTCACAAAAAACCCATAACTCAGAATAAACACTGCAACCCTCTTTGATTTCAAAAGATGATCAATCCATGGAATCAATCCAACTGAATATATCATGACAAAAACGATAACAATAATAATAATCGAATTGATCTGCTCTCGTAAGATCAGATTGATAATCCCAAAAATAACAATAAGCGCGAGTGCCGTATAATCCTCAAAAATACTTCCACCAATACGACGCATATCATAGATACGTAATCCAACAAAAACTAAGATCAAGAGAGTGGTAAACACAGGTGGCACATGCAAGTACTGTTCAGAAAACAATGACCCCAACAAAAGAGCAGCAATAACAACCGCTAATATGAACTCAGCCCGCTGCAGAGATACCCTCTTTTTCATATCCAATAAACGTACAGGAGCTTTATAAGGCTTGTCGAGAAAACGTCCCGGAGAGGACTCGAACCTCTGACCCCATGGTGTCTGTACGACGATAACAGCCATGTGCTCTGCCAGCTGAGCTACCGGGACTCATCCCTTCCAACAAAAAACGTTATTTAACCTTTGTGGCCAAAAAGTCCATATCCTGAATCGCAATTAGATTGTGGATGAATTGGCCTGGAAGGATATATAAATATGGATATTGTAGTTGTAATAATAAAAATAAATATTTTAGGCAAGGGACTTGCCTTGTGGAGACGATGTCAGACTTTCCTTTGGGAAATCAGTTGTCTATAAAGCAAGAAGCCATAACCTCAACAGAAAATGTTAGGTTATGATAGTTCACACATTACTTCAGATACGCTTCTTTTCGAATCCGATTCATTCGCTCAAGATATTTATACATATTCGCCTGTTTCGATCCTCTGATAATATGGGTAATAGCAGTAACTGCATGTTCAATCGACTCGCTATCTCCAATAATCCCAACATCATAATCCCGAATAATCAAGAAACATCCGGAAATTTTCTCAATCGTCCGTTTTGTTTTTCCCTTTGTTCCCACGATGCGAGAAAGAACATCTCGCAAATTCTTCCGCCGGGTATAATCACGAATACGTATCTTTCGGAAATGATAGTCTTCCTCTATCAGCAAGAGCGCTTTCTGAACAGAGAACCCAAACGCAATCGCTTCAAAGACCAATGCTGCCCCATACTCATCTAACGGCAATCCTTCAAAGCGAACCTGCCCTCCGTTTACAGCAATACGAACATTCAATCTCTTCTCAAGCTCTTGCTTTTTCTTCTTTACACGCCCGCTATTGCGCATATACACGAGTTCCATTAATTGAGAATGTAAATCTCCTTTTTAAGCTATCGGCTGAGTATTATAACAATACCAACGCAAAGGGAATTCCCTGTACGTATCCTATATTTCCTCGAACAATAATTCCTACCTCAAGCGCGATCTGTACTGAATTTTTTCCAACAATATTAAACGTCGCGTCTTCCTGAGACTCGTGTTTCAGAATAGTTACAAGCTGTTCAGCGAATACTTCCTCGCCCTTATAAAAACCCTCACGTACATCAAGCTGTCGTTTTCCTTCTTCAAATTTTTTTCCGAGTAAATCAGCATCGCATACCGCCACAAGATGCCGATATTGCGTATATATCTTTAAAAAGAACCAGTGCTCCATAGTGACATTTAAAAGCACTGCTTTAAATAAGTTACGCTCACCAGAAGAAAAGAGATGGCACAACGACATCGGTTACGTCATACAATCGTATTTACTATTTTGTTATTAGTTCTAATGCTTCTTATCTTGTCATATAGACATCTTTCGTACGCTGAACAAAGATCGCACCCCCGAGAGAGTCGTGTTTTAAAAAATCCTGTCGAAGACCTAAGTGACGAAGAAGCAATTGCGCAGTTTAATGAAGACTTTGTTTTGTACCTATTATACACAATAAAAGCACAGAGATTGCACAATCCTCCACTAAGCAAGAGTACGCCGAAAATAGAGGTTTTTGTTGACGAGGACGTGTATCGTGCAGAAGTTATCGATAACGTAATTTACGTTGGGCGCGGGCGTTTTTCTGCGAAAGATATTGTTATTACAACAAGTGCTCGAGAAGCAGTTCAGATGTTGCGTGATCAATCACATATTGTCGAATCGTTTGCACAAGGAAATTCGCATCTTGAAATCATCGAGGACAAAGTAACATTATTTGCAAAAGGATACCGAGAGATTCATAATGAAGTAACGAAAAAGACGTGAGTGCTTTTTTGCACATTTTATTCGCTACTCTTGCGGGTAACACAGATAGGGAAAGATTTAAAAATCTGATATTGTGGGTCTAATATATAGATTACAATATATAGATTATAACCATGGATGAAACACGAGACAACTTCGACATCTTTTTCAGGCGAAAACCTGCGATGATGTTGGTTGCATTAAAGCGGATCACACGAGTACGTTACGGAAGCATACTTGCAAAGGAGGTTGACTGTACGTATAGTCATGCTGTCAAGATTCTGCAAAGCCTCGAGCGTTTAGGATTGGTAATGTTTGAGAAGAAAGGAAGGATAAAGTTAATTAAACTTACAAAAAGAGGACAAGAAGTTGCTGAGAATATAGAGAATATTAAAAAATCAATTAGTTAGGACCTCGTTGCATAAAAGAGCGCCTGTGCTTAAATTGCCGCTGTCTCTTCACTGTCATGATGTTTGAATGGCCCAGACGGACTTCGTGATAAAAAGTTTCAAAGTAGGGTAATCTCAACATCTTTGTTTTCTGGAAAGTTTTTTATACCGCCTCTTCTTAGATCAAAAATGAGAAAGGAAGTCGGCAATTGGTTAAAACAGGCAAATAAAGACTTAGAAGTAGCAGAAAAGAATATCAAAATTGAAGAATATTACTCTGCTGTTTTTTGGTGCCAGCAAGCTGTTGAAAAAGGATTAAAAGCAGTATATATACTAAAACATAATACCTTGCCGCCAAAAATACACGACTTAGTAGAAATTTGTAGATTGGTAAAGGCACCAGACAACATAGTCTTGCTGTCCGGGAAGATCGTCACAGCATACATATTCTCACGTTATCCGGGGGCTGCTCCAGAGATGCCCGAAGACTATTATGACAAGGGCAAGGCAGAAGAACATGTTAAAATAGCTAAGGAGGTTCTAGAATGGGTTATAAAACTGATAAAATAATTAATTCTTTTGTAAAAAAAGTTAGAAATAAGGTTCCTTCGTCAAGAATTTATTTATTTGGCTCTAGGGCGAGGGGAACTGCAAAAAAAGGTAGTGATTACGACTTCCTTATTATAAGTAAGGATTTCAGAAATTTTAATTTTGAAGAAAGATCTGCCAAGATTTATTTTCTAAAAAGAAAGATTCCTGCGGCGATGGATATTTTATGCTACACTCCAGAAGAATTTGAAAAAAAGAAAAAGCAGATTGGTATTGTTAAAATCGCTGTTGAAGAGGGAATCGAGATAAAATGATATTATTTTACTTTATTATCGGCTTGATTGAAATTCTATTATTTTTGTTCTTGTCGCTTAATGGAACTTATTTATCCAGATTATGTGTCCCTCTTGAAAAATTAGATTGTATTATCAAAAAAACTTTGAGTTTTACCACACCTTAAAAGATGTGGTTTGTTAGTTTTTTGGATGCTCAAGGAACTTCCGCATCTTGAAAGGTGCGGTTTTCGTCAAGTTCCTTGACATAATTAAAAAATCAATTAGTTAGGACCTCGTTGCATAAAAGAGCGCCTGTGCTTAAATTGCCGCTGTCTCTTCATCGTATTATCGAGGTTTTCTACCTTCGTCATAAAGTTATGAATGCCTTCGATATGCGGAATATTTGCTTTGATAAGAATGCCACGGAGTGCTGAATCAATGCGACACCCTAATTCCTGGAGAATTGGTTTGATTGTTTCGTAAAGTTTTCTCCCTCGTTTGTCAAGATCCGTAAGGATACAGATTTTCTCTTTTTTACCGAGTCCAGCGACAATTTCTTCGATTCTCTCTCTAAGAGGGACAGCTGTTTTGTGGATTGTATAGACTTTATCGAAACCAAAGAGACGGAGTGCATCCCTATCCTTTTTTCCTTCAACAAGAATAACGTACGCTTTGAAGGATTCAATTTCATTTCTGAGCCTTTGATTGAATTTCATGATATTTAAATGGCCCCGAGGGGATTTGAACCCCCGACACCTGGATTAAGAGTCCAGTGCTCTAACCGGGCTGAGCTACGGAGCCTCACAAGAAGAAATTGAAAGCGATTTAAAAATCTATGTCAGCGATACACTCGCCAGGTATGATCGCACTTAGTACACTTATAGAATTTTGTTTCTGATTCGTCTGAGGAGCGGGTTTGTCGTGTCCAGAAATAACAAGTTTTGTTTTTACATTTAGGACATCTCATTTCGATTATTGGATAGATATTCTCCCCTTCCTTGATAACGACAACGGTTTCTGTTTTCCCAATTTTTTCCGATGCCTTTATTTTCAGTTTTTTTTGCGATCGGTGTCCACACCGTGCACACACCGCTTTTTCATCTTTTATAAGGAGCATACCACCGCATTTCTCACAAAATTCCATGTTCTTCTAACGAGATAGTACACTAAACTCTTATTTATACTTTTGGAATACTGAGAAGTAGTACTCGCTACCTACAGAATCCACGTTGTGCAGCCTCACGAAATGGTTCAAAGAATATCAGCTTTATCCAGCCAAGAAGGGGTATTTTTATGATCGCTTTTCCCATAATTCTTTCAGGCAGGATGTTTGTCTCATCAATGTTCTGGTTATTAGTATTCCCCACAAGCTGTCCTGGGTTGTGATCTCCTTTTGTTGCTATCGGATCGGTAGTAACAATACGGTGAATAATTGGGTGTCTCGCGTTTGCTTCAGGATTCGCCTCAAAAACAATAACGTCTCCCACAATGTACGATGATCTCCCCCATACCACAATAATATCTCCCTTTGTAAATCCGTTTCTTAAACGAAATGTCATAAACTCCTCTTCCGAAATGCCGTTTGTTTTGTACCATTCAGCGTTCTTTGTCCACCACATTTCAAACCCTGATTCGTGGTACATGGAACAGGATTCTACAACGACGAGTGGTAAAGGGCTTGCCGTAATAAAGGAAAGTGTCGGGAAAAAGATAAAGCGTATAAGGACAACAATAAGAATAAGCGAAACGACCCAAGAATGCCAGCTGTCTTTTTTGAGGTAGTTCCAGAATTGTTGTATTCGTATTTTTAGGGCCATAAGAGAGTATCGACTTAGATATTTATAAACTGTCGCCTCGCTGCACGCCTTTTCATCACCACGAATAAAAATGGGGCTGCCGGGATTCCCGTAACGAGCTGTGCGAGTGAGGGCACCGCGGAGCTTTGCTCTGCGAGTGCGTGCGAATCCTATGGGGCTGCCGGGATTCGCACCCGGGTCGCAAACCCCCGAAGCTTGAAGGTTAACTAAACTACCCCACAGCCCCGTAAGAAAAAGAGATTATTAGAGATTATAAATGCGCTGACCGGGAGTTGAACCCGGGCGATCACCTTGGGAAGGTGACATCATACCGTTAGATCATCAGCGCTTGAACACGTATGACCGTCAGTTTTAAATAACTTAGTATATGATAGAATTGCTATTTATACAATGGCACGTTTTCATGTACCAGATCTCGAAGAGCTTACTCGCGGCTATAATCCACGTTTTTTTAATGAACTCTGTCGAAAAGGAGAATGGGTATTACGAAGGCTCGTACAGGATTCTATTGTTACCGATAAGTACGGAACGTTTCGTTCATTAGCCGAAAATCCACGCCAGGCACTCCATCTAAGCAATCATCGAAGTCAGTATGATCCCTTACAGCAACTATTCACGTTTTGGAAGTACAGGGTAACAATACCAAGAATCGCAGCAGATAAGCACGCGTTTCTGCCAGGCATTGGAAGAATTTGGCGGCTTTGTGGTGCATTTGAACTTCCGACTGTTCGTAACGATATTAATGCGTTGAGGTCTCTATATTATATTTTTGATCGATTAGTCAAGGCAGGAGAGAGTATTTTCATGTATCCTGAAGGTAGTAGAAGTACTGATGGTTCTTTAAAAGAATTTCAAAGAGTAGCAATTCGTATTATACACCATCGCGTACAAGCCCATAAGAAAGAGGTGATTGTTGTCCCTCACTATATTACATACGATCATCCCATTGAAGAGAAGTATTTCCCTTATTTATTTCCTGAACGTTTTCCCGCAACAAAGAGAAAGCTACTTTCTCCAGCACAACGTCAGCGCGTTGAGCTGTATGCGTTTACAAACCGGTTTGTTCAAGGTCTTGTTGCTCCTCAAGGCGTTGTACTCCACGCCATCGGAAAATCGTTCTCTCTCAGCGAATGTGAAAATGAGGAAGCTGTGTGTAAACATGCCTACAATGCAATCGATACTATGAGGCAAGACTATAAAGGAAAATTAGAGTATTGGCCCTAGGGCTATAGTAGGTTTTATAAACGAATTGTTTTTTAGAGTCGTAAGATCGTGTAGCTCAGCCCGGTTAGAGCACTGCTCTGATAAGGCAGGGGTCCCCGGTTCAAATCCGGGCACGATCATGCATTCTTATCTTTTTTAAAATCAAGCGCGAGTGAGTTGATGCAATAACGTTCGCCAGTAGGATGTGGTCCATCATGAAAGAGATGACCAAGATGACTGCCACATTTTTTGCAGAGGACTTCTGTTCGAATCATGCCATGCGAATAATCAGGTTTTGTTGTTACATTTTTTTTGTTAGAAGAGAAGAAACTTGGCCAGCCGCTACCAGAATCAAATTTTTTCTCTGATGAAAAGAGTTCTGCGCCACAGGCAGCGCATCGATAGCCACCGTGATCTTTATTGGAAAGAAGTTTCCCTGAAAACGCAGGTTCTGTCGCTTTCTGTCGCAGCGCTGCGTACTGTTCAGGAGAGAGTTTGTTCTTGAAAAAGGTTTCAGAGATCTTTTTTTTCATTAGCTAGTGATTGTTAAACTCAACAAAGAGTTTGTTTTCTGAAATCATATAGCGTTTCATTGGAAGGTTAACAGGGATTGAGTTCACATAAACCTTCTTGTCACCAATTGCTTTTATTTCATAACCTGATTCAAGTCTCGAGACAAAGATATCATCGACCGATATGAGACCAGGAGTTGTTAGTTCGTAGACTATTTTATTACCAAGGCGTTTTACTGTTGTCTTTGCTTTTTCCTTTGGCAATTGAGCCATACGTTCGAGTTGTTCTTCAGAGATCTTTCTTTGTTGAGGCTGGTGTCTGTGTAATGAATTGGTATGGGGCGGTAGTTGACTCGTAATCTTTATTCGCACTCCATTAGGGAGTGTTGTTATCTCTGCGTTGGCATCATTGAGCTCACGTTCCATCTCCTTCATTTGTTGTTTAAATTGCTTATCAAAGGATTTCATAATGCTATTGACAAGTGAATTAAATATTCTATCTGAGATTCCGAATCCTTCCGGAGAAGCAGCCTCATTCTCGGAGAGAGAAGAATCGTCTCTACCAAGGAGACCATAATCGCGCTGTTCTTTTTGATGATCGATAATAGTGTTCCCACAATATGGGCAGAACTTATAGTCCTGACCTGACAATTCTCCACACTGATCACATCGCTTCTTGTTTTTTTTATTGAAAAGCATCGCCATATTAGGAGAGCAGTACTTTTAAACTTTCCGTCGATCCCACGCCATGGTTTTTTTACGATTTATTCCTAAAGAGTACCCGAAACCAACCCATTTCTGCACGGATTGTTCTGAAAGGATGAGCAATGTGGACATGCATTGGTGGAAGACGTTCGACCTTGCGAACCTCTTCTACACGTGGAAGGAAGACGAGTGCGACACCAAGCCGAAGGAGCGAGGCTAAGATAAAGATGAGAAAGAATTTATTGAGCGAGAGCGTATTTGAAGGGAGGACAGAAAGAAGATAACCCCCAAGAATAGCGCCGAAGAAACTGCCAAGCCCAATAAGAACGTTCGTATAAGCGATACAGCGACCGCGTTTTTCTTGAGAGACAGCATCATAGGTAAAGTTCGTTGATGCGATAATGAATGCTGCGTTCGCAATACCTGCCACGAGTTGCGGTATAACAATCAGGTAGATCGGATTCTTAGATATGAGCCAGAGAAGTGGTGTAAAAATAAAACATACGTTCGCGATAACCAGAAGGCGTGCGTTGCCATATCTATCCGAGAACTTGCCTGCAAGTGGTGTGAAGAGGAGGTAAAAGAGTGAAGAACTCATTGCGACAAGTGTATAGAGGAGATAGTTCTGATTATAGCCAAGTTCTTGGAGCATGTAGACCGCAAAGAATGGTGATGCGACCATAATTGCGAATTCGAAGAATGCCAAATACACAGAAAACCTTCCGTAATTATCAAAACGTTTTATAAATTGCCAGAATGAAAAATAGTTTGAACGATGGATCTTGAGCGGTGGTGCATAATGTTTCCGAAAACTTGCGAACGATAACATGCGGAAGAGAAATGCGAGGATAAATAAGATAAAAAAACCAATCATAATCCCTTCTTGTTCGAAGAAATCAAGGATAAATGCGCCCATAAGAAAGGTCACAAGGCTTACGATACCAGTAACAACATTTCGTTTGCTGAAATACCGACCACGATCTTTCTCAGGAACAAGATCACCCATCCAAGAATACCAAGCAGGAAATGCAAGTCCATTAAAGATACCAAGAAGCGTATAAGCGACAATAAGAAACAAGATAAAAAAAGGATTCTTCGTTTTTATATATGCAAAGATTGCAATCGCTGCGAGAACGAGCCACATACACGCATTAAGGAAAACAGAGGCGAGAACAATCTTTTTCCGTGGACTTCTCGCCATAAGAGAACTCCCCCGAAGTTGTGCGAGAGGTGACGCAAGCGCTGTGATCGCGCTGAGTAGACCAATATGGATTGGTTGTGCACCAAGTACGTCAGCAAAGGGCGTTATATATGAATCACCAGTTCCTGTTGCAACACTCGCCGCAGCACCTTCGTCCATACTGCGCCTAAGTGTTTTTTGCTTTTCGTGAACGACTTTGGTTGACGAACCTTTCACGTCTTTTTCAACCTCTTTTATATCAAGAATCTTTTTCGCTGGATTCTCCATGACGAGAAATAGAATCGTCGGTTAATAAAGATTACCCAGCATCTAACTCTTTTTTTCTCCCTTTAAGTCGTTCTCTGACTGTTCTTACTATCCCAGGTAATAGACTCTGTCCCTTTTCAAGTACATCTGGTTTCTTTCCCAAATATTCAAGATGGAGAATACTAAATGGAACTCCTCTGTAACGTGTATCTCTACGTTTTCTTTGAGCATAGAGATGCTCTCCGATAGTGACTCGCGGATTCTCATCACGTTCTATTGGTGTTTGATATTCTATTTTTTCTCCTAAGAGGTGTAAAGAAAGGTTTCCTGTTTCTCTTTTTATTCTTCTGTTTATATGAATAACCATACCCATATAAAGCAATATGCATGGCTGAGAAACTCTGTCTAAACGATCAGCAACGCGTCGATAGGCAAGAATAACCTGATCTAATGCGAGCGCTCCTATTTGGGACTGAAACTCAAGAGCTCGGTCAGCATGAAAAGTCGCTCGTTGTTCTGCTGAGGCAAGTCTCCTTTTTGTTTCTCTGAGCGTTCCTTGATAGCTCGCCTCTACATCACGAAATCCCGCTTCCTGTCCTCTAATAACATCCCGATAACGTTGATCGTGTTCATCAAGCCTTCGTTGATATGAGGGTGTCGATTGAATAAACACATCAAGACAACTTGCAGTTGTTCTAGTAAAGTATGTTACAACACCTCGAAGAAGACCGCGATAATCCATTATTCATATGACAACCGAAATATTTAAATAGTATTGTATACACAGAAAGTGTATACAATAAGGATACATGACTATGAAAGACTTGTTTGATGCAAAGATCGTGTGTAAGCAATGTGACGTACAGATGAAACCAATCTACGTCGAAAAGTCTGGTTTTCGTCTGCGAGCAATTCACTGTCCACACTGCAATGATAAGATTATTCATCCCGGAGATTTACACGATTTAGAGCAGTATAATGGCTTGCGGCAGAAAACGTTCGATGTGAAATTACGTATGGTAGGAAACAGCCATGCAATCAGTATCCCGAAAGAGATTGTTGATTTTATTAATGAAACACACCAGCGCATGCATAAACAGATGAGCGATATGGTACGTTTAGGATTTGAGGATTTTGGAAAGTTGAGCATTACATTTTTTAATGATGCTCAAAAGAGGGGGCGCGAATGGTAAAGAGCACAGGTATTAAACTAAAAGTCGTTGAGTCATTGCAAGACGATGTATACAAAGGAGTTGCACGAATCGATCCGCAGATCATGCGATCGATGGGTTTGATGAGGGGCGATATTATCACAATTCAAGGCGGGCGAGAAACGCAAGCGATTGTCGATCGTGCATACCCTGCTGATGTCGGCGAGAGTATTATTCGTATCGACGGTCTGATCAGAAAGAATGCGCGTATTGGCGTCGGTGAGCACGTTATCGTCAAGAAAGCAACGAGCAGACCAGCAACAAAGGTCATTATTGCACCTGCACAGCAAGGGATTATGGTACAAGGCGATCCTGAAATGTTAAAGCAGGGTTTGTTAGGACGCCCAGTTGCAAAGGGAGATATCATCTCATTAGGAGGAGTGCATCGCCGGAGAGATAGTATAGGTGATGGTTTTCCTGACTTCTTCGGCGATCTACATGATCTGTTCGGAGGGCATCTTGCATTTCCTGGCTTTCAACACCTACGATTTATCGTCGTTTCAACAATACCAAATCAGCAGTGTTTTATCAATGAAGATAGCGAGATCGTACTAAATCCAAAGGCCGTTGATATCTCTGAAGATGCAATGCCGGGTATTACATACGAAGAGATTGGCGGTTTAAGGGACGAGATTAAAAAAATACGTGAAATGGTCGAACTTCCGTTGAAACATCCTGAGATCTTTGAACGTCTTGGCATTGACGCGCCAAAGGGAGTTTTATTACATGGTCCACCAGGAACTGGAAAGACACTCCTCGCAAAGGCTGTGGCGAATGAGTCCGATGCTAATTTCATTTTGTTAAATGGTCCTGAGGTCATGAGTAAATTTTACGGGGAATCTGAGAAAAAGATTAGAGATATCTTCGAAGAAGCAGAGAAGCATGCACCGAGCATTATCTTTTTCGACGAGATTGATGCGATCGCGCCGAAGCGAGAGGATGTACAAGGAGAGGTTGAACGAAGGGTGGTAAGTCAGTTATTATCAATGATGGATGGTTTAAAGTCAAGAGGAAAGGTTGTTGTTATTGGAGCGACAAATAGGGTTAATTCTGTTGATCCTGCGTTACGAAGACCTGGAAGATTTGACCGAGAGATTGAGATCTCTGTCCCCGGAAAGGAGGCGCGTTTAGATATACTAAAGATTCATACGCGAAATATGCCATTAACAAAAAATGTCAATCTTGATATGCTTGCAGGAAAGACGCACGGTTTTGTTGGCGCTGATTTGTCCGCGTTGACAAAAGAGGCTGCGATGAATGTTCTACGAAAGATGCTACCTGAGCTTAAGATGGACAGTGAAGAACCAATACCAAAGGAGGTTTTGGAAAAAGCTATTGTTCGCGTCGAGGACTTTGAAGATGCATTAAAGGTTGTACGCCCGAGTGCAATGAGAGAAGTTTTTGTTGAAACACCAAATGTTTCCTGGGAAGACGTTGGTGGCCTAGAAAAAACAAAGCAAGAATTGAAGGAAGCCGTTGAATGGCCGATTACGAATCCTGACGGCTTTAAACGACTCGGTATCAGAGCACCACGGGGAATCTTGTTGTATGGACCTCCAGGAACAGGGAAGACGCTATTAGCGAAGGCAGTTGCGAAGGAATCTGAGGCAAACTTTATTCATATTAAAGGACCTTCGCTATTAAGTATGTGGGTCGGAAAGTCGCTTCCCTATGAGGAAGAGGTTATTGTAATGAAAAATGGGCTTGTTGATAGAAAACCCATTGGAAGGCTTGTTGAAAACAAAGAGAAGGCTGATGTTATAAGTTTTGATAAACATAAAAAAGTAAAGTTCTCTCCGATAAAGGATTTTATACTCCATAATTCGGATGGGTCTCTTGTTGAGATCACTACTGCAAGTGGTAGGAAGATTCGTGTAACGAAAGATCATTCATTGTTTAGTTTGTATGGTACTGAGATTATTGATCTGCCAACGACTCATCTTAAAGAGAATGAGAGCTATATTGCGATTCCGCGGAAACTTCCTCTTCCTGAGATCGAACCGGAGCCGATTAATCTCTTGCATGTTCTTGAGGAAGAAATTTCTGTTTCTTTTAATAGCTATATTGGGGAAGCGGTTAAGGTGTTAGGAAAAGAACGATCTGCCGAAGTACTTGAGATACCTCTAAAGTATATGTATGATGTGCTTAGCAAAGAGTTGGCGATCTCCGCAAAAGGATTTCTAGCCCTCATGAAGGAAGCAGGAATAGCGTTCGACTATAAGCAGACTAGTATCCATGTACGAAATAGCACCCACTCAATGCAAGCTTCTTTGATTATTACTCCAGAATTGTGCGAACTTCTTGGACTATGGGTTGCTGAAGGCGATTACAATAAAAAAAGCGTTCGTATTCATGCGATGAATAAGGAGATACGAATGAGAGTGAGAGAACTTTTAGATGTCTGTCGTTTACCCTTCTCGACTAATAAAGAAACCTTTAGTATCAACTCGTTATTATTCCAGCGTATCATGAAGGAAGTTTTCAAGTTATATGATAAAGCCCATAATAAGCGAATACCTGCTTTGGTGTTTACTTTACCACGGCGATATATTCATTCTTTTTTGAGAGGTTATTACAGTGGAGATGGTTCTATTTATTCTACGAATGGAAGAAGTTCTGCTATTGAAGCTGCGACAAAAAGTGAGAAACTAGCGAATGATTTACTTTATCTATTGTTAGGGCTTGGTATCGTTGGAAGGGTTTATGAAAAGAGCATTGATACAGAACGCTATTATCGAGTTATGTTTATGGGAGTCGACTATCTCACCGTATTTAGCGAGATAGGCTTTATTGATACCAAGAGAAATAATAGGATTCTGTTGTACATTAAAAGTAAGAAATGGAAAAGAAGTGATAATATTCCTATTACAGGAGATTTGTACACGCTTCTTCCAAAATCACGAAGATCGAATGAAAGTATTGAACGAGAAGAACTGAGAAAGATTGGGAACCAGTTGAATAATGAAAACATATTAAAATTGGTTGATGCCGATGTTTATTTTGATAAGGTCGTTGAAATTACCAATCTCGACTATTCTCTCCCTGTATACGATCTAACAATAAATCCAACTGAGAATTTTGTTGCAGGATTTGGTGGTGTGTTCGTGCATAATAGCGAAGAAGGCGTTCGAAAGGTTTTTGAGCGCGCGCGGCAGGTCGCACCCTGTGTTGTGTTCTTTGACGAGATTGATGCACTTGCAGGAAAACGAGGGTTAGAAGTCGGGACAAAGGTAACCGAACGTGTTTTGAATCAGCTCTTAGCAGAGATTGACGGTCTTGAAGACCTAAAAGACGTAACTATTATTGGTGCTACGAATCGGCCAGATATGTTAGATCCGGCTATCTTACGACCAGGAAGGTTCGATCGAGTGATCTTGGTTGATATACCCGATGAAACAAGTCGTCAGAGAATTTTAGAGATCCATACCAAAAAGACACCGTTGGGAGACGACGTTGATATACGCGAGCTTGTAAAGTTAACCGATGGTTTTGTTGGTGCTGATTTAGAAGCGTTAGTACGTGAAGCTGCGCTGAATGCATTACGGAAAGATAACAGCGCGAGTATGGTGATGCTTGATGATTTCGACGAAGCGTTCAAGAGGGTTAAACCCTCAGTATCGCGCGACACTGCGCAGCGATACAAAAAGATCGAAGAGTATTATTTAAAGCGAGCAAAAGCAGGATTAGAAAGTTCCAGCCCTATGTATGCAGGATAATCGTATTTTGAAACCGAAAAAAAATCGCTCAAAGAACTCCTTTCCAATTGGCATGGGGCGTCGGTTTCGATCGTGATTTGAAGCTTGGACCCTCTCACGCTAGGTCCCTCTCATCTCTTTTTCTTTTTTAGCATGTTTTAATTAACGGGCTGGACCGCGGGGAATTATTCGACTGCACGTACCGTCAATGCAAATCTCTTCTTCTATGCATTCCTGAAGTTGTTCTTCTCGAACACCGCAGGTGTCAACCGAGTAAACATCCGCATTGAAACATATTTTAGAACCGACAACTGTCTCCACGACATGAACGTCCACCACAGCCCGTATATAACGACGAGGGATTCCCACAGGAGTCAAACCAGTAAACATTCCCATTATAGCAGCTTTTGTATGCAAAATCCGAGCAACATCCTGAAAAATCGAATAAGCAATTGGAATTGCAACCTAATAGTCCACGGTCCCAACAAAAGTTTCCACAGGTTTTTCCGTTCAATTTGTTTCCTTCGCATTGTTCACCGGGTTCTATTAGGCCGTTTCCACAAATGGCCTGCACCCGGTCTATTGAAGAGGGATTTTCCAAGACTACAAGAGCAACTGGCAGGCTTCCACTCCTCCGGAATTGGTTTATCGACTTCAGATAAAGGTTTTCCTTAATTGCGGGTTTGATTTGGGCATTTTGGAAATTGATTACAGTTTGGGGGTTAACGGTCTGGGAACCAATAACGATATTAGAGGTATCCAACAATTCAAATACCGCACTCGGCCGGTTGTCTGAATTGGAGTTTATTGAAACCAGTTTCATTTTCATGGTTTGGCCTTCAAAAATCCCTTTGCCTGTCAAGAAGATCATTGATCCCACGTCAATGGTTTTTGTTTCAAATGTTCTGTCGCTGGGTTGTTCGATGCAGTAAATTCTTTGTCGGGTTGAACAATCGGATAATGATCTTTTGGTTCTTTCCCATTCAATCGTATTAGTCCCGTCAATTATCCCAGAAGCGCCTTTTACGGTGGCGCTATGTTGGTCAAAAGTCCAGTCCTGGCAAGTGAGAAGAGCACCCAAAGTCGGAGTCAATCGGTTGCTTGGTCTCAAAGGTTTTTTTCCAGTCCAAACAAAAGAGTTGACCAACGTTTTTGTTTCATCCAAATTAATGGGGTGTCGAATAGTTCCATCGGTAAGGTCATTCCAATCATTTGCGATCCGTGTCCCGTCGAGTAACTGGTAGGGAAAGGGTGTTTCAGCGATTCCATTTCCTGGTTCCATAGCGGAAGTGCCCAGATAGGCTTTCCATCTTCCTCCCAAGTTGGCGTTGTCCGCGAGTATTTGGCATTGAAAGTCTGCCCCGCGTGTTCCACCGAGGTTTCCTGAAAATTGAGTGCTCGAAACAAACACTCGAAAGCGATTGCAATCCAATTCGCAGTTCGCAAGGTTTTCGTAGGGTTCGCAGACATTATTGCCACAAGATAAAGGAGAATAGGGTGGAAAATCAATTTTAACTTGGGTTTCTTCTAAGTTCGTCTTTAAATTGGTGATTCCAACATCGTTAAATGGTGCAATAACTGTTTGACCAGTTGGGATAATCGGCTTCAGCCAATCCCACTTATCATTTGTTCGCGGATTAGAATGGGGAGTCATATCGAGTAAAATAGGAGACGAGAAATCGTAATCGCTTAACTTTTTATGAGCCATCGGGCCGTTTATATCGTACTTTTCGCCACCATATATAGCGTCTTTGCCCAGGGGCTGTCGGAATTCAAGATAAAAAGTATAATCCTGCCTTGCTCCGCACGGAATTTTTAAGACTTTGGTGTTCAGACCCGCTCGTTCAAGCGGAGTTAACGCAATAATTGCATCCTGAGTCACATCCACTATGTTCCCTGAATTAAACCAACCCAGTGTTTCTTTTTGGATGCTATTAAAATGTCCGTCGAGGCCGCCCATAATATCAAAATAATCACCATACTCGAAAACAGAACATGCATTCGGACTGTGAGAAAAAGAGACATCTCCGCATTCCAAACTGCTGGAGTGAGGCAGCCCCAAATTGTGCCCAAATTCATGAATAAATACGTTATAAAAAACATCATCGAATCGATATTCTGCTATCAACAGAACCGAAGTTAAAGTTGAACTGCCATCTTGCGTATTAATAAAAGACGATCCGAGAGCAAATCCCAGACCACATGACACTCCGGTGGAAACAATGACTGCGATTCGTTGATAATCCGGATAGAAAATATCAGCATCGGCTACCTCCAGTGCCCTCTGAAGTAGTCCGTGAGAAGAACACACTTCTACGTCTCCTGAAGTTTCAATGTGGATGATATCCGAGGGTGTATCTCCTCCTTGGTACCATCCAAACACATTGCCAGTAAGCCATGTTTTACCGTAAGAAACTTCTTTGTAATAAGAATCAACCGAATCCGCATTGGTTAAACCGAATATGCGATCGTGAATTTCTTCTGGAGATACAGTGGGGGTAGGGCCATCCGAAAAAGCAACTAAAATTACGGCGATTTTTTGTTCTCCCGTCGTCGGAATTTGCGTCCTATCAACCTCAGCACCTGCAATGCCGAGTACTTGGTCCGCGTTCGCGAGGATAACCTGATTGTCAAGCGCGTACCCACTTAAAACCACTTCTGACCCTGAGTTGGTTTTAGGTTCCCCCATTGCAAAAAATAGTTCGGATCTCCCAGTTTTTTCTTTCAGAAAGTACCGCTGTTTATACTTTTTGTTTTCGAAGTCGTCCTCGTGCCAGACTTCAAATGTTCCTTGTTTTCGAATGGACTGTTCAATATATAGTTTTATCCCTGGAGGCAACCGGTTTCGGGTTTCTCCCGGAAGTGCGAGTTCTAAAAAAGCCTTTGGGTCTTTTTTGATTAATTGTAGCATTTTTTGTTTGCGTTGTTTGGCGAAGGTCACTCGTTTGGAGAGTGGAAGAGCATTATTCAGGAGTTGTGTATCGAACTTTTTGATTTGTTCCTTGTCGCTTACAGCGCTGGCAAAATCCGTTGCAGTGTTTTTTGGTCGAGAAGATGCAATCCCGGAATTTTCTAATATTAAATTTGGACCAAAAACCGAGCTTTGGATAACTGCTAGTATGCCCACAGCGGAGATAATAAAAACGACGAGTATCCAATTTAGCTGGTGCTTGAACGATCTCACGCTAGGTCCCTCTCATCTCTTTTTCCTTTTTTTGCAATTGTAATATCCACTATTAATCTTCAATCGATTATTTAAGTTAATCATTGTTTTTATTCCTTTCGTTGCTTGATACTATTTAAAGGATCCTTACCAAGATATACATATACATCAGATAAGAAAAGAAACAAAGCACGCTCCTCCTAACAAGACCAAAAAGTTTCAAGTTTATGGAATAGTTTCCGCCATAAAAAAAACTTTATTTGACACAACACGAGCGTGTTTGTTATTATAAACAAATGAAGCACTCGCAGAAGGCAGTTCAAATCTACCAATAACATTAAGTGTTGTGTAGATTATATACGAATAAACACGTACCTCCCCTGCATTAAGTTTTTCTATGTTCCACGTAAGTCTCTTTGTGTTCGGATCAACATGCTCGTCCGATGTTCTGCCAAACTGTTCATAGAGTTTTGTCGCCGTTGGTAGCTGGTCTATTATTCTTACATGCTCAAGATATTTTTGTGCTTTTGCAGTGAGTGTAACCTTAAGTGCGAAATGGCTACTTTTTGTTTTTATGAATGATACCTTCTTATGAAGCGTCACTGGTGTGCGGATATAGATCCTTACAGCGAGCGTTCCAAGAATAATTATTGCAAGAATAATTGTCGGAAGAGTATAATTTGAGGTAGTTGATACAATTATTGAGTCGCTTGGGTTCAGGAATGATCGCCAGCGATAGGTAACATATAGTCCTTTCCGTTCTATTTCATGAGGCGTTGGTTCTTCACGAGTAAGAAAACGAGAGAGAATATCCTTTTTTATTTCTACAGTTTCTGCAATCGGTGTATTTCCTTCGTTTGTTTTTTTAACAGTCGTTCTTCGTATGATAATCCCTTCAGACGAACGCTCAACAATAACGCCTTCCCGCTCTCTATAATCAAGTGTTATATCGAATTCTACTTTTTTGTTCTCGAGAATAATTCCAACACTCGCCGAATAAAACCCTGCTGCAATCTGTCGCGTTCGCTCTCGATCAATTGGAAGCGAAATATCTTTTATTTCATAAGGACCCAGTGTTAGTTTTTCTTCCTGGTCAAAGAATCGTGAGGTAAGTTGTACGCTGAGATTCTCTATAGGTATACCTTCTTTGTTCTTTACGCGAACAGTTATTGTTGTATCCATCGGATTTATTGGCGCCGCGGTTATCTCAAAGATTTCCTGGATAGGAACTATCTTCATAAGGAGTGTGTCTTTTGTAATTCCAGTGTTCTGCCCTCGTAGTTGATATTCGAATTGGTAGAAGCCGCTAGATTTTCGCACCTCTTTATTTGGATTTGCAGTTACTTCCAGTGTTGTCTTCCCTGATGGAAGATCAAACGTTCCCCTCGGGGTCATTGAGACTCCTACGAAAGAATAGATCTCAAAGGTGTCTTGCTTCCCGAGGTTATTAATCGTAAATTCAAAGATCGCTGGATTGTTGAGCTCCGCAATTACAATGCTATGCTTCTCCTTTTTTTCTATCTCTATTCCCTGGGCACTTGTAAGTGTTAGGAGAAGCATAAGTGAGAAGAGTGTACAAGAGAGAAAAAGTAACACGAACAACGACGCTCTTTTCATCGTCCTAAAGAAGGGATGTGTTATATAAATATTTGTGTTCTTTTTCGCGTAGTTTTTTCCGAAAGAGAAGATTATCTCCGACCTGTAAGTTCGAGAAAGGCCTTCATTTCTTCTTTGATCGTTTTTACCTCTGACGATGTTTTTAGCTTTGATTCCATAACTCGTGAAGGAATAATATATTTGTTGTACGTATCCCTAAGAAAGCGTGCATAGGGCGAGGTTTCCCATTTCCCTTCAGGATCTTTCACAAGCGTTCCTCTAATATCGACAGAGATATCTCCCTTATTCATCTTTTTCTTTGTTCCGTCTATTTCAACCTCAACATCAGTCAGGTTCTTTATCTCGAATTTTAGTTTCATCTCAATTGAGAAATAGTCTGAAATACGCTTGACCGCCTTCCATTCAATGAGAATATCACGTTTGTTCGCGCTTATCTTTTCGCTATATTTTTCTTCATCAACACCATATTCCTCATCACGAAACCAAGAGTGTGCGTAGTTATAGAATGCCCCGAAGTCAAAGATTCCTGAGTGGTCTACTTTCTCACGGATGATCATCTCTTTATCAGCCATTTTTCTCTTTGGTAGTATGGAGAGGATTGTATTTAAAGGTTATTGGGAAGACGATTGGCGAGGTCGGATATTAACAACTGCACCATTATTCTCTTTTGAGAGCTCACGTTCTTGATGATAAACCACAAACGAAACACGGTTGGTTTCTCGAGGGATATAGATATTGGTAACTGTTATAATGCGCTTTGTACCAATTGAATAATTTCCGATATCAAAGGTTTTTACCCTCTCTTCATTCGCTGAAAGATCAAGGAAGGCGTTTTTTGCTTCTTTGAGTCCGTCGTTTGCAATAATAACCTCAATATTCAGGTAGCGACCTGTTTTGTTTGCTTTTACTCTCTCTATAACAAGATCACTAAGTGCAGAATCACGGTAGAGATTGTTAATTTCCTCAATAATGTACGCATCTATTGTCTGCCGGCAGTTTGTAACCGGATAGATAATACTTGTTTTATGTGCATTATGGTCAAAGCCAAGAGCATGGAGAATTTCGTGCGTTGCTACTTGAGGAGTTTTGCAGCTCTCTGGACGGTAGAGTGCTATTTTTCCAGACGTGATCACCGCATATCGTGTCGCGTTGATAATCTCTGTTGGTCCGCCCTCCCCTGCAACAAAATGATTTTCTTGTGTTGGTTGTGGAGCAATGTTTTCACACGAAATCTCAATCTGAGCCTCTAAAGACTCATTAAACATAAGGATCGTTTTTTGTTGAAGAAGTGCAAAAGCCGCTCGCCCATCTGTTCTCTTTTTTTGGTCACAGGATTCACTAAAAGAATAAGATATAATCCTATCTGGATAGCGCATATTTGGGTAGAATTGCGAGCTTTTCGTTGAGATATTCTCGGTCGTTATCGAAGTGAATGTCTCAAACTCTTGCGGCGGGGTAGGAAGATTTACCCAAAGAAAATAAATAGAAAATATAAGCAGGCTAAAAAGCACAAGGAAAACAAGTGCATTGAATACAACCCCCATTTCTCATCATGGATTTGCGATATTATAAATCTTTTTAAATCTCGAGCACATTGGATAAGAATGAGATACGAGTTTTTAGAGCATACTGCAGATATAAAGTTTAGAGCATACGGAAAAACCCTCAACGAGCTATTCGAGAATGCTGTATTAGCTGTTGCCGCGTATGTGGGCAAGGGTGAGAAAATACACCCAAGAAAAGCGCGAAGGATCGAGGTACATGGCACTGATATTGAAAATTTGCTCTATTCATTTTTAGATGAACTCATTTATTTAATGGATGCTGAGAAGTTTGTGACAGCAAAGGCAGAGGTGTTTGTTCGCGGGAATAATCTAACCGCCGAACTGTACGGTGATGCTGCTACTCAATACGAAGGTTTAGATGCAATAAAGGCAGCAACCTATGCTGACATGTATGTTAAAAAAACGAGTAAAGGCTGGGAGTTGCAAGTAGTCCTGGACGTATAGTTATATGTATAATCACCCAAAAAAAAGAAAAAGAAAAGCCAGGATAAAAAAATCTCACCGCCTACTTAGGCGGCGGAGGTACGAGACAAATCTCTGTCGCGGTATTACCTGCAGCATCTGTAGCTACAATTATCGCATCACTCTTTAGAGTAATGTGTACTATAATCGCTCCAGCTTGGCCGTTCGTACTTCCTATCTTTTTTAATGACGCAGTCGCACCCGGCGCTTCAGTGATCTTTACCTTATCACCAGAGGCAAATGGCCCGAATGGACCAGAACCAGCACTATCTGTGACAAAGATCTCGACATCTATGTCTTAATCGTCTTTTCCTATAAGTTCGTAGAACCCGTCTTCATTCTGGCCGCCCTTCGAACCTGGAAGCGTCGTGCTTCCCGCTGGCGGAATATTTTTTCCGTGAGGGTTGACTGTCTCTATACAACCTATCTTCGGTGGGGTTTCATCATGAGGTTCTTGTAATGGACACGTCCCTGCTTCTACTTCAAAGGCCTCATACAGACTGTTAAATGCATCCTTAGCAAGAATCGCTTCTTTTGGAGCGTACGTTACCGGGTCACAGGTAAGATCCTCTACTCTTCCTGCTGTCGTAGCAAACTGGGATATAAAATCGCCATTTGTTTTATTAATTCTCCGAATCTCAGCAGCACCATTACGACCTATATACAATGTATTCCCTGCTCCAACCACCACGCCGCTAACACTACAATCTGATATATTGTTAGCGTCCTTTGGCGTTACTGTGTTAAGAAGTGTTCCATTCGGTGTGAGATGGTAAACATTGCAGTTAACATCAGGGCTATAGTATATTGTGTCATCACTTCCATCGTATGCTAATCCATCAACGAGGGGTAGTCCACTAACATTAGGACTAAACTGAAAGGTTGCCAGTGCTGTACCATTAAGAGTCTTATTACCGACATCAATGAGATAGACACTGTCATTGAAAGCTCCCCAGAGCAGATCCCTGCCCTGATCCCAGGCTAATGCACTAATAATAATCGAATCATTGCTCGCGTTTATGATAGACTTTGTAGCTATAAGTGTTGCACTTCCATTCCCGCCGATAGGTGGTTGGTATATACCTATCACTGTTCCAGAACAGCTATTTGAGTTGATTGTAAGGTAGTATACACCATCAAACGTACCAGCGACTGAACAACCACCATTTCCAGGTAAACTAACCGTTCCTAATAGATCTCCTGCAACTGCTAAAACTATACTAGCGGTCGTAATCATGAGAGATAGCATTATGAACATCTTTACGCTTCTCGCATTCAGAAATCTTTTCTGATTATCCATCTTTTTATCCCTCCTTTCAGCTATTGATTGTAACTATAATTACATATCAATGGATTGTAACTATATATACATTATGCCAGTCTGCTAAGATTAAGCCCAGAATTTTTAATAACCGAGAATCGCAATAGTTAAAAGGTTCGTTGAGTATCGTTCTACATGGGAATAAAGAAAGTAAGTGAGAACGTCTGGGAAATCGAAAAAGAAGGAAGGATGCTAGTTCCAGGGATTGTGTTTGCCTCAGATAGCTTAATGGCTTCAATTCAAAAAGATAAGACACTCGAACAAGTGAAAAACGTTGCACAGCTTCCAGGAATTGTTGGATATTCTCTCGCGATGCCAGATGCACATCAAGGATATGGAATGGCTGTCGGAGGTGTAGCCGCGTTTGATTCCGAGCACGGAATTATTTCTCCCGGAGCAGTAGGTTATGACGTGAACTGCTTAACGGGCGATACAGAAATCCTTACAGAATTCGGAAATTCGATAAAAATTGAAGAATTTGAAAAATACAAATCAGAAATAGAAATTGAACAAAATAACCAAAAAATTAAAAAAATAATATTCTCGCGCAATCTGCCAACCTTAAACCTTGATACAAAAAAAATAGAAGATAAATCTATTAATTTATTTATGTCAAGGCACGCGGAAGATGTATGTGAGATAACTTTAGCATCCGGCTTAAAAATTAAAGCTACAAGCGATCATCCTTTTTTAACAAAACAAGGAATGAAAAAATTATCTGAATTAAAAGATAACACAGAACTAGCAATAAATACTTTTGAAGGAGTTGAATCCAGCGAAGTGATAAATGAAAAGGAAGCAATCCTTGCAAAGTTAATTGGTTATATGTTTGGGGATGGTTCCTTCTACGAAACAAAAGGAGAATTACGTGCGGTAGCTTATGGGCAAAAAGAAGACCTTGAAAAAATAAAGGAAGACTTATCAAGATTAGAAATAAATTCAAGTCTCTTTTGCAGAATAAGGGAGCATAAAATACAGACTCGTTATGGCGAAAAAAGTTTTAATTCTACAAACTGGGAGTTACATATTTATAATCAAGCTTTTCTTAAGATTTTAAAAGAAAGAGGTCTCACGTTAGGAAATAAAACAAGGCAGAAAATCAGGGTTCCCGAATGGATAAAAAAGTCAAGTAAATTAACAAAAAGATTATTTTTAGCTGGTTTTTTCGGCGCAGAAATGTCATCTCCTAAAACACTCTCTAGAACATGCTTTTGTAGCTCAACTATTAATCAGAATAAAATAACCTTACTAAAAAAAAACTGTAGAGATTTTCTTATAGACATCTCTCTGCTTTTAGAAGAATTTGGGATTAAAAATTACAAAATATCAGAGATGGAGGATTATATCAATAAATACAAAGAAAAAACATCAAGATTAAGGCTAGCTTTATACGGAGAGGATACAATGTTAAAACTATGGAGAACAATAGGTTTTGAGTATAATAAAAAAAGACAGGACTTGGCAAACATAGCCTCTTTGTATATCTTACTAAAAAAGCAGGAAAATCAACGGAGGATTGAACTGGCTAGAAAAATAAAACAATACAGGAAAAATGGACTTACAATAGCAGAAGTAAAGGGACTCTTCCATAAAGAGATTAACGAAAGATTTATAGAAAGGCACTATTACGAAAATGCAAAACAAAGAATCAATCTTGATTTTATTACTTTTAATGAGTTCAGAGATATAAAACTCAAAGAAATAAGAGAAATTGGGACTCTTCTTGACAAAATAATTTCTATTAAAAAGATAGAAGGCATACATAAAGTTTATGATTTTAACATTCAGGATAATCATAATTTTATTGCAAATGGCTTTATAGTTTCGAATTGTGGAGTACGATTGCTTGCGACGAATATAACGAAAAAAGAATTTTTACCGAAACGAGGAATAGTATTAAATGAACTCTATAAGAATGTGCCGTCCGGCATCGGAAGAGGAACAGGAATAAAACTTTCAGATGCTGAATGTAACGCGGTCTTAGAAAAGGGATTAAAATGGGCACGAGAAAAAGGATATGCGTCTGAGGAAGATATTGAGCACACAGAAGATAAGGGCTGTATTCAAGGAGCGAATGCAGCAAAAGTTTCGCAAAGAGCAAAAGCAAGAGGCAGGGATCAGCTCGGGAGCATTGGGGCAGGAAATCATTTCCTTGAAGTACAAGAGATCGTGGAGATTTTTGATGATCGTGTTGCAAAAACGTTTGGATTAAACGAAGTCAAACAGATCGTAGTAATGATCCATACCGGCTCACGAGGGTTAGGACACCAAACTGCATCAGATTATATTATGAAAATGGAAAAAGAGTATGGATATAAACACCTTCCAGATCGCGAGTTGGCATATGCGCCAATTACTTCTGCTTTGGGAAAAGACTATAGAGAAGCAATGGCGAGTGCTGCTAATTTCGCATTTACAAATCGGCAGATGATCACGCATCTTATAAGAAAAAGTTTTGAGAAGTATTTTCCAAACGCGAAACTAAGCGTTGTGTATGATATCGCACATAATATTGCGAAGCTTGAGGAGTTCGAAGTCGAGAACGAGAAAAAAATATTGTGCGTACACCGAAAAGGTGCAACTCGATCATTTGGACCAGGAAGAAAAGAAATTCCGAGCGATTATAGAGAGGTAGGCTGTCCGATTTTTATTCCAGGAAGTATGGGAACATTTTCGTATGTCCTCGTCGGAACAAAGAAAGCACGTGAGATTTCGTTTGCGTCAACAGCCCATGGTGCTGGACGAATGCTATCAAGGACGTACGCAAAACAACATATTTCTGCTGAGCATTTAAAACAAGGGCTAGCAGAAAGAGATATTATAATTAAAGCTGGATCGCTAAAAGGCATGATTGAAGAAGCGCCAGAGGCGTATAAGGATGTGAGCGAGGTTGTTCGTGTTTCACATGCGCTCGGTATTGGAAGCGTAGTTGCAAAGCTGAAACCATTAGCCGTAATGAAAGGGTGATGTATGAAGGTTATTATTGTTCGTAACAAAAACGAAGGAGGAGCACGTGCAGCAAAGCTCGTTTCCGATATTATTCAAAACAAAAAGAACTGTACACTCGGATTAGCGACAGGAAAAACAATGATTCCTTTTTATCGAGCGCTCATCAGCGCGGCGCATACAAAGAAGATAGATTTTTCTCGAGTAAAGACCTTTAATATTGATGAGTTTTATGGTCTAAACACTCCCGAGAAGGGAAGTTTTCGACATTTTATGGATTCACATTTTTTTCACAGAGTAAATATAAGCAAGAAAAATATTCATTTTTTAGATGGGAAAAAAAAGGATTATAAAAAAGAGTGTAACGAATACGAACGTGCAATAAAACACAAGGAGGGAATCGATATAGCAATCGTGGGTATCGGAAAAAACAGGCATATTGGTTTTAATGAGCCCGGATCGTCTTTTGCAAGCAGAACGCGAAAAGTGAGATTGCGCGATGAAACACGGCACGCAAATGCCTGGCTGTTTGAATCCTTTTCGCGCGTGCCTCAGTATGCGCTAACAATGGGTATTGAAACAATACTCGCTTCACGAAAGATTATCTTGTTAGCCTTCGGAAAAGAAAAAGCAACTGCTGTTGCAGCCACCTTCAAGCATGTCACACAACAAGTGCCAGCGAGCGTCCTACAACGTCATACTAATGTAACGTTTATTATCGACCGCGCGGCAGCCAAGCGCGTGTTTAAATAATCCCTTGACAATACAATACAATACAATGAAAAAAGTTGTATTTACATTCACAAACGCCCTCTACCCAACACAAAAGATAATAAAAGAGATAGTATTTAGTGACGATATTATTTCCTCACGCTATTGGTCACTTCAATTATCGAGCGTGTCAGGATTAACACCGGGTCAATATGCACTCTCAATAAAAGCCTACAACAGAGAATATATTTCCTCTCCTCCAATAACACTAACATTAACGCTAACCTAAGTCTCTTTTTTTGAACAATCAAAAAAACTTTGAGTTTTACCACACCTTAAAAAGTGTGGTTTGTTAGTTTTTTGGACGCTCAAGGAACTACCGCACCTTGAAAGGTGCGGTTTTCGTCAAGTTCCTTGACATAACAAACTTTAAATAGAATTTTCTCTTTGTGAGAAGAGAAAACAAAGAACGATGACGCGAGCATTATGCATTGTTGCTCATCCTGATGACGAAACGATATGGATGGGCGGAACGATTCTCCAAAAGAAGGACTGGAAGTGGACTATATTTTCACTCTGTAGAAAGAATGACCTAAATAGAATGCCGAGATTTATGAAGGTATGTAAATTCTATGGTGCGCAAGGTTTTATCGGGGACTTAGATGATGAAAGATTAGAACCACTTTCTGTTTTTGAGGTTATTGATTGTATACAGAACTATCTCGATACATCTCATTACGATTATATGTTCACCCATGGAGAGAACGGCGAGTATGGGCATAAACGACACGAAGAAATCCATAAAGCCGTTCAGAAGTTGTTTTCCCTCGGAGCCTTGAATTGCACGAAGATGTACTATTTTTCGTATGTAGCTGGAACAGAAAGCGCAGCGCATGATTCCGCAATAAAAATACCGATCGCAAAACAAGATTCAGACTGGTTTGTTTCTTTAACAAATGAACAGCATGCGACAAAGTTGAAAATTATTCGTGATTTCTACGGATTTTCCGATGGTATCTTCGAAACGTTAAGCTGCGGAAAAGAGGAGGCATTTGTGCGTGCCTTATGAGAATCATGTTACTCTACCCACATCCGCCTGAACCTGATGGACAGAGTTTACAAGGTGTTAGTCTAATGCAGGGTTTGAAAGAGAATGGGTACGATGTCATCGTATGTGATCGTGCTGATAGCATACAAAAAGAGTGGGCATATCGTTCATTCAAACCTGATGTTGCCATTGGCATCGGATACTGGGCTGACACCCCTGATGTGATCTTAGATCCCTTAGAGCACGGCGTACAGGCAGTACCTTGGTTTAATGCCGATGGTTGGATTGCGAATTACCACCACGTTCTAAATAATCTACCGTTAGTAATGGTTACCAGTACATGGGTGAAATCGACGTATGTACGCGATGGTGTTTCCGGAGAAAATATTCATATAGCGCCGATCGGTTTTGATCCATCAGTCTTTTATCCACGCTCCGACAGTGCAGTACACGATCTACGGAAAACACTGGGTGTTGAAGATGACGAAAAAATGATCCTCACGATTGGTGGCGATGCAACAAGTAAAGGCGCACAAGAGATGTTTCGCGCACTTACATTTATTAATCATCACTTTCCAAAATGGAAATATGTATGCAAGGTATGGAATAGCTTTTCAGCGCGGAATCATGGAAGGGAAGAGCGTCGTTTAATCCGTGAGCTCGGATTAGACATGGATAAGATTGTTTATCTCGAGGGAAAATATTCTTCAGAGTTCGTGGCCCTTTTGTTGAATGCATGCGACATATATGCAGCGCCTTCACGTCTCGAGGGTTTTGGCATGATCCAGGTTGAGGCGCAGGCATGTGGTAAACCGGTTATTTCAATCAACTGTGGTGGACCACGAGATACAATTATCCATGAAAAAACAGGATTTCTAGCGAACGTTGCTTCAGAGGTTAAGCTTGAGCGTGAGTGGGTATATCCATGGATGGGATTTGAAGAGAAACACCAGATTGAGTTTCCAGAACCAAAAACGTTTGCCTATCGAGCAGATAGTAATCAGCTCGCTGCATATACACTAAAGCTATTAGAAGATGATCGCCTCCGTGAACAAATGGGAAAGAATGCCACAGCACATGTTCACGAAAGATTTCACTACCGTGCAACAGCACAAAAAATCGTTGACTTAATCGAGGAGCACGTTATGAAAAAGAAAGTTATTGAGACTGTTCAACACACAGCTGTTGTCGAGCATAGTAAGGATTGAATAATAGTTTCTCTGTAAAACTAATTATCAAGAAAAGTTAATTTTTTAGTTAAGATAACTCCCTTTAACTTGACAGCTCAAGCCAAGAGCATGTTTAAATAATCTCTCGACAATATAATAAAATGAAAAAAAGAGGTAAAAAGTTGTATAAGTTGTATATCCTCTATGCCCTAGGTACAGTTCTTCTTCTCACGCTCATAATCTTTGGAATAACCAAAGGAACTATTCACGGAGCATACACGATCGATACAGATGAATATTTTAATCCTGGTCCTGGTTTATTAGGACTACGCCAAATATCGCGAGAGTACTTCGGTGCTGAGGATTATGTAGTTCTAGCAAAAGAAGGAGATATAAGGATCGAGAAAATAACTGAGTATATAATACTCTCAACTAGGACGCCAACAACAACTGTATTTCAAAACTCGTATATTGAGAAACGCGTATCGATAAAAGAATGGCTTGGGTCAACAGCGAGTCTAATAAAACAATATAATTCAGTAGAAATTCGTGCTAGCTCAGGTAGACTGCTGATAGAGTATAGCGAAAATGATAGGGCAGCACAACATAGAGGTAAAGTTGAAAATAAAATGCTAATAGAATACCAAGGAGGGATAGTAAAAAGATTTGAAAAAGAGGTTAAGGACTATATTATAGCGGGTGAGATACCACCAGTGCAATACACACCTCCAGCCTCACTAGACGATCCTAATCTTGAATTAGAGAGTAAATATGTCGAGATAGTTGAATATGACCCTACAACAAGCGCTACTGCTTGGAATGATGATCCCCTCAACTTATTTACACGCGGTGATCTGGTTGGGAAACTAAAAAAATACATTCAAGAACATACAGTCTACGGTTTTAGGACACCCTATCCAGATTTCATTTTAATAACAGATGGTTTAATACAGCATGACGAACGTAGAAAAAAAGAGTATAACCCTCCAGGAATAATCGCGACATATGACCATACAAAAAGGGAATATACGAAACCACCGACTTTCCCAAATCCTCCGCTTTCACGGAGCCAGCAAAAATTAAAGAAGTATATAAACGAACAGACTATTTACCATCCAAATGGTCCAATATATAAACACAGTTCTACTTTAGAAGACTATGATGATAACGGAGTGCCAAAAAGCTCAATAATAAAATCAATTCATAATAACGATAAGGGCCAGAACTTTTATAACTATCAGACAAAGAAAACATATGATGAGAACGGAAACCTCATTGAAGAGAAAAAGACAGAAAAGCAAAATGACGAAGCGACATTAAAGAAACAAAGTTATCTCCATAGCGAAGAAACACCTCAAAAAACATATACATTCAATAAAAGGTGGTATCTTGATACAGCAAATAATCCTTCTTCACAGGTATGCGAGACATACACATACAAGGATCCCTCTGTAAAAAGTGTATTGTTGACGCTTAATCGCGATAAGCAAACATTCTATCCAAGCGGAAAACAAAGCGCGGCAGAACTCTACGACCAGAGTAATAATCCTCTCGCAAAGACAGAGACAACAAAAAAACAAACAAGAACTATGTGTGAAAATAGCTATAAGTTACTGGATATAACATCACAAACAACGTATAACTTTAATACAATACCAGAAAGCGTTGTGGGCTGCTCAAGATCAGAAACCTATGATTCAGCCTGTAATGGAATCTTACTTTCGCAATCAAATACGTGTGGATCAACAGCAATATCCTTTAGTGCTTGTAACACCTGTACAACATGTAGTACAAACGGGCCTATAAACCAGCAACCCACAGCAGCTACTATGCCACCCCAACAAATAAAAACGAATGAACAAGCATTGTTCTTCTTAGATGTAAGTGATCCCGAAGGGCAACAACTCAAGTTTATAATTTTAACTGCCTGTTTCCAACCAACGAGTGGGACAAGGAAGTGCTTGCGTCCGCTGAGCTCACAATCACTCGGTGCAACAATTTCTGAGACAGGCTTTGTGACATTCAAGCCACAGAGACTTGGAAGAGGAGATGCGATCATTGGAACCTATACGTTCACGGTGAGAATAACAGAAAAAGAACTTCTGCCAATTGCCAGCCCATTATCCCTACCGCTTTCAACATCAACGTCCTTTACAATACAAGTTAATCCTGAAAGTATCCCGCTCCTCACGATAAAAGCACCCTATACAACAGGCGGAACATATACACTCAGTAGGAATGCCTTACTAACAGGAAACGCGGAAGACAATCTTGGAATGAAAAAAGTTGTATTTACATTCACAAACGCACTCTACCCAACACAAAAGATAATAAAAGAGATAGTATTTAGTGACGATATTATTTCCTCACGCTATTGGTCACTTCAATTATCGAGCGTGTCAGGATTAACACCGGGTCAATATGCACTCTCAATAAAAGCCTACAACAGAGAAGATATTTCCTCTCCTCCAATAACACTAACACTAACGCTAACCTAAAGCAACAGACTTTACTAATTCCTCAATATTCTCTGTTGCTCTATTCGAGAGAACAAAATAATTCCCCCTTCTATTTTGTTCTCTCGCTATAATTCCCTTTTTTTTAAAGGACAGATAATCTACTTACACCAAACATCTTCTTCTCTTTAATGAGTGATACGCCAGGATATACATCCCTGCATTCCATGCTTGATTGCCGCCCTTGCTTGGTTTTCCTGTTGTACCATGAAGCCATTCGCTAAAGTTTCCGTTTTCTTTCATGTTGGCTTCTGCAAGTTTTTCTAAGTAGTACGCAGCTTCTTTGAAATAATGGTATTTAACAAGTGCAAGGATATAGAAGCCACCGATAAAAGGCCAGATACCTGCATTAAGGTAGTGGTAAGGAGTTCGTGCATCACAATCAAGATAATAATCCTGCCAGTCACGAGTTCCTTTTCTGATCGGAGGATCAATTGCTCGTACTGGATACGGCTTATTTATTTTTTCCTGATCAATATAGTTAAAGATTGCGAGTGCTTGTTTTCTATCCGCAAGATCAAAAAGAATCGCAAGGATATTCCCAAGCGAGTCAAACCATTTTCCTAATTCATGGTACCTGTTATGGTTCTTCCAGCGCCAGGGAAGATAGTAGGTAGTACCCCAAAGTTTTGTGCCTTCTCTATTATTTGCTGCCTGTTTTAGTTTCTCTGCTGCAGTATGTTTCCGATAGAGCCGAAGGACTTTATAGGCGAGCGCTTGTGTATTTATTGTATGGCCATAGCGATGAGGAAAAGCATCCTGCCAGTCCGAGGTTGGGAGCTGTTCGAACATGCCATCTTCTGACATGTCCTGATAAGAAAGCCATAGCAATGCCTGAGCGATGTTTTTTCTCTGAAGTTTTTCAAGCGAGTTTTCTTGATAGCGTTTTTTGTACACAGCATGGCCGATAAGAAACCAGAGTGTTGAGTCTATAGTTGTAAAGTCGGTGTGTGGTCTCCGGTCACTCCATGTATCAATAGCATTCGGGATTTGTCCGCGCTCACTTTGATGATGTGCAAGTGCATTAAGCGATTGTTTAATTGTTTCTTGAAAAGTATCATCAAGAAGCGAGGCACCAAGTGAAGTGATGACAGCATCGCGCGCCCAGAGAGCATTATAACCAGGGTAAGCTGCATTAAATCCATGCGAAGTCGCACAAAGATGAAGAACAGCAACTGCTCGTTCATAGGCCTCTTTTATTTGATCCATTCTCCCTATACAGAATAAAGAGTATAAAACTCTTTTTACAGGTGTTCCTCAAGAGAGATGCGAGCCATGAGGTAGGCAAGAGTTGACTCAGCACCTTGATTCATGTTCACAACCTCCTGACCGAGACCATCATGACAGCCACCTGTTTCCTCATTATAGACCGTTGTATGAACAATGTTTTTCCCAAGGAACCAGTTGAATGTCGTCATAGCAAGTTTTCTATATCGTGGATTGCGGAAGATCCTAGACGCTATGACAAGCGCATTTGTCATTGCTGCTGCCTCAATCGGCTGTTGGTCGAAAAGAGCACGTTGATTCGTTTCCGAGTTATACCAGCCATTCTGACCAATAGGGATGAAAGTATTGTTATCAAACGTCTTTGCAATAAGGAAATCAAGTGATTCTTTTGCGATCATGAGATACTTTTTGTCTTGGGTTGCAATATAAGCATAGAGCAAAGATTCAGGGAGCTTTGCATTCGAGTAGGTCATAGCATGATCAAACCATCTCCATTCTGTTGAGCTATTTTGTTCATAGAGCGCAACGAGGTGATCGGCAAGTTTTTTTATAAGAGCAATATGTTCCTCTGAGTATTTTTCTTTATTATAATGGTAAAGACCAACGATAACCGAAGCGATTGGTCGTGGATGTTCAAAAGTTAATGCGACTGGAAGAGAAGTCGCGAAAAGCGTTTCTGCTTCATGTTTTATATCTTTCGGAGGACCTTTCAGTGATGCAATATAACCAAGCGCCCGTAATGCCCTCCCATGCGCTTCTTCGCTCCAGCTATCCTTATCAAGTATTTTTGTTTTAGTGACATAGTTATAGAGTTTCCCATCTGCTTGCTGAACATATTTCATATAGTTAAGGTAGGTTTTCATGAGAGCAAGTTTATTCTTTTTCTTAAATTTTTCATAGAGTGCACCGCAGACAATAAGAGCGCGGGCATTATCGTCAAGAGTGTAGCCTGAGTTAACATCAGGATGTGCGTAGTTTGCAAATTGAACGATGCCAAAATCATCAGTTAGTTTTCTGAGGTGAGAAACATTAATATGGGGGATATTAGTAAAGTAGATCTCTGGAACATCAAGTGAAGAGTTAAAAAGTCTCGCGTAGGATATACCCACATTTTGCCAGATCATAGGGCGAGTGTATGCATAGGCATTTCTCTCGAGCTCCCTTGTCCTATCCTTCTGTTCAAGTAATTCCATGATTGCCTTTCGGATTGACGGTGCGCTTCCGAAGGACACCAACCTGCCCCTATCCTTTGTTACAACATCGCGCGCGTGGAGAAAGGGCGTCGCAATAACCGCACGACCACATCCCATTGCATAAACGAGTGTTCCCGAGGTTATTTGTTCAGGCGTAAGTGAAGGACAGATATAGAGATCTGTCGCTTTAAGGTATTGAATAATCTCTTTTTTTGTGAGATATTTGTTGTAGAACTTGACATGTTTTTGAAGATTATGCTCTTTTACCTCCCGCTCAAGCATGTTCCGATATTTTTCTCCCTCTTTCTTTCTCACAACCGGATGGGTTTCTCCGACAATAAGATAGATTATGTTAGGGAATTTTTTGATAAGTTCAGAAAGCGCTTCAATAACATACTCATAGCCCTTGTTTTTACTCATCATACCAAACGAAGAAAGAACGATTCTGTTGTGTAAGCCAAGATTCTTTTTTTCTCTTTGTTGTGCTTCAAAAGCAACGTTTGGAATACCATGAGGTATGATCGTAATTGGTGTTGTAATGGCGTAATCTCTTCGAAGAATTCCAATTGCTGCATCGGTCATTACAACGATATGTTTCACTCTCTTTGCGATCTCCTGGACAACCGTCTTCAGTTTTTTATTCGGGTTAGGAAGAATGCTATGGAAGGTTATGATTGCTGGTTTTTTAAGAACTTCGAGAAAGGCAAGGATGTACTCACCATACTCCCCACTATAAAGTCCAAATTCATGTTGAATAGAAACGAGTTTTATATTTTTTATTTTGTTTATCTTCTTCGCTCGTTCAATAAAGTCACTAATATCGGTGTCGCTTATCTGAAGGACTACTTTTTTTGGATAGTTATAGATATTTGTTCCATTTTTGTTGAGTGCGATTACTTTCGTTTTTATCGCAGGCGAGAACTGTTTGTCGATTGCTTCAGCGAGATCCTGTGTAAAGGTTGCAATGCCACACTCCCGTGGAGGATAGGTACCCATAAAGAGAACTGTGTTTGTTCTATGTTCGAGCTCGTTCATATCACACCTTTTTTATGCACAAGAAACGTAAGTTAAGTTTATAAATTTACGTATGCATAAGTAGATCAGAGTCAACATGAAAAAGATCTCTCTTCAAAAGATCCTAGAAAGAGGAAGAGCATTATATCTAGCATATGATCAAGGTCTAGAACACGGCCCAAGTGATTTCAATGATGTAAATGTTGATCCGAGACAAATAATTGCGATTGCTTCTCAAGGAAAATTTAATGCAATCGTATTTCAGAAAGGCATTGTTGAAAAGTATCATCGAGAGATTCGTGCGAGCAAAGTTCCGCTAATTATAAAACTAAATGGAAAAACGAATTTGTCTCGTGGTGAGCCAATCTCCCGGCAGTTGTGTACAGTAAAAGAAGCAGTTGCATTGGGAGGAGTTGCTGTTGGATATACAATCTATATTGGAAGTGAACACGAAAGTGAAATGATGAGCGAGTTTGAGCGGATTGAGCACGAGGCGCATGAACGTGGTCTACCCGTAATCACCTGGGTTTATCCAAGAGGAAAAGGTATTGGAAACAGGTCCTCGGGAGAACTCTTAGCATATGCTACTCGAATTGGTTTAGAGCTCGGCGCTGATATCGTAAAAGTACACTGGAATGGAAACCAACACGATCTAAGATGGGCAGTGAAGGCTGCAGGTAAAACAAAGGTCGTTGTTGCTGGTGGGGTGAAGAGCGATGAAAAAACCTTTTTGAAGAATGTTCGTGTTATTATGAAGAGTGGGGCATGCGGGTTGGCTATTGGAAGGAATATCTGGCAGCATAAACAGCCGTTAGAGCTCGCTCGAAAAATAAGGAAGATTATATTTGATACGACTAACTAGTGCATTTGCGCAACCCGCCGCTTCTCGTATTCCAATAAAACAAAAAGAATCAAAACAATAATACTACTACCAATCAAGAATACAAAGAGAAAAACAAAAATAACACGCCCAAAAGAAATCTGCTCAGAAGGACTCTGTCCGACACTATCAACAAGAGACTGAGAAGTACATGCAACATAGCCCGCAGGTTGAGCATAGGTTGTTCCACATTCATGAAGATCCTCACACGAGTAGCGTTGTCGCCCATTCTCACAACCACCAAGAACAGCACACCGCCATAATTCAACGCAACTTGATGACAAGCCACGAACAGCAAGTCCCTCTTCCCCAGGAGAAGCATCCGCGATAGTAACCGACTCTCCATCACTCACAACCTGATCAGAAACAGTTGGCAGAGGAACACACCCTTCATTACCATCACAATACTCTCCAGCAGCACAATTCGAGATATATTCAAAACTATCTTCATCCTCATTACACCGATCAACAGTACACGAGATATCATCACTCACAATCGACTGAGGATTGTTCTCGCACCTACCATTCACACAAGATTCAACACCAGTACAAAAAAGCCCATCATCACAATCACTATCATGAACACATTCTGCTACAGAAGCAACACTTCCGCCAGGTGAAGAATACTGTACAGCATAACTACTCAGCACAACACGATCAACAAAAACAAGAGCACTTAAAGCAAACACAATACTCGCAATCACGCCAAGAATCTCCTGAGTGCCCATGCATCATAAAAACAAAGACACTTAATAAACTATTTGAAACCAAACGTCTTCTCTATTCTCCGTAACGCCTCTATAACAAGATTAAAATGTTCCTCTCTATCAACGCCCAATTCAATTATTCCTTGTTCGATATCATCTCTCCTAATTGCAGCAGCAAAACCCTTCTTCTTCAAGGCCCTTGTCACCGAAGCAGCACTCATAGAAACAAATCCATCTTCTCGAACCTTTGACAACGCGACAAGAAAACCGCACAACTCATCAACAGCAAATAAACACCGCGCCATACGACTCCGCCGAGGAACGCCGGTGTAATCAGCATGTCCTTCTATTGCTTCGATAATATCGCCATCATATCCCTTCTCTCTTAATATCACACTACCTTTCGTAACATGATCAGGGATAGAAGGATACTGCTCATAATCCAAATCATGCAGCAAACCAGTCATCCACCATTGATCCTTATTCTCATTATACGTCCCCGCATACGCCTCCATTGCAGCGGCAACAGCATAACAATGTCTCCGCAAACTCAGAGACTGAACATACTCATGAAGTAAAGCCAATGCCTCAGCTCGCGTTTTAAGCGATCCCATGCACTATTCCATGAACCAATCTCTTTAAATACAATTCTGTTACGACCCTGTTGAAAATCTCTATTGCTTTACAATCTACTCCTACATTACACATAGCCATTATAAAACATAAACACTTATATAGTACTATTCTTCAAACATAAAAATGACAATCAGCGTTTTAGAGAGCCTTTGGAGGAACCGAGAAAAATTGAATGAGAGATTACAAAGAAAATACTCTTCTCTTGCAGAGATGGCGTTTACAACTGAGATTATTGGATTAGCAAGCGAAACCGGTATTGTGCCGCAATTATCAGACCAAGGAATCTCTACTCTTTATTTTACATCGGCGAGGGAATATGTCTCTGACGCGGTTGAAGAATTGAAACAACTAAAAGAATGGGATACAAGGGCTCACGAAGGGAGGCCAACAGTATTCGAAGGTTTAGACGTTACTCATTTTACAAAAGCTATTCAGGAAGGATACTATAGAACAATTAGAGATAATCCGGATTTGTCAATGAAAAGAGGCCTTTTTATAGAACTCGCAGAATTAACAGGAATAGCTGTTAGTAAAAAAACAGTTCAACGCGCGATTAATGAACATACTGAAACAGAATATCCTTTAGAAGACAGGTATCTTGAAATTGTTGAAGAGGTAACAGGAACAAACCCGGTTTATGATAACAATGTTGTTCAACGAAAGTACAGAAACAAGTTAATGCCCTTCGGGCAACTTCGCTAGGATAACCGTTGCATTTCTAACCA
>CAZBTP010000002.1:0-52917 GCA_964494915.1 Candidatus Woesearchaeota archaeon
TTTCTCTAAATTATATAGTTAAAACATTAGCTGGGATTTCTGTGCGGAGATACTGTCGGTTCAAAGAGGATTGGAGTGTAGGGACTGTTTATAAAGAGGATTATCATTGAAGCGGCATGACGACGAAGAGTTCGATTATGATTGATTTGGAAGATCCGCGGAGTGCGGTGATTGCGGCGGTGCTCGGGAATAGTAGTGCGAAGAAGATTTTGAGTGTTTTGGCAGAAGGAGGGAAGAGTGTGAGTGAGGTTAGTGAGGCCTTAGGGATGGCGTTGAATACTGTTGATTATAATGTGAAGAAACTTGTTCAGGCTGGTTTGGTCGAGCCTGTCCAGCGGGTGTTTTGGAGTTTGAAAGGGAAACGGATTGTGTTGTATAAGATTTCAAATAAAAGGATTGTTATTTCAGCGAGGAGTATGATTCGGGGTGTGTTGCCTACTGTTTTTATAACGATGTTGTTGGCTGTTGGGATTAAGGTTTTTGTGGGAAGTGGAGAGCAAAAAATTATTGAATATGCTGCGCCTGATGGAGGGGCTGTTGCTTCGAAGCTTGTTGAGGGAGGGGTTGAGCGTGCGGTTGATAGTGCTGCTTCTGTGGCAGTTCGTGTTGCTCAGCCTGCGGGTGAGGGGGTTGTGAGTAGTGTGTATAGCGCCTTGTCTAATGCGCCGAATTCGTGGGCATGGTTTTTGATCGGCGGTTTGAGCGCGTTGGTTATATTTCTTTTGTGGAATTGGAGGAGAACATGAATTGGATGAAAGGAGGTTTCGTGAAGATGGATGGTAGGATTGTGATTGGTGTTTTGTTGCTTGGTATTCTTGCTCTCGGAGGGTATCTCTTCTTGAGTGGGGAGGATGCTGTTGTTTCTGCACAAGGAACAGCGGTTATCGAAACGAAGCCTGATCTTATCTCAGTGTACTTTGATATTGAGAAGAGAAATGAGAGTGCTGAGGTTGCTCAAGATGAGTTGGAGAAGGCGTCTGATGCTGTGCTGATTGAGATGTTCCGTCTTGGTTTTGAACGAGCGGATGTGCAACTTTTGAATTATAATATATATCCTGAGTATGATTGGAGTGACGGGGCACGTAAAATTCTTGGCTATGCTGCGCGTCAGCAGATTGTGGTAAAGAACGATGATTATACCCTTGTGCCTCGGATTGTTGATCGTGGTGTTGGTGCTGGCGGGTATGTGACGAGTATTAATTTTGAGTTGTCTGAAGATAAACAGAATGAGTATAAGGCACAGGTGTTAGAGGCTGCTGGTGGAGATGCGCAGCGAAAGGCTACCGCAACAGCGTCTGGATTAGGAAAGAAACTCGGAGATTTGGTTTCTGTCGAGAGTCAGGACTTTCAGTATCCGGGACCTATTATGTATTACGAGAAAGCGTTTGCTGTTGCAGATGCAGGTGCTGCTGAGAGTGCACGAAGCGCTGCGATTGCTATAGCGCCTCGGGATATTGAAGTGCGGGCAACGATTCTTGTGAAGTATAAACTGCGGCGGTTTTAGGATTCGGTAGACTTAAATAATTTGTTCTTTTTGTTTTTTTGATGTTGAGTGAGAAACAGATTTTGGAATTGAGAGAGCATTTAGAGCGTGCGCAGAATCCTATTTTTTATTATGATAATGATTGTGATGGACTCTGCAGCTTTGTTTTATTACGAAGGTTTTTGGGAAGAGGAAAGGGGGTTAGTATTCGAAGATTTCCTGATTTGAATAAGGATTACGCGCGGAAGGCCAGAGAATTGAATGCTGATTATGTTTTTGTGTTAGACAAACCTGTGTTGTCGAAGGAGTTTGTCGAGAGTATTTCGGCTATGGGACTCCCTCTTGTGTGGATTGATCATCATGATTTGCCTGTGCAAGATTTCGAAAAGGAATTTGATCATCTTTATGTGTATAATCCGATGCGGAATGTAGGGACGGCGAAGAGCAACGAGCCTGTGACGTACTTAACCTATCGGATTACTGGGCGAGAGGAGGATGTGTGGATTGGGGTTATGGGATGCATTGCAGATCATTATTTGCCTGATTTTGTGTCTCTGTTCGAGCGGCGCTATCCTGAGTTGTGGGGTGATGTTGAGGAGGCGTTTGATGCGTACTATCGAACAGAGATCGGGAGGATTGCTCGTGCTCTGAACTTTGGTCTGAAGGATTCAGTGACGCATGTTGTCCAGTTGCAGAATTTTTTGATTTTATGTAAAGGTCCGGGAGAGGTGTTGAGCGAGGTTCCGGGGAATTATGCATTCCGAAAGAAATATCGCGCGATTGAGCTGAAGTCTGAGGGTTTTGTCAAGAAGGCTGCTACGAGTTTGCATGATAATATTATCTTTTTTTCGTATAGTGGAGACTTAAGTATTAGCTCGGATATTTCGAATGCGTTGTCTTATCGATACCAGGATGCGTATATTGGCGTTGCGTATATTAATGGAGATATTGTCAATATTTCTTTGCGTGGAAAGAATGTTAAGCTGATTTTGGAGCGTATTTTGCGTTTTGTTTCTGGGAGTGGTGGCGGGCATGCTGATGCTGTTGGAAGTAGGATTCGTGTTTCTGATTTGACACGGTTTCAAGAGTTGTTTGAGCAAGAGGTGGCTCGATATCGTGGTGAGTGTTCTGATTGAGGTATATGGGCGAGTGCAGGGTGTTCGATTTCGTGCTATGACGAAGGCTTATGCTGATTCTGTTGGTTTGAAGGGGATTGTTATGAATCGAGAGGACGGGGCTGTTTTGATTGTTGTGCAAGATGGGAGAGACAGGATTAAGGAATTTATTGCATGGCTTAAACAAAATCATGGATTGTCTCGGGTGGATAAGGTTGTTGTTCGAGGATTGAGAACGCGGAGGGACTATAGAGATTTTGCGATTGTGCGTGATGATTTTTTTAGGGATCACATGAATAGTTTCTTGCATTTTGGAAGGGACTTTCTAAAACTTTAAATAGCATCGGGTAATTTTGTAGGGATGGTTTTGACTATTCCGCGTCATGTGGCGCTTATTCCTGATGGGAATCGTCGATGGGCTCTCGCTCGTGGTTTGGTGGGAGAGCAGGGCTATGAGAAGGCGGGGAGTTTTGAGAATTTACGGACGTTGTTCAATGAGGCACGGCGTCTTGGCGTACAGTATTTTTCTCTTTGGGGTTTTTCGACTGAGAATTGGAAACGGGGGAAACGGGAGATTGATTCTGTATTTCGGTTGATTTTTGATGGCTTGCGTAGATTTGGAGAGGAATCAGCGAAAGAGAAGATCTGTTTTCGGCATTTAGGAAGGAGGGATCGTTTGCCGAAAGAACTTGTGCGAGAAATTGAGGAATTGGAGGATCGTACAAAGAAGTATAAGGATTTTATTGTTCAGCTTTGTTTGGATTATGGAGGGAGGGACGAGATTGTGCGCGCTGTGAATCGTATTTTGAAGGAAGGAAGGGAAGCGATTGATGAAAAGAGTTTTGTCGCGTATTTGGACAGTAAGGTTGCGCCTGAGCCTGATTTGATTATTCGAACGAGTGGGGAGCGTCGTCTCTCAGGGTTTATGGCTTATCAAGGTATTTATGCAGAGCTGTATTTTACTGATGTTTATTTTCCTGAGTTTGGACCTGCGGAGTTGCGGAAGGCGATTGGGGAATTCTCTCGACGGAAACGACGGTTTGGAGGGGATTGAGGGTTTTCGTGAGCTGTTAAGAGCGGCGCTTGACTTTCAAAATTTTCTAACATCTAAAAGCTTTTAAACAAGTCAATCTTAACTAAATCTATAAGAATAAGTTTAGCGTTTCTGCTTAGATTCTAACTTTCTAAATTCTTTTCTTAATTTTGTAAAATAGAAGATTAATGCAATGAAAATTCCAGCCCCCCACCAATATCCGTTTCCATATTCGTATGAGGCATATGAGAATATTAAAGTTATAGTGAGCCAAATCCAATGACCTCTTTTTACCATATTATATAACATTCCCAAGAAGAATAGCCCTATGGGCGTGTATATTATTCCTTGCAAGATTATACTAGCGGGTGAAGTTCCTTTTAATGGTTCAAGGAAACCAAAATTCCCAAAAATTATGACTAATATCGTCACAACTAAAGGAATTATTAAACACCAATCATAATAATTTAGTTTAGGCATTCTAGAATTTGTTTTATTTTTACTCAATTTTTTCTCTGAACCATTTATAATAGAACTAATATCTATTCTTATTTAAATTTGTCTTTTAATGTTACATTTGAGAAGATTAGGTGTCGTTTATTTGACTGCTTAGGTTTTCGTAACCTTTTTATAGGAATAGTCTTCTTTAATTTTATGGACGTTGAAGATAGGGAAAGGATTAGCAGAAAGAATTTGCTGCGGGGAAGTGAAGATGTTCATGGGAATGTTATCCGAGGATATGATTTTAATGAGGGTGTTGACTATGGGAAGCTTGTTCGGAGTTTTAAGGATATGGGATTTCAGGCGTCAGCGTTGAGTCGGGCGATTGAGATTGTTAGAAAGATGATTGATGAGAAGGTGTTTATTTTTTTTGGTTATACGTCGAACATGGCTAGTTCTGGATTGAGGGATATGATTCGGTATCTTGTGGAACATAACAAGATTGGCGTGATTGTAACAACCGCGGGAGGAATCGAGGAGGATATTATTAAGTGTTTAGGAGATTTTGTGTTGGGAGATTTTCGCGCTCCTGGGAAGATATTGAGGGAAAAGGGGATTAATCGGATTGGGAATATTTATGCGCCTAATTCGAGATATGTTGCGTTTGAGGGATTTCTGCAGCCGATTTTGGAGGAGCTTTGGAAGGAACACACGAACGGAGAGAAGGCTGTTTGTGCAAGCGATCTTGTTTGGAGGTTGGGAGAAAGGATTAATCATAAGGATAGTATCTGTTATTGGGCATGGAAGAATAAGATCCGAATTTTTTGTCCTGCGCTGATGGACGGGGCTTTGGGAGATAATGTTTATTTCTTTGGTTTTAAAAAGCCTGATTTTAAAATAGATATTGTTGAGGACGCGAGGAGATTGAATGATATGACCATTGGCTTGGAAAAATCTGGAGTAATTATTCTTGGAGGAGGTGTTGTGAAACACAGTATTTTGAATGCGAATATGTTGCGGAATGGTGCTGAGTATGGAGTTTACATTAACACTTCGCAGGAGTATGACGGTAGTGATTCTGGAGCTCTGCCTGACGAGGCTGTTTCGTGGGGGAAGCTTGTTTCTGATGGAGAGCATGTGAAGGTCTTTGCTGATGCAACGATTGTGTTTCCTTTGCTTGTTGCAGAGACGTTTGCGCGTTCAACTGCGTGAGGTAATTTATAAGACACTTAATTATGGAGAAATTAGATAGAAGCAGGAAAGAGAAAATTGGATGGATGATTTTAGCTGAAAAATCTTTGGAAGATATGTGGGACAATAAAAGCGATGATGAAGTATGGAGTAAATATTTATGATAGCGCAGGGAGATTTATTGCTGGTGCCATTTCCTTTTTTGATCAATCTGGAAGGAAAGTTAGACCAGTTATTGTAATAAGTAATAATGATTTCAATAAGCATTCTGAAAATACTTTAGTAATCGGAGTAACTTCTCATATATCGAAAGATGAGTATACTATTAGCTTAGCCAATAGAGATTTAGAGGAAGGAAAGCTATCTACTGTCTGTTGTATAAAAGTTGAAAATATCCTAAAAATAGAAAAGGATTTGATTATAAAGAAAATATGTAAGGTTAATCACCAATATTTTAAGAAGATATTTATCAATTCATAAGAAAAGATATTCCTAACTGTATCACTTTTGCTGGGCATAGTTTGCGTGTTGACTTTTAGGGTTATAATGCCCACATAGAATGGAGGGGAAAAAGCTTAAAAAGAAGAGGATATTAGAAAGTGAATTACAATACAAAAAGAGCTGAGATGAAAATATTGGTTACTTCTGGGAGTGGACATGGGTATACTAAAAAGGATGCGTTTGATAGTGCGTTGATTGCTGCACGTATTGCAGATTATAATCTTATTCATTTGAGTTCTGTTATACCACTAGGTTCAAAAATTGTTCTAGAAGAACCTAAGATAATTGCTGATCATCAGGGATATAAGTTATATTTGGTGTGTAGTGTTGCTTATGCTCTTAAGAAAGGGCAGGAGGCGTGGGCGGGTATCGGATGGGTACAAGAGTTAGAGGGAAAGGGAGGACTGTTTGTTGAACAAGAAGGTTTGTCAGAGCGTGTTGTTAAGGAAGATATTGAACGTTCATTGCAGCATATGATGGATTCTCGAGCTATATTTGGTAAGAAGTACGGGTTCATTGATCATGTGATGAAAGGAGTTCAGTGTGAGGGTAATGGAATTGCGTGTGCACTTGTTGCAGCGCTCTATAAAGTTGAATCGTGGGATGGGAAAGATTTTTTCTTTTAGTGTGCGATAGTCTTTTATATCTTTGTGATGTATGATTGAGATGGGTGTTACGGACGTTGTAAAGGGCATGATTGGACTTGAGGTTCATGTGTATTTATTGACGAGAGAGAAATTGTTTTGTCCGTGTATTGCGTCGCGGGAGAAGGGAGTGCAGCCGAATGTTTATGTGTGTCCAATATGCACTGGGATGCCTGGAGCAAAGCCGATGTTACCGAATAAAAATGCGGTTCAGGGGGCTGTGTTGATTGGATTGATGTTGGGATGTCGTATTCATGAGCGATTGGGGTGGATGCGAAAGCATTATTCCTGGGCTGATTTGCCTAAGGGATATCAGAATACGCTGTCTGGAACGCGAGCATTTCCTCTTGGTGTTGGAGGAACCTTTCATGGTATTCGGATACGGAGTGTTCATTTAGAGGAGGATCCTGCTTCGTGGGAGCCTTTAACGGGACGGATTGATTATAATCGATCGGGGTTGCCTTTGGTTGAGATTATTACAGAGCCTGATTTTACCTCTGCCGAGGAGGTTGGGATGTGGCTCGAACGCTTGTTGCATAATCTTGCGTATTTGAAGATTGTTGCGTCTGATGCAGGGATTAAGGTTGATGTGAATGTTAGTATCCCGAAAAAGACCGAGAGGGTTGAGGTAAAGAATGTTAATTCTGTTGAGAGTATTGTGCTCGCTATTGCGTATGAGCTAGAGCGACAGCTGCGAGAGGGGAGTGTGCGGGAGACGCGGCGGTTTGATGCTGTTCGTGGCGTTACGATGGTTATGCGAGAGAAAGAGGGCGCTGAGGATTATCGGTTTATTCGAGATCCTGATTTGTTAGATTTAGTGATTGAGTCTGCGTTTGTTGAGAATCTGAAGAGAGTGTTACCTGATCCGCCTGAGAAAAAACTTACGATGTTACGAAAGAAGTATAAGATTGATGAAAAGAATGCTTCTGTTTTGGCGAAGCATTTGGAGATTGTTGAGTTTTTTGAGCAGGTTGCAGTGCGTATTGATCCGAAGTTTGCGTTGCCATGGGTGACGATTGAGTTGTTACGACATTTGAACTACCATAAAACGCGATTGGATAAGGTTGATATTAACGTTGACCATTTTGTTGCGTTATTGGAGCTTGTTAAGAACGGTACGATTAGCGAGTTGCAGGGGAAGCAGTTGTTAAATACGTTTTATCCTTCGAGTTATATGCCTGCTGGTGTTGAGAAAAAGATTGATGATCATGCTATTTTGGAGGGGGTTTGTATGGGGATTATTTCAGAGGAACGCGAGGGTGTTGCACGGTATAAGGCAGGTGATGTGAATGTACTAAACTTCTTGATTGGACGCGTGATGGAAAAAACAAATCGGCGAGCTGATTTTCGGATTGTTCGTAGCATTATTGAGCAGTTGTTACACTAGAGCGGTTTCTTTTAGAAAAGTGTCCTGATTTCGAGGAAGGTGGCAAGGATGAGTAGGGCGATTATGATTGCGGTAAGCGTGTTTGAGTAGGGTAGTGAGAATTCTGGTTTGCGATTGCCTTTTGATTTTGCTTTTTTTACCATTATGAGGATGATGATTGCGGTGAGAGAGCCTGAGAGGAGACCGCCGAGTGAGAGTATTTTTATGAAAAGGGTTTTGTTAAAGAAGGTGAGTGCTATAAAGAGAATGAGGGGGAGCGAGAGTGTTGTGAGTACTGCCTTTCTTTTTGGGAGATTGTAGTCTATTGTGAGAGAGTCGATGAGGGCTGTTGCAAGGGCGAGAGAGGATCCGAATATCGTAAGGATTCCGAAGAGAATGAGGGGTTTTCCTAGGGAGAGGGTTGCGATGTGTGCTGTTGTACTTCCTTGTGTGCCTAGGACAGTGAGTGTGAAGAGGATGTACAGAATGAGAATGATCAGGTTTGCGGTTATTATTGTTCTCTTTGTTTTTTCTTTGTGATTCGCGAGTATGCGTTCAACTTCTGGGATTGCAGCAAAGCCGAGAAAGGCGAAGAAAATGACGCCGAATGGGGCAAAGATGTGCGAGAGATCGATTGTTGTTAGATTCTCTGTTTTTATTTTTGTGCTGTTTGTTAGTGTGAGTATGAGAACAACGGCGAGGATAAGGAGAACATTTATTTTTTCAACTTTTTCGAAGGCTTTTCTGCCTTTATGTGTTAGTATGAAGAGAAGTGACCAGAACGCGATTGCAGCGTAGAATTTGTATTTTGTTGTGTTGAGAAGAATGAAGGAGATTGACTCTCCTTCTACGATGAGATAGGCAAGAAGTGCTGCTTGGATCCCTCCGAAGAGGGCTATGAACATGAGTGTTTTCCCTCTTTTTCCTAGGTAGTGTTCAGCATAGCCTGCGAGTTGTTGATTGTTCTTTGTTCTGAGACCGACTTCTGCAAGGTAGAGATTGATGAGTGTCATGATTGCTGCGACAATAATGAGGTTTATTACGCCAAGGAGGAATCCTGACTGTGCTGTCACATAGGGAATTGCGAGAATACCTGCGCCGACGATTGTTGCGATGAGTGTTGTGAGTGCAGCGAGTATTCTTTTCATTCTTTCTCTTTAGTACAATAAGGTTAAAAAAGGCTTTTATTTAGTAGTTTGGGTCCATAGTTTAGTGGATAGAATACAAGGCTTCGGTTTGAACGAGAGGAAACCTTGGGACGGGGGTTCGATTCCTCCTGGACCCGGTGTTTAGGCTGCTTTTCTTCGATTCCAGTAGAGAAAGCCGCGGAGATTGTAGCCGACTCGTGCGGCTGCGTAGTTGTCTGTTTTTTCCTCGTCAATGATACCGCGCGCGTGACCTGATTCGTGATATCGTACGAAAGGATCTTCGGTTGCGAGGTAGATTGCGTGTTCTGATGGAACGTACATACCAAGGACGTTTGGAGGGAGTTCTGTTGGAGAGACACGATGGATTATTGCGCCTGAGTCGTAGTCAACTTCAGGTTTTTGTTTGGGATGTTTGTACGGAGGTTCTTTCCTATCTTCTTGAACAATATTCTCAAGATTTCGATATACATTGCTCACCGGCGCTGTCTCAATCATAGTATTCTAAAAGAGAAAGGATTTATATATATTCTTACTGTAAAAGATCAATGCGTAAAAGAGGGCGGGAAAGTGTTATTCCCATTTAAAAAAAAGGATACTCAAAGAGTATGGTCTGTTGTATTTATAATAATAGGTCTTCTTATTATGATTATTAAACCATTATCTAACCTAATCGATAGTATTGGGCTTAATTCGTTTATTACTGGATTAATAATCGCTTTTGCGGGGTTTTTTTATTTTATGGATATTCAATAAAATGAAAGAGGAGAAAGAAAAACTGAAAAATATTAAAGATTTAGAATATAATCATCTTTTAAACAAACAAAATGTTTTTCTAATTGTTTTTGCGACAGCAGTTATTTCGATTATCTTGAGTAATAACTTTCCAGAAAATCTAAGCAGATGGGGTTTAGTCCTCACTTTTATTTTAGCAATTATTCTTTCTTTACTGTACTATGGTAAAAAATTAGAAGATAAAACAAAAGAAATTAATGATTTATAATATCTTACCAACCTAATCGATTCAACCTACTTATTCTTAATTTTGTCATGAGGGCTCGCCTATTGGATTCTTATTGAGGGTAAGATTTAATAAACTGGGTTTCTAGAGGGATGTATGAAAGAGAAGAAGGAAAAACAGGAGAAGAGTAAGGATGGGAAAGATGAGAAGGGTTTGAGTGTGAGGAAAAGTGAGGACTTTTCCAGATGGTATAGCGAGATAGTTCAGAAGGCAGAACTGGCCGATTTAAGATATAATGTTAAAGGTTTCTTGGTTTTCCGGCCTTGGAGTGTTCTTTGCATGGAGAAAATGTATGCTTATTTAGAGAGGACTTTGCAGAGAAAGGGGCATAAGCCTTATTATTTTCCAACTTTGATACCTGAGAATAATTTGAAGAAAGAGAGCGGGCATATCAGAGGATTTACTCCTGAGGTATTTTGGGTAACTGAGGCGGGCGATACAAAACTTGATGAGCGGCTTGCATTAAGACCTACTTCGGAGACTGCTTTTTATCAGATGTTTGGAATTTGGATTAGGAGTTACAAGGATATGCCCTTTAAGACTTACCAAAGGGCGAATGTTTTTAGATATGAGACCAAAGCCACAAGGCCATTTTTGAGGAGCAGAGAATTTCATTGGATTGAGACGCACTGCGCCTTTGCTTCTGAAGGTGATGCAGAAAAACAAGTTAAGGAAGACATGGAGATAACTGAAGAGGTATTGCACGATATTTTTGGTCTGCCATTTATTTTTTTTGAGAGGCCTACTTGGGATAGATTTCCAGGAGCAAGAAGGACTTTTGCAGCAGATGTTTTAAATCCTGATGGAAGGGTTGTGCAACAGCCATCAACTCATTTTATTAGTGAGGAATTTTCAAAAGCATTTAACGTTACGTTTAAGGATAAAGATGGTAAGGATAAGTTTGCGTATATGACTTGTTATGGGCCTGCTGTTTCAAGAATCTTTGCAAGCGTCGTTATTGTTCATGGCGATGATAAAGGTTTGCGTTTTCCTTGGGAGATTGCACCATTGCAAGTTGTAATTGTGCCTGTTAGTGATGATAAGATGTTGATAAAGAAAGCTGAGGAATTAAAAAGGCAGATTGAGAAAATAGCCAGTGTTGAAGTTGATTTGAGTGAGAGAAGCGCTGGAGAGAAGTTTAATTATTGGGAGATGAAGGGAGTTCCAATAAGAATTGATCTTGGACTAAAGGATTTAGCTCAAGGAAAGGTTACTATTTTTAGAAGGGATTTGGATAAGAAAGAGCTTATTTCTGAGAAGTTGTTGATGCAACATATTGAGAAATTGTCTGAAGAGATTAGCAAGAATTTAAGGGAGCAGGCAGATGATATTTTCAAAGGCAAGATCAAGGATGTTAAAAATGTTAAGGAAATGAAGAAAGTTATTGAAGATGGAGGAATAGCGAGATGCGGATTTTGTTCTGTAAATAAGGATGGGGAGAGCTGTGCAGCGGTTGTTGAAAAAGAAGTTGGGGCAAAGGTTAGAGGCACTAAATTAGAGAAAGAAAAGGTATCTGAAAATTGCGCTGTTTGTGGGAAGAAGGCAGGGGAAATTGTTTATATAGCTAGGGATTATTAAGACCCTGAACAAAATTGTATAATGAGGGTTTTCTATTGAAATAAATCCAATTTTTAATGTGATACAATTTTATGTTTAGTATTTCTGCAATTTTATAAGCTGGATTGTGTGAGGTTGGCTCTGTTATACATAACATACTATCTGTTATTGGTAACGTACTCTTCTTAAAAGGAGTTTTAGTAATCTTGTCTGATTCTGAGTCTTTCTGGGAGGTGCGAGGTGTTGTTGATTGAGACGATTCGTAGTTCGTTGTTAATGACTTCGAGGTGGTTAATGCAAGTTGGTATTTGTATAAAGTGGGCGTTGTTTGAAGAGACTTGCATTGCCTGTGTGATAAGAATCTTGTTGACATTGCCGCTCGATACTACCAAGATGTTCTTTTTTTCGTCTCTGAGGATGGTTTTGAAGAGTTTTGCAATTTCTTCAATCTTTGTTTTGTTTCTTTGAGGATTTTTCCAGATTTCGTCTGGGACTTCACGGAGTGTTGGGCTGTAGATAATTTCGACTGGTATTTCTTTTCTGATGAGCTCTGTTGTCATAATACACCGCGGGATGTCGCTCGAGTAGATTTTATTGATATCGAGTGTTTTGATGTATTTTATGAGATGATTGATTTGGAGTCTGCCGCGTGGGGTTATTGAAAGTCCATCACGAGATTTTTCTGCGTGTCTGATGATGAAGATGTTTTTTTTCTTTTTCATTGTTCGTATAATCAATTTTCATTTATAAACTCATTGGTGTGTTAGATTAAGATCTAGGAGATTTGTCTTTTATCTTAATTCAACTTGAGGATAAATTTTAGTATGTTCCGAAACCTTGTAGGTTTCTCCGTCAAAATTTGCTCCGCTACGCTCCGCAAACTTCGGCTAATGCAGTACGTTATATTCAATTTGAGAGCTCTTGCAAGAATGAGGACTTATACGTTACTTATCTGAAAATAGAAATATTTAAATACTTACACATAATATAATTATTTACACATAACGCAGTAGGTATGAGAATGACAACCTTAACTTTAGCTGTTCCGGATGAAATGAAGAAGAAGATGGATTCTTTTCCAGAGATGAATTGGTCCGAAGTAGCGAGACAGGCATTTAGACAGAAAATAGAAGATATGGATTTTCTTAGAAAATTCAAAGAAAAGAGCAGACTTACCGAGGCTGATGCTTTGACATTAGGTAAAGAAGTTAGTAAATCTGTAAGTGATAGATTGCGGAAAATGGCAAAATAATTATGGATCTCGTTATTGATGCCAATGTTCTATTTTCAGCTTTGATTAAAGATAGTCTTGCGTACAACCTCTTTTTTAATGAGAAATTTCATTTATTCACGCCAGAATACATCTTCACAGAGCTAGGAAAGCATAAAGAAGAGATTCTTGAGAAGACAGAAAGAACAACAGAAGAATTTTTCAGGCTGATAGAAACATTAAAACAAAGAATCTCTGTCGTTCCTTTAGAAGAATTGATGCCTTACGTTGAAGAAGCAGAAAACCTCACACCAGACCCAGATGACCTCGCATACTTTGCCCTTGCGTTAAAATTGAATTGTGCAATTTGGAGTAATGATAAAAAATTGAAAGAGCAAGATAAAGTTAGTGTCTACAATACGCACGAATTGAGTAAAATAAGCGGGCGCCTCTGAATTATTGTCTGCTTCGCATATTCTTGATAAAAAGCTCTGGCTCTCAAACTCGAGATCTTTCCCTGCAGGAACATTGCATTAATCTTTCTCGTTTCATTCGGAGAGACTAACAGGAATTTAACGGTTCCGAAACCTTGCAGGTTTCTCCGTCTAAATTTGCCCCATCCCTAAAAATCGTTGCATTTATAATCTTCTATTCTGAAATAGGGGTTATGGAGACTAAAAAGAACGTCTTTCTTTGGATTCTTTATGATTTTGCTAATTCACTTGTGTCAATAGTTTTCTTCCTCTATTTTGCTCAGTGGATAGTAATCGACAGAGGTATTTCTGATTTACATTTTAACCTGACTTTTACAATATCGGCGCTCCTTTTGCTTTTTACAGCTCCATTTACTGTGGAACAAAAATGGAACAATAAGTTTACTTGGCGAGAGCTGTGAGGATAGATATGGAAGGAGGAATCATTATGTCGGAATTTCAATTCGGCATTTTGAATGGCACACAAAATATAGGTATAAGATGTTTCAAAAGGCCGAATTCTTCAAGCGTGCAATGCTTTCATGCCCTACTATTAGGCAAGCCAGAGAAATAGTGGGAATTAAAGAAGACGAAAAGACTGTTACCTGAAAATGTATCAATCACCAGAGTTAATCAAACATTGATAATCTGGAAGTCATCAAATTCTGCATCAATGAAGTCTGTGCGTATTCCAGCATAGCCTTCATTTACTATCGGCGATCCTTGGTTGCCCGTGTCGTTTGCTTCAAGAATCAGCTCCCAATTTCCCGTTTTATTTCTGTCTAAAAAGAGTTTTATATTTACCTTTCCATTTATCGTAGTTATCTGGCTTTTTATACCCATCCATATGTTCTTTGGAAGAAGATCGGGGTTAGTTAATCTATTATATGTCCCCGGAAATATTCTTTTAGAAGCGAAAGTATAATATCGGCCATTGAGTTTCTTTTTTATTATGGCGTTGCCGTCTACTCTTAAACCTGAATAATAAAGATTGTTGCCGTTTTGATATCTGCTTACTAAAAGAACTCCGTTATGGGCGTCTCGATTAGGGCTAGCGCTTAATTGATCTTTCACAATTTTAAAATAGACTATCTCATGAAAATTGGTCCATTTACTTCTTGTAAAGAGTCTGAAGATATTCTGAGGATGATACCCATTATCGGTGTCTAAAGGATTGCTAGACAAGTATGTTAAGCGCCAAGGATCGTTAGTTGGAAGTTCGTTTTGAATTGTTTTTCCAGTACCATCTAGGAGAATCAACTTTGCTCCTGAATTTAGCCACCAATATGGGCTAGTACTAGAATCCTGATTTGCAGCTTCAACTAAAATACCATTAACCTTGAAGGTATAGTGAAACGGCGATGTTGCTTGTGCGGCAGTTGTCGCTTCAACTGGAATACCCATGAGAACAATAGTAAAGAAAATGAATACTCCCCAAACTCCCTTTTTTAATAATATCATCACAAAAAGCTGAATGAAATGGGTTTTATAAATTCATAGGGCGCTTCAAAGATGATTTCATAGCCTATAAGTTTCAGCCATTTTTATTTCTCCATAGTAACCTGACTTTACAAGATAAATAGAGATAATTTTTAGTTTATGTAAAATCAGGTCACTACCGCTCTTCGGTACACAAATACATATTTAATCGAGGATAAAAACAAGCCTTATTTTATGGAAATGCTGTAACTTGTAAACTTGGGGTAGTAATAATCGGCTTCTTCAGTAATAGACTATATGTCATTGTTAAGTAATTACAGATGCAAAGATTTAAATAGATGTATATGGCCCACAAGATATGAATACATTAATGAGGAAAATCTTATCAATAAAGAATCGAAGGAAAAATAGAAAAAAAGTCGCGGTAATAGGTATGGGTTATGTAGGCTTTCCTTTAGCATGCGCAATTGCTCAAAACGAAAAATATGAAGTTTACGGATTAGACATTGATCATGAAAAAATCGAAAAGATAAAAAATAGAATATCTCCTGTTGAAGATCGACAGGCAGAAAAGGATATCAAGAAAGTTAAAATTAACGCCACTCTAGATCCTTCGATTCTTAAGGATATGAAGTATATTGTAATTTGTGTTCCTACTTCAATAGATCATAAGAAAAATCTAGATCTTACTTCTGTTAAGAAGGCCGCATATACCATTGCCAAGAATTTGCGCAAGGGACAGATTATCGTGTTAGAGTCCACAGTAAATCCTGGAGTTTGCGAAGAAGTTGTCCTTCCCATTCTGGAAGAAACTGGTTTAATGGGCGGACTTGATTTTGAACTTGTTCATTGTCCTGAAAGAATTAATCCTGGAGATAAAAACTGGAATGTGCGTAATATTCCAAGGAATATGGGCGGATTAACAAAAGAAGGCACGAAAAAAGCTGCTTATTTTTACAGATCTTTTATCAATGCAAAAGTTAATGAAATGTCCTCTCTTAAAATAGTTGAGTCAACAAAACTAGTTGAAAACACATTCCGAGATATTAATCTCGCTTATGTTAATGAGCTTGCGAAATCTTTTGACAAATTAGGCATTGATGTAGTCGAGGTTATTCAAGGAGCTTCAAATAAGCCCTTTGCTTTTATGGCGCATTTTCCTGGATGTGGTGTTGGCGGACATTGCATTCCTGTTGATCCTTATTATTTGATTGATTATGCAAAAAGAAACGGATTTGGTCATAATCTTCTTAAGACGGCAGGAAGGATAAATAACAGCATGCCTAAATATACTGTTGAAAAATTAATAGCAAAACTGAAAGGTATCAACATTTCTCCAAAGGAGGCTAAAGTAGGAGTTTTAGGGGTATCGTACAAAGCAGATATAGCAGACATACGAGAAAGTCCTGCTCTTGAAATAATAAAATATCTTAAGAAAATTGGCTGTGATGTTTTTGTGTATGACCCTCACTGTCCTGACCAATCAAATGCGGAGTTAAAGGAAATTTTGAAAGAGTGTGTTGGAGTCATTGTAGCGACAAGTCATAAAGAATTTATCAAAATAAATGATTGGAGAAATGTTAGGATTGTTATTGATGGGATGAATTGTTTAGAGGGAAAAAGTATCGAGAAAGCTGGAATACTCTATGATGGTATCGGCAGAGGAATTAAGAAAGAAACTCCTGAAAAATCTCTTCTCTATGAGAATAAAACCAGTTATACCTCGAAAACAAAGCAGGTTATTTTCGAAAAGCCCTTTGTTTTGCTTGGCAAAATTGGGAAGGGTCTAAAAAATGAACAAAATTAAAAGCGAATTGATTAGGACAATAGTCGCATCTCTTATGTTTTGTTTAGTTGTCTATTTGGTTATATCTTTTAAAATTTATACTTTTTCTGAATTTGGTTTTTTATATGTTTACACTATTTTCATCACTACATTCATGCTGAGCAGAATTGTAGGTTCTTTTTTTTATAGATCTTATAAAAGAAGACTAAACGACGAGCAAAAAAAGAAACTAAGGGCCGGATACGAACCCAGTTTGAGTATTGTCATACCTTGCAAAAATGAGGGAAAAGAAATTTATTCTACCATGCAGAAATGCCTTCAATCAGACTATCCTAAGAATAAAGTCGAGATTATAGCAATTAACGACGGTTCGACAGACAATACATTAAATGAAATGCTACGTTTAAAGAGAGATTATCCTGACAGAAAAGTAAAAGTGATAAACTTTAGAAAAAATAAAGGTAAAAGAAGAGGTATGTATGTGGGTTTTAAAAAAGCTACGGGCGAGATTATCCTTCAGATAGACAGTGATAGCTATCCTGCCCCTAACGCATTTAAAAAGATCGTTGTTCCTTTTTTAGATGAAAGAGTTGGTGCTACTGTAGGACATACGGATCCTTCAAATAAAGATAAAAATTTAATGACAAAGATACAGACCGCATATTATTTCATGTCATTTAGAGCTATGAAAGCGACAGAGAGTATTTTTGATATGGTCTTCTGCTGTTCAGGATGCTTTTCGGCTTATAGGCGCGAATATGTTTTACCCGTTCTTGATGCATGGCTAGATGAGAAATTTATGGGTAAAGAGATTATTTTCGGTGATGATAGAGCTTTAACAAATTGGATTATAAGAGAAGGATATAAAACAATTTATGTCGCAGATGCAATTGCATATACTGCTGTTCCAGAAAAACTAAAACAATTTTTCAAACAACAAGTGAGATGGAAAAAAGGCTGGTTTATTAATTCCATGAGAATTCTTCCCGAAGTCATAAAAAGAGATAAATTTGTGGCCTTCACTTATTTTCTTCCTTTGATTATTCTTACATTAACTACGCCCTTTCTTGCATTAAAAGCCTTGATAATTAATCCTATTTTCTTTGGTATTTCTTCCCATCATTATGTTATCGGCATAATACTAGTTTCTTTTCTGCTATTTGCGCACTATGGCCTCTATTCTAAAGAGCGTTACGGAAAATACATGATCTTATGGTCTATTCTTAACATGACTATCTTTTCCTATATTCTCCTTTATGCGCTTTATGATTTGAGAAATATGGCCTGGGGCACAAGATGAAAGACAATTATTTAGCTATAATAAAGACCTTATTTTTTGCACTTATAGTTTTATTTGTAATAGTTATTACAGCAGGTTTATACTATGCTGATGAAGGGACTCATTTGAATGTTTGGAACTCTCTAAATTCAATTGAGACTGATATAAATCACCTGTTTAATGCAGAAGAGAGTTTACTTAATTACACACAAGGAGCCTCCTGCGAGTTTAGGGAACGGGGGAGAACGATAATCTTAAGACTTGATGACGTTGCCGCTTGGAGGTATAAAGAAATCTCAAGACAGATTGTTTATGAAGCTTTGGATAGAAAGATGGGAATTACTCTGGGCGTTATACCATATAATCTTGGAAGAGATCCACATGTAACAAAATGGCTAAAAGAGATAAGGACAAATCCTTTGCTTGAAATTGCATTGCATGGGTTTAATCACGAAGAAAATGAATTTATGAATTTAACTAAAGAAGAAGCCTTGGATAAGATAGTTATGGGCAAGAACGAGATCGTGGAATCTATAGGTGTTGTTCCTGTTACATTTATTCCGCCTTACAATGAATATTCAAAAGAGCTTAGAGAAGCTTTACTTGAACAAGGCCTGAGAATATTTTCTGCAAAGGAAAATGAATACGTTATTGATGAAGAATTTATTTCAGTTGGATACAATGCTAGGACGTATGACTTTTACACAAAAAGATTTATTCCCGTTGAAGAGATAATCTCTGATTGTAAAGCATCTTTAGATAAAACAGAAACATGCGTCGTAATGATTCATCCTCAAGATTATTTATTAGAACCACCAAGAGAGAATATAGATGAAGAAAAGTATCAAGAATTTTTAAGAACTCTAGATGAGCTGGAGAAATTAGAAGCTGAATTCAAGACATTTAAAGATCTTTTAGAATGCAGTTATAGCTTAAGAAATTAATATCTGTAAGTCTTATTAAATATTGTTCTAGATCTTGTGACAGGCTTTTAGGTCTTTTTCGAAGTCTTTAAGTTCTTTGGGGATTAGAATATCTTGAAGGGGTTCTCTGAGCGAGATTCCTTTTTCTTGCTTTGATTTCCAGACTAATTTGTTGAATCTCACGAGAATGTTGACTTGCTCTGATTCTTTTTCTCTCTGTTTTCCTGTCGGGAATGATGTAGACGCCGGGTCTATTTTGAGTGCATTGCCTATGACTGTTGTTAGTTGAGGGATGATTGGGTAGAAGAGGATTATGAGGCGTTCGAGTATTGTGTGTAAGGTGTAGTGTGCTGATGCGGTTTCTTCTTTTGTGAATTGATTTTGTTCGTTGTATGCCCGGCTTTTTACTAGTTCGAGATAGTGTGAGGCGAAGGTTTCCCATAGATATTCGCGTAGCTTTAGGGCAGGTTGATGGAAGTTGTATCTGTCATAGGCTTCGCGTATTTGAAGGGTGAGGTCTTCGCTGTGCGCAATAAAAAGAAGGTCGAGTGCTGTTCGCGTAGGTTTTTTCGTTGGTTTTTTAAACTGGAGGATAAAACGCGTCATGTTTAGTAGTTTGTTGATCGTTTTTGCTTCTGCGCGGATTTTTTCACGTGAGACAAGGAAGTCTTGTTTTGTGAGATCGCCTTCAATTGCTGCCCAGAGTCTTAGGGATTCTGCACCGTCTTCTTTGATGATTGTTTGTGGATCGATAGCATTACCAAGAGATTTTGACATCTTTCTCCCTTTTTCATCGAGGATGTGTTGATTAATCCAGACGTTCTTGAAGCAGGGTTTTTTTGTCTCGAGATAACAGCGCAGGAGTGTATAGTATAACCAGGTTCTGATTATTTCTTTTCCTTGGGGGCGTAGTGTTGCTGGATATGCATGTTCAAAGAACGGATTATCTTGTTGATAGTTTAGAATAAAAAGTGGTGAGATTGAGGAGTCCATCCAGGTGTCGAATACACGCTCTTCTCCTTTCCAGGATAGGGATTTGAAGTTAGCGAAGGTTCCTATTATTTTATTTTTTTTCATAACAAGAGAATCGCGAGGAGGTTTTTCTTTCCATGGCTGATAGTATTTTCCAGGAGGCGGGAGTGTGGTAAGTTCATTATGATACCAGAGAGGGATTGGTGTCGCGTAATATCTTCTTCGTGAGATCGGCCAGTCTATGACAATCGAGTCTATCCAGTTTTCAAGGATTTTTAGCGCTTCTGGAGGGTGGAATTCTATTTTCTTCGCAATTTTCTTTAGGTCTTCACGAAATTCTAACTGTTTTAGGTAAAATTCTGGCATTGCGATAAACTCGATTTCTGCTCCAGAGCGTTCTGACACGGGTGTTCTGTGCGTAATCTCGCGTTGTTTTACTAGGAGGGCTTGTCGTTCTAGTTCGAGGAGGATTTGTTCTCGAGCTTTTTTTAGTGGGAGTCCTTGAAGAAAGGAGGCGTGTTCGTTCATTGTTCCATCTTTGTTTATTGCTATTACTGGTGTGAGATGCATTTCTCGGAAGAATTGTATGTCTGAGAGATCGCCTGCTGAACACATCATGACGAGGCCGGTTCCTTTTTCAGGGTCTGCGAGTGAGTGGGGTTGTATTGGTACTTCTGTATTGAAGAGAGGTGTTATCGCATGCTTTCCTTTTAAGTGAGCATAGCGCTTGTCTGTTGGGTGATAGATGACCATGCCGCATGTGCATATTAGTTCGGGGCGTGTTGTTCCTATGATTATTTTTTCTCCTGTTTCTTTGACTTTCCAGATAATGTCGTTGAATGTGCTTGGGAGATCGCGATACTCAATTTCTGAATCGGCAATTGTTGTTTGTAGAACAGGGTCCCAGTTGTTGATGCGGGTCGCTTCGTAGATGAGTCCTTTTTTATATAGATTGATGAAGGTTGCTTGCGTTAGGGCGCGATACTCTGGAGCGTCTGTTTTGTATATAGCTCCGATATGATCTCCTTCTTTGTAAGAGGTGAATGATATCCCGAGACGTGAGAATGTCTTTATTGTATCTGTGGATGTTTCTTTGAGTAATTGTTCACAGAGTTCGATAAAGCGATCTCTTCCTATTTTGAATGGGGAAACGTTAAATTTTTTTTCTGTTGCCATTTCGATGGGGAGGCCATTGCGATCAAGACCGAGTGGAAAAAGGACTTCGTTGTTGCACATTCTTTTAAAGCGTGCAAAAAAATCCATGTAGCAGTAGGTTATTGCTTGTCCGATATGTATTGCTGAGTTTACATAAGGTGGTGGGGTGTCTATTGAATATATTTTTTTCTTTGTTTTTTTAGAAAGACGAAAACGCTCTTCTTCGTACCAGCGTTCTGTTATTGTTTTCTCGATGTCCGAGTTCCAGTTTTTGATGTCTGTAAGGTTGATTCCTTTTTTCATTTATTCTCAACGAAGAAAGGTATTAAAAATCTTCGTGTTATCATAAGGGAAGTACAAAAAGACTCGTAGGAGAAGGCGGGGGAACATGAATAGAAAAATTGCTTTGAACCAATTAAGAGAATTAAAAAATCTGGGATCTAAAGATATGAGATTAGCTGCTGAAGGATGGGATCAACCGTGGAAGACTCTTATCGCTATTACAATGTCTGCTCGGACTAGGGATGAAGTAACTATTCCAGTTGCCATAAAATTATTTAAGAGATATAATAGTTTGTATAAACTTGCCCATTCTGATGTTAAGGAGGTTGAAAATATCATTAAACCTGTAAATTTCTATAAAAACAAATCTAAAAATATTATTAATTGTGCTAAACTTCTCGTTAAAGAATATAAAATGAAAGTTCCTTTATCTTTCGATGAGTTACTCAATCTACCCGGTGTTGGTAGGAAGACCGGAAATGTTTTTCTTTCCGAATATGGAAATCATGGTTTGGGAGTTGATACACATGTTTCATATATCTCGAGAAAATTAGATTGGACTAAACATAAGAATCCTTCTAAGATAGAAGAGGATTTAAAGAAATTATTTCCTAAGAGCTACTGGAATAAAGTAAATCCAACTTTGGTAAGGTTTGGAAAAACTTACACTAGCAAACGAAAAAAAGATGCATTGTTATTGCAAACTAGCAAGATAAAATAACTTTATCCGGGGCGAGATAAACAAAAACTGCTTAGAAAACTTGAGGGGTAATGGTGTTATTTTTTGTTGTAAGGTATTCTTCACATTTTTTTAGTCTCTCGAATGTTCCTATGTCTGCTATGAATTCATTGGTAAAGTATGCGTACATACCCATCCCTCTTTTTAGAATGAGGGTGTAGAGATCGTTTTCGATATTGAATTCTTCTTTTTCTATCGCATCTATAACATTGAGGATGCTCGGTTCGAAGATACATAACCCCGTATTGGTGAGATCTCCTGCGTTTGTGTGATCATCATTTTTTGAGATAAAATGTGTTACTTTGTTGCCGCTATCGATTTTTAAGATGTCTGAGTCATCGGGGTGCGATGATTTGTGTGTCAGTACTGTTATGTGCGCGTTTTTTGTTTCGTGAAACTTCTCCATTTTTTTAAGGTCTACTTCGCAGATGACATCTCCTGATATATAGGCACATCTTTTTTCGATGTATTTTTTTGCGTATCTTACTGCACCACCGCTTCCTAGCCTCTGTGGCTCGTTTGAATGGATTATCTTTATTTGGAAAGAAGAGCCGTCTTTGAAGTAGTCTACTACTTTTTCTGCTTTGTGACCGTTGAGCATGATGATCTCGTTTATTTCATTTTTTTTTGCCCAGTCAACAAGATGGTGGAGTACGGGTTTTCCACATATATGCACCATTGGTTTTGGTATGTCCTTCGTTAGAGGATAGAGCCTTTCTCCTTTTCCGCCTGTGCTAATGAGTAACCTCATTTTTTTAGGATTATTTGTGTTACTGCCTCGTAGAGGTCTTTTGTTATGTAGTGGGGAGTTGCGTCATTGAAACCGCCTTTTCCTCCGTAGCCTGTTTCCACAAGTATTGTTTTGCATCCAGCGCGTTCGCCTGCGAGTATATCTCCTATTTGATCTCCGATCATGTAAGATTCGCTTAGCGTCTCTAAACCAAAGTCTTTTTTTGCTTGTAACAACATACCTGGTTTTGGTTTTCTACACTCGCATTCGATTGTGTACTTCGCGATAACTCCTTTTGGATGATGGGGGCAATAGTAGATTCTGTCTAGTTTTGCTCCTTTTTCGAGGAGGAGTTGTTCGAGATGTTTGTTTATTTCTATGACTTCCTCTTCGGTGCAGAGTCCCCTTGCGACAACTGGTTGATTTGTAACGACAACTACGCGATAGTTATGCTCGTTTAGTTTTTTTATCGCCTCTTCTGTTTGTGGAAGTAATTCAAGATCTTCTTTTTTTGAGAGGAGATGTTTCTCTTTACAGATTACACCATCCCTGTCGATGAAGACTATTCTGTTCATTTTCTTTTTTATATCGCTTCTATGTTTGTCTCTGTTATTTAAGTTTTCTGTAGTTGAGTTTCTTTTCTTTGTGGCGATAGTTTTTTATACTCGTATTTCTCAGAGAGGAGATGGCTGATAATCAGATCCACATGCCTGGTGCCTTTGGCGGACTTGTTCGCTATAATGAGGAATATGAGAGCAGGATTATGCTTACGCCTACTCAGGTAATTGTATTTCTTGTGTTTGTTGTTCTGTTTGTTCTCGTGCTTAAACTTCTATGGCCGGTGAACGGTTAATTCTATGTTTCCCCCACTTGGTGGCCTTGATCCTCGGAAAATGCAGGTCATGTTGAAACAGCTTGGGATTAAACAGGAGGATGTTGAAGCTGATCGCGTTGTTATCGAAGGTCATGATCGGCTTATTGTGATTGAGCGGCCTTCTGTTCAGAAGATAATGATGCAAGGTGAAACAAGTTGGCAGATTAGCGGGAACGTTCGTGAAGAGATGCGTGATATACTGAGTGAGGATGATATTGCGCTTGTTATGGAGAAAAGCGGCGCTTCGCGTGATGAGGCGGCGCGAGTACTCCGGGAGACTCAGGATATTGCTGAGGCGATTGTACGACTCTCAAAAACTTCTGGTTTGTCGACGAAAGGTATTTAAAGGGCTGTGACATAGAATCCCTACGGCAACTTGTAGTGTGACGCTTCTGTATGGAAGAGATAATAAAAGAGAAGATTAGTGCGGACCACCTCCTCTACGTGAGTCTTAAATACACAAAGACGTGTGATGTTATTATTAATCTGCTGTCGCGTTGGAAGACAATGATTGAACTAGGTCTTGAGCGATTGATTGATAAGCTTAAGAAGGAGAAGAAGTGGAAACTGACTTCGGATGCACCACGGGCGAAGATTATTCCGCTTAAGAAGATCTATGCACATAATCCTGATGTCATGAAGACGCTTCTGCTTTATGAGTTCTTTCGTGATCTTGATTTACTCGAAAAGGTGCGCGAGAATGAATTTCGGAAAGGAGTGAATCTGAAGGTTACTTACCGAGGGGAGATTGTTAATATTAATCTGAATACATTGAAGGAATACGCGGGTATTCTCGAAAGGTTTATAAGCTTTGTCAGATAACTCTTGCTTGCACCGTTGTATGGTGGTTTGTTATGAGTCGTATTATTACAATTACTTCTGGGAAAGGTGGAGTTGGGAAGACAACTACCGCGGTGAATATTGCTGCGGCACTGAATGGATTTAAGAAGGATGTTATTCTTGTTGATGCAAATCTTACAACGCCGAACATTGGACTGCATTTGGGAGCACCGATTGTACCGGTGAGTCTGAATCATGTCCTTTTAGGAAAGTCAGCGGTTGCTGATGCTATCTATGAACATGCCTCTGGGACAAAGATTATTCCGAGTTCGTTGTCAATAAGTGATTTACAGCATCTTGATCATACTCGTTTAAAGGACGTGGGAAAGAAGCTGCGGAAAATGGCTGATGTGATTATCTATGATTCTGCTGCGGGATTGGGTGATGAGGCTGTTGCTGCTATTGAGTCTGCTGATGAACTGATTATTGTAACAAATCCAGAGATACCTGCTGTTACTGATGCATTAAAGACAACAAAACTTGCTGCACAGCTTGGTAAACCTATCCGTGGTGTTATTGTTACTCGTGTGCGTTATACAAAGACAGAGATGCCCTTGGAGAATATTAGTGATATGCTCGAGCTTCCTTTGCTTGGCGTGATTCCTGAGGATGACCGCGTGCAGGCTTCGCTTGTTGCGAAGGATGCTCTTGTTCATGCGTATCCAAGATGCAAAGCGGCACGTGCGTACAGAAAGATAGCGGCACGACTTATTGGCAACAACACGTACAAAGAGAATTTGAGTTTCTTTGACATCCTTTTCGGGCGCTACTAATATCTTTGTATCTGCTTAGAATTATAAAGTTACTAGGACAACTTTATGTTACAACTTTGATAATGTCAAGATGTTACGACATCTTGAGCATGCTCAAGAACCGGGTGTTCTTGACATTGCCCAATTATCTCAATTACGAAGGATTTAATTTAATGAATGCTAATAATAATATCACATATGATACCTTGGCTATTTTTTCAAGGTAAATTTTAAAGATTAGCAGATTTTAGCTTTAGAAAGCTGAGTAATTACGTACTTTTAGAGATTATTTGCAACAGACCGCATAGACTCGAATTACGCCATCGACTTGGGTGGGGCATATAAAGTTATTACACTGATGCGCTTCTTGAGGGAGCTTGCACGAACCAAGCCAGAAAATAGGAGCAGGATAGGTGGTATCGGCTGTACTTGTAAGAAATGAAGGATTATCAACATAAGGGTAGTCCAGATCCGAGTCAAAAAAACCGAAGACCCCTGTACTTGGCATTGGCAGCCTCGTGTATGTACAACGAGTCCCTCCTCCTGTGACTACATATCCGGTAGGACACTGAGCAGTATGGCTTAAGCTAGCTTTGGGAGGAAGATTAGTATATTGAGCAACAGCGGCGACTGTTATACAACTTAAAGCGCTTCCTGGGGAGGTTGTACTATCATCGGTCTCACAGATGACGCTTCCATCGTCATTTACCTGTCGGATTGAGCTGCCAGGTCCGCATGTTCCAGAGACCTTTCGCTGAAATGCCAGTGCTGAACTTCCTTGGAGCTTTTCACTATCGTCGCTCTTGTCAATAATACCATTTGCATTGCTATCGACAATATCTTTATTTATAAGATCATTTACTATTTCACTTAATGAGTGATAGCCAATAGTGGGGGACACCTTTGTTGCAACAACGAACCCTGTTAAGGCGGCGATTGTAATTATTCCTAGGATAACGAGATGTTTCTTTTTTATGGTGAGTTGTAGTTTCATAGTTTACTGGACGCTCGTGCCTGTTGCAACCTCCTGTTCAGGTTCAAGAATAACAACGTGCGTTTTATCTTCGCTTACTGCTGCGAGGATCATCCCCTCGCTGACAACGCCACGTACTGTTACTGGTTCTATATTTGTAATAAAAAGTGCTTTTTTTCCTTCCAATTTCTTTTTTGTATAGTGTTGTTTTAATCCTGCGACAATTGTTTTTTTCTTATCCATCTCTAGATCAACTGTTAACACAAGGAGTTTGTCTGCATTTGGATGATCGTCAACCTTCGCAATCTTGCCAATTCTTAAATCAAGTTTTTGAAAGTCTTTTATCGAGATGGTGTTCATGGCGTTTATGCGTGAGACAGCTTTATATACTTTTTTACTCTTTCGTGAATGTTACGTCTTTTGTGACTTTTTGTTTGTTACCATTGACGTCATACGAGACTTCGTATCGTACTGTTCTTTGTTCGCCTGTTTTGGTATTTTTTCCGAACAGTTTTTTGAGTGGAATATCGAAATTGCAGGCGGCGAATATGTTTGAGTAGTACGCGAGCATTTCTGTTGGAGAGGAGACACTTGCTATTGCGCTGAGAAATTTTTGTCTGCCTTTTTCATCGAGGAATACGTAGTCTCCTGAGCCATATACTTTTGGTGTTATGCATGAGTTGTTTTCTTTTCCCTTTGCGATTTCTTCGTTCTTTTTGAATTCGGACGTACTCCCACTGAGGAAGATAACTCTGGCTTCTATGATTTCGATGTATTGCTCTGCGTCTTTTATAGGGTAGAATACTCGTAGTCGCGTTGGTGCTGTTTCTGGAATGTTGGTGAGGTTGTTCAATATACCGCCTGTGAGAACTGGTTTCACATCATCTGTTGTTCTTCCGGTTATTAAAAGAGGGGTGTTGTTTTGCGTGATTGTGAGGATGAGTGCAACTATTCCTGCGAGGATGATGATTGCGATGATGTAGTTTTTTGATGTCACTTATTTCGAGAGAACTCCCCATATATAAAAATTCTTCGCATTTTAACAAAGGAATAAAAAAGAAAAGGGTTTGTTTATGCAGTTATTTTTTCAGCGATTGTTCCGGTTGATGTAAGATCTACTAAACTGCCACTCTTACGGTAGTTGATAACAATGTCGCCTTTGAACGTGTTGCCTACTGTTAATGCACTTGAGCAGGGTATGACCATTGTTGTTATGGAACTTGTGCTTACTGATAATGATGTTCCGTTAATACCGCAGCCTGTTACGTTTATACTTTGAAGTGTAAAATCTTCACCACCATTATTTCGTAATTCGAGAACAACTCCGGGACTACCGCTTCCTGTGTTTGCTTGTACATTCCACGCGTTTATATAGAATGGTGCTGTCACTATTGCAGAGCCAGAAACATACTTGCCAGGACTGAATACTCCGAAATAGGCGAGGACACCAATGGCGATAATAGCTGCTAATATAGCCCAGCCATAGGTCATCAAGAACTCCATCGCTGCTTGTCCTTTATGGTTCATTCGTACCTCCTTTATATCTTCACGTACTTACCTTATATAACGCCGTATTTATAAACTTTCTTATTCTTAAGGAGCGTATGAAAAAGAGGGTTATTGTTGGTATTTTTTTTGTTTTTGTTATTCTTTTGATTATTTTTTTTGGTTTGCGTGAAGAACTTCGGCTGTTGTTCCAGGATGAGAATGCTCGCGGCTTGCTGCCTCGTTCTGGTGGCGAGGAGGATATTGTTGAGGAGCGTGATGATGTTGGCCCCCGTGATGTTCGTGAGGATGCTCGTGAAACTGCTGATTCTCAAGAAGGAATGCAACGAGAAGGAACACAAAAAGCAGGATCTCTGTTTGGGGGTGTTGACGGTGGTGTTGATGGAGGTGTTGCATCGTCATCGACGTGTACGCTCATTCGACCGGGAAATATACCTGATGTTTCTTGTTCGGTTCGTTTTATTCGTGAACGAGAGGTTTCATTGATTATTGTTAATCAGCTTGGGCAGGATATTGTTGCAAATCTTCAGCTTGTTCGTTGTTCGCCTGGGGAGAATGTCGCGAGTGTTGCGAATAATCAGGGCCGGGATTTTGTGTTTTCTTGTGATAATACTGGCAGGAGTGAATTCGAGGAGGATTTGACTGTTACGTATACTATTAATGGACAGCGTGTTCGTGTGTATGGTTTTGTTAAAGGCCCTGTTAGCTTATAGCGAGAGACCAAAATAATCCCTCATTCTATTTTGTTCTCTCGAATATAGCAACAGACAATATTGGGGAATTAGTAAAGTCTATTGCTATATGACTAAATGACGGACGCCGTAGATATCGAGGTGAGGATCATCGAGCTTAAACCAGGAAGGCATGCCTTGGATTTTGTATGCGGGCGGATTTGAACTTGAGACGTAGATGTAGTCTACGGCTGACTTGTCTTGGATGCCAACTCCCTGCTGTGTAAAGTTTGCAAGATTTATGAGCGATTCAATGCCATAGGCATTTGGGTTTGTTTTTCCTTCGAGGCGATTGAGAAAACTGGGGCTGGCTGGGGTGGTAATGTAGTCTGATGAAGAAAGATGATTCGTGAGATTCGTGACATCGGTGCCGGCGGCGAATCCTGTATAAGGTGTTCTTTGTATTTTGTTGACGACAAGACCGTTACTATGGATAAGGTAGAGCGGATCTTCGAATCCTTCGATTACGATGTTTGTTGAGATAACTTTTTGTGTATTCCATTGTGCGAGATTTCCTTTATCTTGTATTATCAGGTGTATTTTTGCGTCGATACGAACACCCCAAGGGGTATCTTGGGTTACGGTTACTGATTCGATTGTATAGTTTGTGATAAGGCTTACTTTGTCGGATAGATTTGTTATACGAGCATTCCAGTCAGCGAGACGATAGTTTGTCATAAGTGTCGCTGTTTGGTTTTTTATTGTTCCGTTTATGAGTGCTTCAGTAAGCGCGAGCGCTGCATTATCGATAAAGGTGCCATTTGTTGTAATATAATTCTCGAGTGAGAGGATTGCGCGAAATCCTGAGATGTAGATTTGTCGTGTGATGTCTTTCTCTAATGAGAAGACGAAGTTGTTCATTGATGTGACGCGTTGTGTTAGTGTTTCACGCTCTTGAAAACCTGAACGTACTGTATATGATATGACAAATATCGAGAGGATGATTATTGTTGCGAGTGTAAAAAATATTCCTTTTTTGTTCACCGCCATGTTCGTACTTGTACCTCTGTTGACCATAGATAGGGAACGCCTGATATGTCGAGCGTGTCTATGCCGAAACTGTCTTGTGATACAATGAGATCTATTTTTCCGTCGGCTTCTGCATCGAATTGTTTCATGAGTCTATCGACTGCATCGTCGATTGCGTCGTTTGCAGGATCCCAGCTGTCTGCTCCATCGCCAATAACGATGTTTTTTGTTGTGCCATCTTGGAAGGTGAGTGTAATGGTTCCTCCCCTTGCTTTGTTTTTCGTGTCACCATAGCTTACGAAACTTTTTATGAAATAGGTGAGGATTCCGTATGATGATGTGTTTGAGATGCCATAGCCTGGTCCAAAGTCGAGTGAGAAGTTGTTTGTGCCCTCGAGAAAGAGACCTGCTGCCTTGTTTGGCGAATACCCAAATCGACTGAATGCTGGGATGTAGGCCTCTGGTGGGGCGTTGTAGAGTGTTACGGCGTTTGCTGTTGCTCTTTGTGAAGTGTTTCCTGCAAGCGAGAGCCAGCCAAGTTGCCAATCTGCGAGTAATGCGAGTGAATTCTTCGGAAGATGAAAGCGCCAGGTTAGGTTTCGGTAGAATGTATTCTGAAGGAGATTTGTTGCGTTTTTGAGTGGTATTCCTCCTGTGAGATCAATAGAGCCAAAAGGCGGTGAGGGTTGCGTTGCGTCTACTAGAACATACGAGTTTTTTCGGAGGGCTGTTTGTTGATTTGTTGAACCCATCTTTACAATGACAAAGAAGTATTCGTTTGTTAGACTCTGGGGAGATAATCCTCCAGCAGTTAATGCTGTTTGTATCTCGCTTTTTGTGAAGTTTATTAGTCCACTTGCTGCTGGTGCTTTTGTTCCAATGAGAATTGTTTGCGGTCCTTTTCGTATGTAGGCGGTTGACGAATGTGTCGCATTTAGAATAATTTCAAGCGCATTTACTTGTGTTGGAATAAAGAGGGCTTTTTCGTGATAGAGGACACCTCGTGTGTTTAGGAGATTGAAGGGATAGCTGTTTCCGTAGGTAAATGTTTGTAGGTCTGGCGTGGTATATTCGACTACGATATGGGAGGCTCCGTCATCACCGCCTGTTGTGCTGTCGAGAATTGCTGTATTGTTTCCTGCGTGTACGAGAGCGGTGATATTTATGATGGTAAAATACTGGATGTCGCCATCGAATACTTTTATTCCGTTGACGTATAATTTTGTCGGTTGACCGACCCATGCAGGTTCGGCGAGCCACCAGGCGTTGTTGATTGTTGCGTTTGTGGGGACTGGGATTGTGTAGGTTATGTTCGTTGCTGCTGGACCACAGTAATCTCCCCAGGAGTAGGTTCTCCATTTTCCACACATAAGATCGCCTCGTATTGAGAGCACTGTACTTTTTGCACTAATTTGTTTTAACCATGCTTTTGATACGTATCCTTTTGATGGGCCCGCGAGTGAGACGCCACTTACTGTTTCACGCGCTACGGAGATCTCGCGCGCTGTTGTGTAGGGTGTTGTATTTATTGATGCTGTAAGATTGTTGTCATACCATATTCCGATATTTTCTGTTGTATTGAGTGTTTTTAACACGTCTTGTGCGAGTGCTTGCGCTGTGCTGCTATTTGTTGTATAGAGCGCACCAATTTGTTCGATGAGGCTGCTGTTGGTATCATTGATTACCTTTGCTGCAATAAGCGATTGAATAAGACTTGAGTTCATCTCTCCGACTTTTAATGTTGAGAGTACTTTGATAATATCCCCTGGTAGTTTTGTTGTTGATCTGGAGGATTCAAAGACAGGGTAGGCAACAAAGGTAACTGCGAGTAGGATAATGAGTGCGATGAGCGCGTCGATACTAAAAAAGAAGCCGTTGCGATTCATGCCCATACCTCGACTGTTATTGAGATTGGTTTGTTTTTGTAGATCGTTAATCTTGATAGTTTTGCAAGATGGTTCGGCGTATTCGGCGTAAGACCAATACCGTTGAGCTGTTGTCCGTTGATCGTTATTTGTTCTGAGAATGTAATATAATAATCATAGCGTAGTCTGGTGATGGCTTTTGTTTTTTTATAGTCTTGAATTGAGAGATTATAGAATGATTCGAGTTTGGTTTCATTTATTTTATTGTTTGTCAGCAATCCGATTTGAGAGAGCGTTGTTGTGTTCCACGTTGGAGGAACTCCCTCTGAGAGGAGTATTGTCGCGAGCATGTCAGCTTCTGCAATTAATTCTGGGAGAGCCTCTTGGTCTGACGAGGCGTTTAGGGTATAGAGATAAAAAAAGATAATTCCTCCTACAAAGATGATCGCCGCGATAAAGAGGTCGAATCCCCATGCTTGTGCTTTTGCATTCATCATCCCTTTTCTTTGTTTATAGAAACAGGATTCGGATCGATTACAATGCCTTTTTCATCTTCGATTGTAAAGTGATAGAGTTTTTTTGAGTGGTTTGTTCCCCTCATCTTCAATATCTCAATAAAGCGTTGACGTTCATTTCCTATTCTCTTGTAATAGAGGACGATGATTGCGTCGCTCTCGAATTCAAGGGGCTTCGGTGCTACTTTTATTCCTTGAATCGGGACTTCTTCGAATGTGAGGAGCGAGGTGCAATTCCAGTCTCGGATCGTACCGAAGAGAGAGAGCGCTGCTTCGCGTTGCGAGGCTTTATCTTCAAAGAGTTCTGCAAATGCGGTAATGCTGTCGATAACCATTCTCGTTACTTTTTGTTTTATGATAATATTTTCAATTACACCTCCCCCTTCTTCGAGCATTGTTTTTATCTTTCCTGGCGTGTATTCGAGGAAGGTGAATAATCCTTCTTTTTCATACGCTTCTAAATCCCAGTCGAATTCGAGCATGTTCGTGTAGAATTGTTCTCTTTTTTCTTCGAATGTTACGTAGAGACAGTGTTCGCCTTTTTTTATGCCGCCGACTAAAAATTGGGCTGCAAAGACAGACTTTCCACTTCCTGATCCGCCCACGAGTAAGTTTGTTGTGTTTTTTTCGAAACCGCCCTCGATGAATTCGTCAAAATGAGGGATGTCTGTTGGTACGCGCACAATTCGTTCTCGTTTATTCTTTTTTATTGGCATTATGACATTGTGATAGGAATCCCATATAAAAACTTATCGTGGTTTTCTATTTGAAGAAGTCTGCGAAATAGCTTAGGAGGACGGTTCGTGAGACGAGATATACGAAGGTGCTGCATATGATGAGCGGTACTACGTATTTGAGCCCTTCTCTTTCTTTTCCTTTGCTTACCAGTCCGACGACTAGCGAGGCGAGAATATCTATGGCGATAATAAATGATAATGAAAAGTACATAATAAAGGTTGGGGAAACAGAGAGCTTTGTGAGTGTGAAGGGGAGGTTAATGTTTGCTTGTCCGATGGGAAGGTCTGCGAAAAGTGCTGATAGTATACTCACCAGGACAGATGAAAGACCAAAAAGGATTGGTGCTCCGACTGCTACTGCGAAAAATATAAAGATAACATACATAAGGACGTTTGATGCCGCGCGTTTTTGTACAAAGATACGTTCTCGCATGTTTACTGCTGTTTCTTCGAGGAGGATCGAGATATTTCCTCCTGAGATTATGCCTGAGCTTATGAGCAGGATTGTTTTTTTTATTTCCTCTGATTGGATACGCTCCCCCATATTGCGGAGCGCATGTGTTATCTCTTTTCCTGCGATAATGTCTTTTCCTAATCGTAGGATTTCTTGATCGAGCGGCGAGAATTCTTTTCTGGAGCTGAGCAGTAATGCTTTATCGATTGTTATGCCTGCTCGAAGATTCGATGCCATTAGTGCAATGAAATCGGGAAATACTTCCTCCATCTTTTTAAGTTCTTTTGTCTGACGGAGTTTTTTTTGTATTGAGAAGAATAGTATGGTGAGCGTGAGTATGCTTATCGAGATTATAAGTGTTGTTCCTATACTTCTGGAGATCAGGAAGGTAATGGCTCCTATGATCAGCGTTGCTAAACCTGTTCCTATGATTATTTTTTGTGAGGGATTTGCTCTGCGTCCTTTCTCTGTTTTTTGTGTTTCCATTCTAGATGAGACTTGGCCTGATTGATTTGATGACTCCGAGGAACATTGTTTGAATGATAATAACGCCAACTAATAAACCGATGAAGAGCAGTGTGCTTATTGATTGTGATAACTGGACGAGTGAGGAGATGATCGTAAGGAAGGTTATTGAGAGTGCTGGAAGGATGACTGAAATGAGCATGTAGAACATGATCATTGGATTTAATTTATTGCCGTAGTTTTGGATTTGGATGAGTTGTTCTTGACTTAATGCGTGGATACTCTCGCGGATAACAATTGAGATGTCGCTTCCTGCACGCATTCCGTTGCTGATCTGCCAGAGTGTTCGGCGGAAAAATACCGATGGATTTGCTTCGCCTAGCTCTTCGAGTACTTGGATTTGTGGATAGCCTGCATTAATCCTCCGTACTGCTTTTTTGAACTCATCACTAAGCGCTCCGTAATCTGAAGAGGAGATGTTTACCATAATTCTGAAGAGCGGTACTCCTGATTGTAGTTGCACATGGATATCTTGTAATGCTGAGATGAGGTGACGTTCAATGTCTCTTTGTTTTCTCGTGACATAGACGCGAGGGTATACTATTCGACTAAAAAAGATAAAGAGACCTGCGAGAAATGCAATGGCTATGGCAAATATAATTGCGCGTTCTACTTTCGTGATTACAAAGATTGTTGAGCTTAGTATAAAGAAGACGATGAAGGTTAGTATCGCTCCTTGAAGAGAGATTGCGAGATATTGTTCTCTCGTGAGCTCGATGTTTGTCTGAGCGAGAAGGTTACCGAGGGTTGATTTTTTTCGATAGCTAAAAAAACGAGTCAGTGGTGCTGAACGTTTCTTTAATTTGTCTATGGGGGATATGGTGAATGGTATATGAAACTTCATTCTCACCTCTGGAGGAGCGTTTGTACATCGCCTTTGCTTAGTGCTTGGAGTACGAGGGGTTTATTTTTGTAAACGAGATTCATTATTTTCCCTATTTCAGGAAGACTTCTAATCTTTTTGGATACAAGTATTGTGATAATCTGTTGTCGTTCATTGAGAGATTCTTGGATTTCATGCTGTGACATTCCTGTTTGACGACTGATTTCTTCAAAAAAGCGCGAGCTTTCACTGTGTCGTACGATTTCGTCGCGTTCGGCACTCCAACGGTAGAGTATATTTGCTTTTGCTCCGCTCTTATCTGCATCGAACTCTGCTATTTGTAACACTCGACGGATACCTTTTCTTCGATCACGGAACATAACTACATTGAGGTTTACTGCACGTAAGAGATTTGGAGGAACGTTGATTGGAGGATTTACGAGACGCGCTACTGTTTCTGCTGCAGAATCTGCGTGTACGGTTGCATAGACTGCGTGGCCTGTGTGCATTGCTTCGAAGAGAACCATTGCTTCCTGCTGTTTTCGCATCTCCCCAAGAATAATGCGGTCTGGTCTCATGCGTAGGGAGTTTACGAGTAGATCAAGCATGCTTACTTCTCCTTTTCCTTCTGGATTTGAGATCCGTGTTACGAGCGGCGTCCAGTAAAGGAAATTCGGGAGCATAAGCTCGCGTGTATCTTCGATGCTGATTATTCGTTGGTTTGGTGGGATAAAGGGGAGACAGGCGTTGAGGAATGAAGTTTTTCCTGATCCTGTACCGCCTGAGATAAGAACGTTTAGTTCATATTCGATTGCAAGCCAGAGGAGCGCGGCAGTTTGTACATCGCAGGTTTTGTTGGTGATCATGTCAACAATTGTGTAAGGATCTCGTGCGAATTTTCTAATTGTGATTGTGTTTCCTTTGGTGTTTATTGGGTAGAGTACTGCGTTGATACGATCGCCGCTTACGAGGTGTGCGTCGAGGAGAGGGTTCAGGATTGTGATTTGTCTCCCAATACGGCGTGCGATGATATTGGCGTAGTTTACAATGTCTTCTTCATTCTCGATGGTGATGTTTGTTGTCAACCAGTTATGTTTTCGACTATAGACGCGGATTGGTTCTTTTGCTGCAGGAATGACGATTTCTTCGAGATTAGGGTCTGCGACAAAAAACTCTATAACACCGAGACCAAGCATTTCTTGCATTAGCGACCCTAATAAAAATGCCTCAACGTCGCTTTCTATATGGGGTAACTTTTCGCGGAGTAATTTGCGCGCATCTTCCATAAATCTTGTTTTTATTGATGAGAAGAGTGTTGGATCTGTGAGTTCTTTTGTTGTGATGGTTGTTGCCATGATTAATTCGTTTCTTATATCGTCAAGAAGTCTGGCGGTTGGAGGGCTTATCTCTGGGATGGAGAGATTGTATACTGTATCGAGCGGGTTACGTATAATGTAGACTTCAACCTTTGCACCATCAACTTCAACGGTATAGCGATCGATAATTTCTTTCTGTATTTCCTTGCTTTGTTCTTCTTTTTGTTGCATGATTGATCTTAGTTTAGTGTTCATTGTACTTCTTTTTTTCTTGTATGTTGTCGGTGTTATCCGCGAGTGCTAGTTCTGGTTCTCCCCAGCGAGGGTAGATAATTGTTGCCATATCTCCTTCTTCTAGTATTTTTGCCCACTCCATAACGTTTTCAGAAGTGACGTGGAAGAGGCGTGCAATAACGGAAAAACGGAGTCGTTTTTTTTCTCGTAGGAGTTCATAGAGCGCGTCTATGTCTGTTTTTATGCCGTGGTGGTTTCCTTGTTGGGCGTGTATTGTTTCTATAGAGCCATGGGGGAATTTTTCTTCTTGCTTGATTGCAAATACGTGTCGTACGTAGCCGAATATAAATATTATGATAATTGAAAGCCACTCAAGGATGATAATCATTTGCGAGTAGAGCGGTGTTCGTGGGTAGGTTGTCTTTAATTCTTCTCCTAGTTCGTTTTTTCCTATTGAGAAACCAGAGAGGCCTGTTTCGAAGAAACCAGGAATACTTGTTCCATAGATGCTAAAATGAGTTATTGAATGTAGTATTGCTAGGATCAGTAGGAGTAGTGCAATAACTTGAAAACGGTCACCTCGTTTCATCCTTTGGAAAAAGCAAGAATCTTTAAATATCTTTGTTTACGTTTCTTATGATGATGCTTTTTATTTCTCAGAGGGCGAAGAAGGGTCAGATTAGTACCGAATATGTTATTGTCCTTGCCTTTGTTCTGTTTCTTATTGCTGGACTTCTTGGTATTGCTTTCTTTTATGCCTCAGAGATTAAGGATGCACTTCGATTAAACCAGCTTGAGCGCTTTGCAAAGAAAGTAACGACGACTGCTGAGAGTGTTTTTTATGCAGGCGAGCCTTCAAAGACGAGTATTACGGCATATCTTCCTGATGGGGTTTACGCTGTCGATGTTTCTCCTTATGACTTGATCTTTACGGTGTCGACGCGGTCTGGTGTTGCAAAGATAGCTTATACAAGTAGTGTTGCGCTTACTGGCAATATTTCTGCTGGTGGCGGTGTTAAAAAGATTGTTATTAGTGCATTACCTACTCGCGTCAATGTGACGTCGGTCTAACATGGGAGAGAGAGCACAATCAGCAGCTGAATTTATTATTCTTGCGAGCGTGTTGCTCTTTTTCTTTCTTATTCTTTTTTTCGTTTTTCAGGAGAATATTTCACAGCGGGCGAGGATTCAACGAGAGGGGACTTTACGAGAGGCTGCATTTTCTATCCAGAACGAGATTACTCTTGCGGGCCAGGCGAGTGAGGGATATGAACGTACTTTTCTTATTCCTGCTCTGATTATTAATCGTAACTATAGTGTTATGATTGTCGATACAACGTTGCTTTATCTTATCACGACCGATAGTGATTATAGTATTACGCTCCCTATTCAGAACACTACAGGGCAGCCGCGGCAGGGAGGCAATACTATTAAAAAGATTAACTCTACGATTTATTTGAATAGTTGATTATCTGATTTTATTTGATAACCTCCTTATGTCTAAAACTATACTTTTTAATTGCCTTTTTGTTTTTCTATAATATAAAAGAGAAATTGTAATGATGATTATAGAAATCCCTAATCCAAAAGCCAGCCGATCTACATCCCATATAAACGTCCCTAATGTGCCTCTCTGTCCATCCAACCAATAGACATTCTTGATTTATAATACTTTTTCTTAGCGTAACATGCGATCATAATGGTTGTGCGTTTGTTGTCAGAGTAAGAAAAAGAGATAGTGATCTTAACTAAGCCGCTAAAATACGAACTCCTTTAGACCTTAGTTGGGAACATAACTCTATTGCTTTTTTATCTAATCTATTACCCCTAACATCCAATCTCTCCAACGACCCCAATCCACCTATATTCTCAGGAAGACAAGTTAATTTATAGTATATAATCTATAAAGGGTTAGCCTTTTTAGGTGCTAACCCTATGTTGTTTTTATCCAAGAAACAACATTAGTTAATAAGAAAGAGAAAGAAAATAAACCTTTTCTATCAGTTAAACAAGTCTTTCAAGACCATTGGTTTAGTTATAAGTTGAATCATCATCCAGCGATGATCCTTGATTTGTCATTGTGTAGAAACATAAAATCCCATATATAAGTATTGTTGTCTTGGTGAATTTGTCGAATTAATCCCAAATACAGACTTTGGCGAGCATACTCATGAAGAACACACAGTGCATGTAATCTTGAAAGGAAGCTTAGTTTAATTGATCTGGATGGTACAACTCGTAGAGTCTCATTCAGTCCTAATGGTTGTGTGTTTGTTGTCAGCGTAAGAAAAAGAGATAGCGATCTTAACTAAAACCTGTAAACAGAAACTCCTTTAGACCTTAGTTGGGAACATAACTCTATTGCTTTTTTATCTAATCTATTACGATTAACATACAATATCTCCAACAACCCCAATCGACCTATCCCCTCAGGAAGAGACGTTAATTCATTAAAATCAACATACAATTCCTTCAATGAAGGTAATCTACCTATACTCTCAGGAAGAAAAGTTAATTCATTATCACCAACATCCAATGTCTCCAACAACTCCAATCTACCTATATTCACAGGAAGAGCCGTTAATCCTAGACAGGAACAGTCTAGATAAGCAAAATGATTTTTCTTTATTCTTATTTTTTCGGGGTTTTCTCGTAAATAGTCTTCGGCGTTTTTTCCTACAGATCTAAATAATTCAGAAACTACTTCGTATTCTCCTCTTTGAACGCTATGACCCAAGAAGTCAACTAGATCATCTAGCGAGGAAGATCCTTGATTTGTCATTGTGTAGAAACATAAAATTCTATATATAAATATTGTTGTCTTGGAACAATTATTCGAGACGCGCCTTAATCCTTCGCACACCTGCAGCAATGCCTTCTTCTTTTATAATAACGAATCTGCCGAGCATACGTGTATTACTCACATGCGGTCCAGTACATATCTCCTTACTAAACCACCCACGCTTATCTTTCTGGTCAATAACACTATAGACGAAAACCAATTCAGGGTACTTCGCACCGAATTCTGCTTGTGCGCCTGATTCGAGCGCCTCGTTGAGGGGCGCTTCTTCTTTTACGATCTTTAAATTAGCCTGAATCTTTTCGTTCACAAACGTTTCAACACGCTTCACTTCGTCATCTGTTAGCTTTCGAGGAAAGTTAAAGTCAAAACGCAATCGTTCTGACGTGATATTTGATCCTTTCTGTCGTATGTTTTTATCAATTACTTGTCGTAACGCTTCATTGAGGAGGTGTGTTGCCGTGTGGAGTTTTTTTGTGGTTTCACTTTCATCGGCGAGACCTGATTTGAATATGCCTGCGTTCATTGTCCGAGAGAGATCTTGATGTCGTGAAAATTCTTGATTGTATTCTTCGAGATCTACTTTTTTTCCTTCTTCTGCTGCAAGTTCTTGTGTCATTTCGATTGGGAAGCCGTAGGATTGGAAGAGTAAAAATGCTTCTCTGCCGGTGATGATTTTGTCTTTTACCATCTCTCGGAATTTTTTTAGTCCTTTGTCGAGCGTTGCTTGAAATCTCTGTTCTTCAGTCGTGAGCTGTTCATAGATGAAATTTTTATTTCGTTCTAGTTCTTGATAGTCTGGGTAGAGATTGATAATTACTTTTGCTATGTGAACACAGAATTGTTCTTTTATTCCGAGTATTCTTCCGTAGCGTATTGCGCGGCGTATTAATCTTCGTGTGATGTATCCTTGACCGATGTTTGAGGGCTGAATTTTATGATCGTCACCAAGAATAAAGGTTGCTGCTCTGAGGTGATCTGCGATGATTCTCATTGGCCGCTCATTTTTTTTGTATTGCTTTCCAGATACTACTTCTATTTCTTGGATTATTGGTTGAAAGATGCTTGTTTGGTAGACATCGTTTGTTTTGTTGAGAAGTGTAATTGTTCTCTCGACACCCATGCCTGTGTCGACATTATGACGGGATGCTTTTTCATAGGTATTGTTTTTTGTCTTTATGTATTCCATGAATACGTCGTTCCAGATTTCGACCCAGCGTTCATCGTTCGGATTAAATTTTCTTGGTGGTTTTTCTTCGCCTGTCCAGTAGAACATTTCAGTGTCTGGGCCACATGGTCCTGTTGCTCCTGCTGGTCCCCACCAGTTGTCTATTTTTCCTAAAAACGCGATTCGTTCTTTTGCTAGGTTATGTGAGATCCACATGTTTGCTGATTCGTTATCGCGCGGCGCATCATTGTCGCCTTTGAAGACTGTTATCGCGAGTTTCTCAGGCGAGAGTTTTAGTACTTCAGTTAGAAATCTGAAACTATATTCGATTGCTTCTTTTTTAAAATAATCTCCTAGGCTCCAGTTTCCTAACATTTCGAAGAAGGTGTGGTGGACTTTGTCTCCTACTTCTTCTATGTCTTGTGTCCGGATACATTTTTGTACACTTACGAGGCGCGTGCCTAATGGGTGTTTTTGTCCAAGCAGGAAGGGTATTAAGGGGTGCATTCCTGCTGTTGTGAATAGCACTGTTGGATCGTTTTCTGGTATGAGCGATGATGATGGTATCTCTCGATGATTGTGCTTTTTAAAGAATTCGATGTATGCTCGGATGAATTCTTGCCGCGTTCGTATTTGCGGTGCGTGATGTAATCCGCGTTGCATAGACTCTTAGGATTTGTGTGATATATAAATTATGCGCTTGCTTGTAATGCACTTAACTTTCTTTTGATCATTTGTATTTCATCATTGAGCGAGAGCTCTTCTTTTTCTTCATTCGTTGGCTCTTGTTTTTTTTCTCGCTCGCTTGGGAGTTGGTAGGCGGTTTGCGGGAGGACTTTTTCTAGTTGCATGAGCAGTGTTATACAGCTTTCGACTTCGTTTTTTATTGAGATTCGTAAAAGAAATTCGTCGTTTCGTAGTTTTTTATAGTTTCTAAATGCTTGGAGCGCGTTCAGTGTTGCGAGCTGTGTTCTTAAGAGACCTTTTACCGAGTATAAACGCTCAGGTATTGAGACTCGTACGTATTCAGAATTCATGTTAGTCGACCTTTTCGAAGATATTTGTGCTTACGTCATCTACTCGTGCTTTGATTTGCACGAGTTCTCGCTCCCATGCTGCAAGTTCTTGTTCTTCGCGCATTTTAACTTCTCGAATTTTCTTCATAAGGGCATCGATTTCTTCTAGTTTTCTTCGTGCATCACCCAAGGCGCGGCGTGCTGAGCGGAATTTTTCGAGGCGGATGTATACGTCGCTCTGTTGGAATGGAGGCGTGTTTGTTTCTTGGATTCTTGTCATGTCTGATATTACTGGCGGACTTGATTGTTCATTCGGTGGTGTTATGCGTGTTGATGGCGGTCCTCGGTCTGTTGGTAATTGTGTTGGGTACCATTCTTCCATCTCTACGACTTTCGCTTTCTCTGAGGTTTCATGTTCGTTCGGAGGTGGTAGTAGTATTGCATTCTCTTGTTTATACTCTCCGTCTGCTACTACCTCTTTAATTACTGCTTCTGTGAATTTGTTGTGGGAAGGAGCGTTAGGAAACGAGGGTAGTGCGTGTGGCTCAAATGATTCGGAATCTTCTTCTGGCTCAGGAAACGTTGGATGGGGTCGTGGTAGCTCGCTGAACATACCGGGTGGTGTTCGGGGATAAGGTAAATCAGGAAGGGCTTTACGATCCTCTTTTTTGTTCCAAAACATACCTCTTTATTTTTAAATTGATTTATATAAGTTTAGATTAACTTAATAAGGACAACAATTTTTCATTTAACGTTTTTGGTTTATGGAAAGGTATTTAAGAGATTTTTTGTACTCTGTATTATATGCATAAACAGAAACGTAGCGGGCTGCCGAGGAGGAAGAATTATGAGCATCTGCATCTACTAGCGCTGCTTAAAAAGATTGTTTTGCGTTATGGTGGTGTTGATGCTGAGCATCTTGTTGATATTCTTGAGCGTAAAAAAGATGTTAATGAGTTTTTTATTGCAAAGAAACTTGGCTTTACTATCAATCAAACGCGGAATATTCTCTATAAGCTTGCTGATGCTGGGTTGGTTAGCTTTATTCGAACAAAAGATAGGAAGAAAGGAGGATGGTATACTTATTTTTGGACGCTTGAGGTTGAGAAGAGTCTCCAGAAGTTTAAGACGAAACTTCTTGATGGGATTCAGGATCTTCATCAGCAGCAACAGAATAGAAAAACGAGCAGATTTTTCTTTTGCAATAACTGCGGACTTGAATATACCGAAGAGCAGGCGCTCCAATATACTTATACGTGTCCTGAATGTGGGGAGACCTTGTCTATTCGTGAGGCAGAGGATTTTGTTGATGGCTTGAGAAAAGAGATCAAAAAACGGAGTGATCTTTTGCATGAGGTTGACGACGCTTTGCGTCGCGTTTCTGAAAAATACGAACTGGCGCGGGAGCGACGGATTGCGATAGAAAAGAAGAATCGGGAACGTGAGCTGAAACGGAATCGAGCGCGGCGTCGAGCTCAGATTCGTACGAGCAATAAAAAAGTGCGTTCGCCTTCAAAAAAGCGTATGAAGAAATCTATGAAATCAAGGCGGAAGAAGTGATGAGACCTTACTCCATCCGTCGAACGCGTACGCTTCGCGATCGAGCAGGAAATCTTTCAGCTGTTGCTTCTTTTATTATTCTTAGTGTTATTGTTTTTCTCTTTGTTTATATTTCATTGTTTTTTGATGAAAGGGTTTTTACTTATCTTGCTCTAAAACCGAGCAGTATTGCTCGTGGTGAGTCGTTATGGACGCTCGCGAGTCACATGTTTGTTCATGGCGGGCTTGGTCATCTTGTTCTGAACATGCTGGTTTTGTTTTCGTTAGGGACACTTGCGGAGCGGATCATCGGGAGAAAGCGTTTTATTCTTTTGTATATTAGTGCAGGTATTCTCGCTGGTTTGTCTTCTGTTGTTTTCTCTCTTCTTTTTGGTACGACTTCGATTGGCGAGCGCATTTTTGGAGGACCTGATGTTTATATGGTTGGGGCTTCTGGTGCGATTTTTGCGCTTGCAGGACTCTATGTTGTCTTACTTCCGCACATTCGTTTTATGATTATTTTTTTGCCTTTCTTTTCTCTGCCTGCTTGGCTGATGGTGCCTTTAACGCTCATTTTTATGTGGGTTATTAGTATTCTTGGAAACTGGCCTATTGGCAATGTTGCTCATGCGAGCGGCTTTTTGGTAGGTATGGTGTATGGTTTTTATCTACGCTTTAGCTATCATAAAAAGGTTCTTCTCCTTCGTCGGATGATTCGGTAACATGGGCATAAAAAGTAGATTAAACGCGAAGCAACAATTTCGAGAAGCGCTTCTGTACATTCGAGAATCTATTTTTTATATTCTTACTATTTGCATTCTCTTTATTGCTAGTATTTTCGTTGGTTTTATTTTCTATGAACAACTTTCTCCCTTTATCCTGCCTATCCTTGCACGGATTCTCGAGCAATCACGGGATTTGGGTACCTTGGAGATGATTTTTCATATCTTACAAAATAATTTTTTTGTTGCATTTAGTGTTGCTGTTCTTGGGATTGTGTTTGGTATTGCTCCATTATTTGTTACGATTGGAAATGGGATTCTAATCGGGTATGTTCTTGCGCGCGTCTATATTCTCTCGGGACTTGCGAGCTGGTTGGAACTCCTCCCCCATGGTATTTTTGAACTTCCTGCAGTTCTCTTTTCACTTGGTCTTGGTCTTAAACTTGGGTTTAGCTTTTTTCAAGGACAGGGGAACGTGAAGAAGCTTCTTACCCAACGGTTTTATCAGACGATGAATGTTTTTCTTATGATTATTATTCCGCTCTTGATTATTGCGGCTTTTATTGAGGGGATTCTTATCGCTTTTTTACGATGAGGTATACATAGATTTAAAACTTCACATTTTCTTTGAACGTCATGGTTTCAGAGCATGTGAGCGAGAAAAATATTGATGAACTTGATGCAGATCTCGAGATGCAGAGTATTCGGAAGGTTGAAGCTGCACTTTTTGTTGCGGGAAGGTTTCTTTCTCTCCCTGAGCTTGTTTCGTTGACTGATTTAAGTCCTATTCTTTTGAGGAAGGTTCTTAGTGATCTACAGGATAAATATCGCGAGTCTGGGATAGCTGTTGTTCAGAAGGACAATCAATGGAAGATGGATGTTGCTGAGGATTTTGTTTCCCTTGTGAATAAACTTGCAACGGGTTCTTCGGAGTTCTCAAGAGCGGAGCAGGAAACCTTGGCGATGATTGCCTATAAGCAGCCTATTAAACAATCAGTTATTATAAAGATACGCGGTAACAAGGCATATGATCATATTCGGCGATTTGTTGAGCGGGATCTTATTCATAAGAAAAAGATGGGGCATACTGCCGAACTTACTTTAAGTGATAACTTTCATGATTACTTCCACCTCACGGCTGGGGAGGAAAACGATGGCGCTCAGTTTCATTGATATAATCTTTTTTTTCTATATGTTTATCGGAACCTATATGCTTTCTCTTTTTATTATAAATATCTTTCTAAGTCTCTTATATTGGAGATTTCTATGGATTCTTTTTCGTTTATTATAACAATCGGAGTTTTTTCTATTGAGTATTTTTCTTTTATTTTTTTAATGTGTTCGGACTCTAAATCTGCGTCAAATGAATAAACCATTATTCTCTCTGGAGCAGTATTTTTAAAAGTGCTTAAAATGAAACCTACTTTTTCGCTTTCTTCCTGAATTTCTTTCTTGTTAGAGTAAAAGAATAAAATCGTAACAAAATCTTTTTCGCATTCAGTTTTTAATTTCTTTATGAGTTCATAATGTTTTAGCTCCAAGGCGGTATAAATAGACTTTTGCTCTAGGACGCGATAATCGTCTTTTCTGAATCTTATTTCTAACAAATTTATTTTAATTCCTGTTTCATCCAGCAGTTCGGACGCTTTTAGCAAAACAGAATCATCGCAATTTAATATTGAAAGTTGATTAATTTTGTTTAACGATTCTAAAATTACGCTGTTCTTGCTTTTGATGTTGTTGTAATTTAAATAAGAAACTGATAAGGATGTTAATATTATTATTAAAAACATTATATTTGTGAGTATAAACGCGTAAAACATTTTTTTTAGATAGTAATTTCTGGTTGGTTTCATTTTTTATACCTCCATACAACTTTTTTCCCGAATAAAACATAAAATGTCGACATTATCCACCAAAAAGCGAAGAAGAATGAATAAAGGACTATAAAAAGTATAAAATTAAGGCGAAGACTTTCTTTGAATCCAACCTCTCTTCTTGAGAAAGACAAATAAAACCAGAGTAAACATAGGAATAGCAAACTCATTAAGAATATCTTATGACTAAATGCTCTTATAAAAAATGTTTCAATAACAATTTTGTTAAACTCAATTATGTCTTCAAATTGAAAGTTGACGGAATATAAGGAGATTATTTCTTTTTTTATATTATTTAATGTTTTGATAAGTACGGTGATTGTTAGTGCTACAGCAAGCACTACCGTAGATATTGCGACTGGCAAGACTACAACACCCATTGCCCCTTTTTTAGGGCCAAATAATTTTTTTCTGTATGTCCATAGGTTTGTTATTAGTCCTGTGTACCATCTTCTTCTTTGCGCTGTTAAATCTTTTAGATTTGCTGGTCCGAGAGTATAAATTGCAGCACCTGGTGCGTTTTCAATTATGTAGTCGTAAGATTGAATTCTTAAAGCTACTTCTAAATCTTCTGTAATATTGTTTTCGTCAAAACCGCCATGTTTATCAAAAAAAGATTTTCTATATCCAGAAAATGCGCCGGGAGTTATATGAATTGCATTCATTGTAGCGAAACTCTTTCTTAAAAAAACTCCCATGTAATATTCTATATGCTGAACTCTTTGCCATATTGTTTTTGGTTTGAAAACACCCATAGCAGGAGTTACTGCCATTGTATATTTATTGGAAAAAAGTTTGGTCATTTTTCTTAGTGCATCTGAAGAAACAAAAGTGTCTGCGTCCATTGTAAAAATTAATTCGCCAGAGACTTTTTTCAGACCCAGATTAAGCGCTGTTCCTTTTCCTCCATTTTTCTTCGTGAAAACTCTTACTTTAGGAAATGAATTTGATTCAAATTTTTTTGCTAGAGAATATGTTTTGTCAGCACTTCCGTCGTCAATTACAATTATTTCATAATTTTTTTGTGGGTAGTCGAGACTTAGAGCCGACTTTATTGTTTTTGCTATACTTTCTTCTTCATTAAAGGCAGGAATTATTATACTGACTTTGTAATTTGTATTTTCTTCAGGTTCTTTTTTATTTTTATAGAAGCTTAATAAATTTATCATGTAAAATGAAGCAGCAAAAAGTCCGATGTAGCCTAGAGTATAGGCCAATATCTCATAAAGACCCGTCATCTTCTATTTTTTCTCCCTTGTTCATGTTGAAGTAATCGTGAAATTGTTCGGTCAGTGTAAGTTCTATAGTGTGACTGATTTTTTCGGAAATGTGTCCAAAAGGCATTGATCTGTATAGAAATTGACCAATATAAAGATTATGTAGAACTATAGAGAACTTTACAAAACTCCTCAGAAAGCTATAGCACATCAACTAAGTTCTTCGGTGTGCTATCGTAACAAATTTTCTTTACAACCTCGCGCGGAATTTTTCTGATAAAATTCAATAACTCCCTTAGCCATCTCCTTTACACTTTTGAAAACTTTGTTGTTCAGAAATTTCTTCCGGAGGTAATTCCAGAAATTTCCTTTCGGATTCAAGTCTGGCGAATATTCTGGGAGAGATATTCGATTCAATCTTGGATTATTACCAACAAACCTTCGAGAATACGAAGTGAACGATTACCACAATACATAAAAACTCTTTCGTATTGGAAGAAAAAGAGCATGGACGAACTAATTCAAGATCTTTCTGATGAGCATGTTGTTGAGGCGATAGAAGATGGGAGGATTGTTCGGGTTTCTGAGCTGTATGCAAAACGTGAGGGTTTACCGATTATACGGAGGTCTCGTGCAGACTTCGTACGAGAACAGATTAGTTCGCCCTCTGTTGAGGATCGTTCTCTTCAGAAATCACAAGAGCAGGACAAGAACCTCTCGCGACATTCTTTTGTTGAATCTTTACAGAAACCGAAGGATTGGAAAGAGAATCAGGTTATGTCTGAGCTTGTTGATAACTTTGGTTGGCGTGTTTCAATTGGACGAAAACATAGGGGGATAACAAGAAAACAACTTGCGAAAATGATTAATGAATCTGAGGAGCATATTAAAATTTTCGAGTATGGACGTCTGCCTTCCTATGATTTTGTTCTTATTAATAAACTTCAGGATGCTTTGGGCATTAGTCTTCGGAGGGATGGGAAGAATTTTACAAAACCAATAAAGGACCTTTTATCTGTTTCTGGGGCATCTTCATAATCTTTTCTGTTTCATCTTCTTCACTTCTTTTTCAATCTCTTCTAACGAATTAATATCTCGCACCGAGCGATCGGGGCGGTAGTGCGTTATTCTTGGAAATCTGAGCGCATATCCTGATGAATAACTCGGGCTTTTTTGTATATTTTGGTAGGTTACTGATACAACAACCTTTGGTGTCACGCGTACTTCATTTCCTTTTTCTTCCTGTATTAATTTTTTTAGTAGGTGTGTGATTTCTTCGTAGGATGTTCCTTCTGTCTCTTTTTCTTTTAAGCCTGATGAGACTTTACCGACTTCGAGAAATTTTTCACCATCACGGCAGGCTACTATGTAACTTGTGAGCCATCCACCGCGTTTTCCAGATCCATACTCAGCACCTACGATCACGAGATCTAGATCTCGAACACTTGGCTTTAATTTTACCATATAACCAACGTGTCTTCCTTGATGGTAGGGGGAATCTAATCTCTTTATCATAATTCCTTCTTCTCCTCCCTTTAACGCTTCCTTATAAAACTGTTCGGCTTCTTTTATATCACCTGTTACAATCTGTTTTGCTAACTGAAATGCCCATTGTTCTGAGTGTATGATCTTTTCTAATACCTTACGCCGTTTAGTAAATGGCACCTTCATGTAACTCTTTCCATTGTAGTAGAGTACATCAAAGACATTTACTTCAACAGGTAGTTCTTTCATCAGTTTATCGATATCGTATTTTCTTTTTATTCGCTGACTTATTGCTTCAAAGGGCATGTATCTCTTTTCCTTTCTGTTATATCCTACTACTTCTGAATCGAGGATGAAACTCTCTCCTTTCACGTGTTTTTTTATGGCCTGAACAACATCGGGAAATTGTTTTGTTACATTCTCCAATTTACGCGTGAATAAGAGGTATTCATGACCTTTTTTATGAAGCAACATCCGGAAGCCGTCATACTTATTTTCAAGTGCAGCGGGTTTTCCACAAATACGGAACGCTTCTTCGAGGTTATCAGCTTTTACCGCTAACATTGTGTTCAGCGGTTTTCCGGGTACAATATATATCTGTTGTAATGCTGTTTTTCCTTTTCGCGCAGCTGCAAATACAATCGCGAGATCGTTTGATAGATCATATGCATTTCCAACGAGTTGAATAGCGTCTTCTTTTTTTTCGAAGAAGGCTTCAGCAAGTGCATCTCGTACGAGTGCGTCAGCAATACCAATGCGTAAATCTTGTGCGAGTGTTCTTACAATATACTTTGCTTCTCCTGCAGAAGCATCGCTTAATAATTCAGATACAAGATCGATTTTTTTTCCTATCGTGCCTTTTCCTTCAATTCCTACAAGTTTTTGTAGATTTGAAAATACTTTTTTAACACTTAACTGTCCTGTAAATAGTCGTGATTGTTTCTTTTTATTGACGAGTAACGCTGCAATCTCTCCGAGATCACCGATTTTTCGAAAGTGTTCATGAATCTCATGTTCGGTAATAGTATATGCAACACTCAATATTTTTATTGTTATTTGCCGTGAAATCCCATACTCGCGAGGATCATAATCAGGAAAGACTTTTCCCTTCAACAAATAAATCCATTCGTCTTCACCCTGTTTTGCCAGTATTTTTAAAAATGATGCGAGGATCGTCGTTTTCTCTAATTTTCCTGGTGTTGCATAGAGTTTATCGTATACTTCTACAAAAGAAGTGTACTTCATCTCGGTCATGTAAGAAAAACGTGCTTTTCCTTTTTAACTCTTGTGACATGCCTTCCATTTGTTTTCAGGTTAGAGGAAATGAGTTTTCTAATAGGAACGTATTTACGATAAAAATTGCTCGCCAGAAACGTTCAGATAATGTTATATCTAACGATCTAGAAATTAGGATGTAAAGAATGTTTATAGAGATTCTAAAAATGCTTTGTAAATATCTTCAGATGGTTTAATTCCGGTTACTTCCTGCAAGCTTCTTAAATCGTCGAACCGTCCTTCTCTGACATAAATTGCATATCCTTCTTGAACAACATCTTCAGATAATTCTGGTTCAATTCCTGTCATTTTCTGCAAGCTTCTTAAACAGTGGAACCTTTCTTCTCTGACATAAATTGCATATCCCCATTGAACAACATCTTCAGATGGTTCAATTCCTGTTACTTCCTGCAAGCTTCTTAAATGGTCTAACCGTCCTCTTCCGACATAAGTTGCATATCTTTTTTGGATTTTTCTTTCTACTACTGCTCTATCATACCCCATTAATTCAGCAACATCCAATATATCTTCTAAGACCATTTTAATCTACTCACAAGCAATATAAACTAAACTTTATAAAACTTTCGGTCATTAACTACTAAGAAGTTACTACGATAAAAAGGGCGGGCACTTCCTAAAATTTTTCCTTTTTAATTGTTGTGACATACCTTCCATTTGTTCTCAGGTTAGAGGAAACGAGTTTTCTAATAGGAACGTATTTACGATAAAAATTACTCGCCAGAAACGTTTAAATAATGTTATATCTGATGATATAACATGCATCAAGCGCAAGGAAATAAGGAATTGAAAGGAATATTGAGATTTCCTAGATTAGACACTGTTTTAATGGTTGAGGAATTTATTAGGGAACATGACGGCGAATACAAAAAAAGAGCATTGTGGGAAAATCTCCCAAAAAGAACAATGTATCAAACATTTTGCGTGATTATTGATTATTTGCTTTATTCTAGAAAGATTTCTATAGATGCTGAAGGAAAAATTGGATGGATTTACTATCCTGAAAAAAAATCAGATATAGAAAAATATAAACATTTATTCTGGAGGAAAAATGGGACTGCCATCTAGAATTAGATTTTCTGATGAAAGAGTTCAGAAAGCTTTTGAAGATACAGAAAGGAATGCTTTTTGTGGGATACAAGTTCCTAGAAGGTTAATTCCAAAAGAGTATAACGTAACTAACGTATAGAAATATGATCTGAGAACCAACAAATTTATGTTGTTTCTATAGTTCTTGAATGGGTAACACATAAAGAATATGAAAGAAGATTCAAATGGTAGTATCGTGCTACAAAGAGAGGATAGTATCTCGTTAGAATGCTTTTCAATCATTTTACAATTGGTAAATTTGGTTTGATTTATTTCCTTAGATCAATTACTTTAAACCCAAACTTTTCATATATTCTATCAGCGCTAATTATCTCACTTTCTTCAGAAAAAGCTACTTCACTTTCTTTAGCGAACGCCATAAGCAAAGAATCAAAGATAGTTGCTCCCCTTTCAGTATAGTCAGCGGCCTTAAAGAATAAATCCCACTTAATAAAATTTAATCCGGCGATTCTAGATATTTGAAGCAGTGTTTCTTTTAGGGGGATATTTTCTCTGATACAGACAACCATCAACTCCACGACCGTAAATGGAGAAACGTAAATAGATTTCTTATTTTCTTCATATATTCTTTTCGCCTTTTCTTTAAGCCAATCGGTATCTTTTAATAAGGCTAAGAAAAAATCAGAATCTGCGTATTTTTTTGAATGCATGCTTTTCTATCTCCTTTCTAGCTTCCTTCTTTAGAGTCTCAATCGATTTTCTTTTTAGTTTTTCTTTTCCAAGCTTACTTAAAGCTTCGATTGGATCATCATCGATTGGTTCGATGACAAGAGATTTGTCGTAGACTCTTAATACTAAAGTCTTATTAAACTGCAAAATTTTCCTTACGTCTTCAGGAATGTATAATCTTCCTTGTTTGTCAAAAGATACTATTTTTTCCATAAATATCTAATATTTCCATTGTTTATAAACTTTTCCATTGAAAATCGCGTGTTCACGATGGTAAGATTTATGTATGACTATAGTTATAGTTAAATATGGAAACAACAATTGCTATTAAGGAAAGCACTGCACAAATGCTTGCTTACATAAAGAAAAGGATGAATGCAAAGAGTATCGATGAAGTTATCGTTGAGGTAGTTAGAAAGGCCGAGAATCTCCCTAAATCAAGATTCGGTTCTCAGCCGGGCCTAAAATCCTTTAAGAGAGGAGAGAAAGCAAGATTTCATGAGTTATGAATATATAATTGACTCTTATGCATGGGCTGAGTATTTTAAAGGTTCTCAACAAGGCAAAATTGCCAAGGATTTTATATTGTTAACATAAAGCTGCAAAATATATGTACATCAGAATGACCATAAAGTTTATAAATAAGTACACTCTAATGTACTTAACTAAAATAATGAAAAAACATGGAAAAAGCCAAATTAGAAGAATTTAATCATTGGTGGATAAGTGAAAAAGTAGATAAAGATTTAGCTTTGCCTTTTAAAAGAGATATTTATCCAGAGATAGAGAAGCATTTAGATAAAAGGTTCATATTAGCATTAGTTGGGCTTAGAAGAGTTGGAAAAACCACAATAATGTATCAGCTAATACAGAAATTAATAGAATCAAATATCAAGAAGACAAATATTTTATTCTTTTCTTTTGATGAAATTTCAGTAAAATTAAGCGAGGTTTTAGAGACATATAAAGAGATTCATTCCAAAGACATTAGAGCAGAGAAAATTTATATCTTCTTAGATGAAATTCAAAAACGCGATGGATGGGAAAATGAGTTAAAAAAATACTATGATCTCTACCCTAAACTAAAGTTTATAATAAGTGGTTCAGAATCTCTTTTCATAAGAAAAAAAACAAAAGAAACTCTTGCAGGTAGGATTTTTGAATTTACATTAACTCCTTTTACCTTTAGAGAATACCTTAGGTTTAATAAAGTAGAAGAAAACGAATTTAAATATGAAAAAAAAATTAAGCCTTTTTTTAACAAATTTGCAGAGAGGGGTGGTTTTCCTGAAACATTTTCTTTTAAAACCGATAAAGACTTTAAAGAGTATATTCTGGCTTTAGTTGTAGATAAAATAGTTTACAAAGATATTCCTAGAATGTTTAACCTTGAAGACCCCTCTTTTTTAAAGGTTCTCTTAGAATTAATCTCTACAAATCCCGGAATGTATGTTGATTATCAATCTTTAAGCAAACAATTTGGAAAAGATAGAAGGGTAGTAAAGGATTATATCAATTACCTCAAAGAAAGTTTTTTAATAACTCTTTTAGGCAATTACAGAAAAGGGAATATAACTACTCTAAGAAAGAAAAAAAGAGCATATCCAACAGACAATGCTCTAACATACTTATACAAACCAAAGATCGAAGAAGATTTTTTTGGAAGAATGATTGAAACTCTAGCAGTAAATAAACTTAAAGCTTCATCATTCTGGAAGAATGGCGGAGAGATTGATATCGTTCATGAAAATATTCCTATTGAAGTAAAGTATCAAGAAAAAATTAATTCAGAAGATTTTGAAACAATAAAAGAATTTATGAAGAAATTTAATAAGAAAGAAAGTCTCATGTTAACCAAGAATGAAGAAAAAGAGATCAAGTTTGGAGAAGGCATAATAAAGTTAATTCCGGTTTGGAAGTGGCTGTTGAGTTAGTTTACTTATATAGGCGATAGTAGAATTGAACTGCTCTATTCGGTGTAAACAATATTATCATTTCTTTTCCTAAATTAGATAGCGAGAATAAATTTACATGTAATGTCTTATCAAGAAATTATTTTACATCTGTGCGACAAAATCATCTTGCCAATCTGCTAGGCCAGATAAACCTTTGCCTCTTAGATAAGCACTATCTCTCTCTAATAGACTTTTCCATTCTAGCAAGAGATCTGATCTATTTGCTTTATATCTATTCAGAGTGTTACCAATTTCTCTACCTGTTTGCGGATCATAGGCAAATCTGACATCAGGGGTTGATAAAAAAACAACATTCTGTCCCTTAAAGCCATGATTATATATGTGTTCATAAAATAGTTCTTTGGTAGGAAATGTTCGTAGGATAAAATCCCCTCCATTTAGCATAACTTGTAGTATATAATCTATAAAGGGTTAGCCTTTTTAGGTGCTAACCCTATGTTGTTTT
>CAZBTP010000003.1:0-19140 GCA_964494915.1 Candidatus Woesearchaeota archaeon
AATGGCGATGGGTGCAGTGAGTGGAGTCTCCCTGCAGAGTGCGGATTCGGAAAGGCTTGTAGCCAAGGTAAATGCATATTGCAGTGAAATATGAACAATCAAACACACACAACAAACAATATAAATATTTATAAGGAAAAAACACGAGAAAAACAAACATGAAAGGAAAAACGCTGAAATCATTGGTAAAAAATCTTCTCTTCGGTGCTATGGCTACACTTCCATCGTATAACGCGGGTTGTATTCCAGTAAATACGCCGCCACAAATTGTACAGCAAGATGGTCCTGGTGACACAATAAATGGGGTTGTTGGACAACGCTACACACGAACCTTTGCAACCTATGACAATGAGGGAAACTTCTCAGGATATATGATTGACATTCGAACACCAAACTATGCGACAACACGCTGGATCGGTGTAGACCACACGACTAATAACATCCACTACGACGGAAGGATTATTGATCTTCAGGGTGGAGATAAAACAGATATAACATTCTCGAACGGCGACACGCTCAATTGGAGGGATGGAAGCATTCGAATCAACGCGAACAGTACGCCGGTGGCATATACAATATCTAACCCTGGCAGCTTACGAGATGGAATTCTTACCATAACTGCAACAAACAATTATATTGGTACAAGTCAACTCTTTCTTACAGCGAGGGATAGCCATGGAGAAACTGCAGCCTGGACAGGTAGTGATTATGTAACGCAACTCGCTTCGCAACAACCTCTAATAGAACTTCCGCCTCAAGACAGCTGTACTACTCCAGGAAACCTTGAATCCCTCCTTGAACGCGCACATCTCGAGGTAACTGACCTTGAGGGAAATTTTATTGATGTAATAACACAAGGACAATTTGGATTGCGCTTCTTCCTTCCTAGAGAACTTGAGCCACTGGTCACGACACCGGTGCTATCAATACTAGACCGAAACAATCCATGTATATCATCGAGTGCAACATCGCTCATAAAGACTGGAACAACGGACAACTTCGTTGTCTATAGTGCAGAAGGTAGTGTCACAAGAGAGCAAGGATGCGAAGGTCAGGAAGTTGTTGAACCTTCTGTAGAGCCTTCTGTAGAGATTTGTGTTGGAGAAATAACGCGTATCTATAAAGATCCGGCATTTGCCAATCCATAAAAACTGTGTGGTGTCATCTCCTTGAGTAGAAACATTCCCATATTCTATGAAATATACATCTGAAAACGATTGTCTTTATAAACAAAATAGGAGCCACTCTAGAATAGCAAAAGAATCATGGCAAAACAACCCCTGCAAGCTATAATAGGTGCGCTCTGTATTGTAATCCTATCTCTTACAATGGTTAGCGCAATTACGGCGACACTAGGTAATTCTCGTATGATTATCCGCGCAGAACAAGGAGAAATTATTGAACGTTCGATTCTCGTACGAAACGTCAATGACGTCTCTGTCAACATTGAAATGTCTCCTTCTGGTGATCTTGAAAAAGAAGTCGTTATCAAAGAAAAAAGTTTCGTACTCGAGCCAGGAGAAGAAAAGAAGGTAGTGTTTACCATTAAATCGAGGAAAGCAGGAACAACAGAAACATTAGTGAATGTGCAATTCATACCGCCTGTAGGAAATGCAGTAGGACTCGCAGCAAAAGTAATCCTTATCACTGAAGGTGGAATAGACAACCCAGAAGACGACTCGGAAGATATAGATGATGTGGAAGGGGAAACGCGGGAATCGCCATTGGAGAGCATGGACTCAAGAATTCCCTCGACGATAATCCTATTACTATCAGCAACGATCTTGATTATGATCCTCTTTGTCCTCGTTCTCATACTGGCACGAAATAAAAAACAACAAAAGAGTATTGGGAGGCAGCGTGAATGAGAAGAAGAGAGGTGAACTACTCTGCGGTATTATCCTTATTGTATTCGTAACGCTCCCCTTCACGACAGCAACAATAACCAGTGATGTTGGGTACATAGTAAGATCATCGGAGGGAATTGATAGCCCCCTTCTCAGAGAGCTATCGCGATTAGACTATACGTATCGAGTAATCTACGAAAAAGATCTTCTCGTGACAAATCTCGAAGAATACAAGCTTGTTATGATAGGAGATCAAAATTTATCGGACGCAAAAAGCATACCAATCCATCAGCATAAATCATTCATTATTAACAAAGACAATTACTATAAAAAATCTTCGACAAACTATCAACTCGGATGGGCGATGAGCCGATCGCTAAAAACAAGTCCAACACCCCTGGAGATAGAAAACAAGAATACTGACATAACAAGAAGTCTACCTGTACGCTTCAATGCATATACAGACGCAAACCGGGATATAACAACAGCAGCCCTTACTATTCCTCCGCGAGACGCAAGAATACTCGTGACAGCATCACGAGATCCTGTACTTGCTACGCTTGAGCCAGGAAGAAGGCTCCATAACGGAGAGATACTTGAAGAAAGGAGCGTCTTCTTCGGAATGATTTCAGCTGAGCATTGGACAGCAGAGACAAAAACCCTCTTCAGAAACTCGCTCATCTGGGTTCTCGAAGGAAGTGACTTTGATAACGATGGTGTCCGTTCAGACAGAGACTGTAACGACAACGATCCATCGATAAAACCGGGAGCAAACGAGATACCATATGACAATATAGATCAAGATTGCTCAGGTTCTGATCTCAATGATCGTGATCAAGATAGTTTCATTGCAAGTATTGTTGGCGGTGTAGATTGTGATGACGATGATGCGACAATCAATCCGGCAGCTTCAGATAGTGCAAAAAACTGCAGAAATGACCCGCCACTCCTTCAACCAATACAAAGAATAGAGATACATGAAACAGAAGAGGCGAGAATAACATTCAGTGCAAGTGATCCTGAAAATGATCTACTCGTTTACACAATAAGCGATAGCCATTTTTCTCGCGAGGACAATGCCTTTGTTTGGAGGACAACCAACGACGATGCGGGACGTTATAGGCTTGTCATAACGGTATCGGATGGTGAATTCTCAGACACAACAGAGGTGCTACTCGATGTAACAAACAAAAACAGAGTTCCGAGATTCACGCAACAAATTCTAGATCTTAACTGGGAGGAGGATAGCCAAGCAACACTTGATCTAAAAAATTACGTTGTTGATGACGATGGAGATTTCATTCAATTTGGAGTAGAATCGACATCACAAGACACGCACATAACTGCAACATCAGAGGATCGTGGAGTTATTATTTTCACGCCTGAAAGAGATTTTGTCGGAAGCGATTGGATAATCTTCTGGGCTTCTGATGGAAGAGATAGATCACTATCGAATAGAATAATACTCGAAGTAACCCATATAGACGATCCAGTAACTTTTATATCAACAATACCTGATTTTAACTGGGATGAAGACACGCCTCTGAGGAATGCTCTCGATCTCAAAGACTTCTTTATAGATCCAGATTCAGATCTTAGCTTCACAGTCAACGGTAACAGCGCAATAACGATAACAATAGAAGCGGGGATTGTCAGTTTCATACCACTCAAAGACTTCGTAGGATCAGAAGAAGTCACCTTTAGAGCAACGGCACCAGAATCATTCGTGGAGTCAAACACCATACGATTAACACTTCGTGAGAAAGGCGAACCTCCTCAATTAGGTGACCTTGCGTGCGAAACAACCATAAAAGAAGACACACCATACCAGTGTATGATCGTTGCGAGTGATTTTGAAAACAACGAAATAACACTCACAACAAAGAATGAGCAACATCTCCGTTGTACAATAGACGGAAACAGATTAACATACACACCGCACGAAGAGTATGCTGGTAGTGCATCATGTATAATAGTAGCCTCTGATATTCACGGGACAGATGAAAAAAGGTTGGAGGTACGAGTAACGCAGATAAATGACAGCCCGCAAATAACCTCATTCACCCCCTCGGAAAACGTCGTGAGGATACAAGAAGGAAAGAGAGAGAAATTCTCGTTAAAAGTACGAGACAAAGAATCATCGCAAGCAACAATTGTCTGGTATGTGAATGGCTATGAAAAAGCGCGTACAACAGGAACGCAGGCAGAATTTACGTTTAACGAACCGCCAGGAAGCTACCTTCTCGAAGCACACGTCTCGGATGGTTCATTAACAACAATAACCGCATGGGATGTTATTGTTGGGTCTTACAAAGAGTTGCTCTGTACAGACATAGGCGGAAAAATCTGCTCTGAAAAACAAGCCTGTACAGAATCAATAAGCGAAACAAAAGACACTCTCGCTTGTTGTCTCGCAACATGTACGTCAAAATTCGAAGATGCGAAAACATGTCGAGAGGTAGATAACAATATAAAAATAGAAATCGAGGATCCAAGGGGAAACAAAGAATTCGAAGCAGGAGAATCTATGGAAATAGAACTAAAACTTGAGAACAATTTGGGAAAAGACCAAGATTTTGATATCACTTCATACTTCTATGATGTCAAAGAAGACGAATCTCTCGTAAAAGAGATGAGCTCTGTGGAGATAAAGAGTGGGAGATCAAAAACAATTACACAAAAAATAACACTTCCTGATTATCTCGATCCAGAGAACAACTTCGCACTTCTTGTTGTTGTAAAGGACGATATGTGTAATCAAAAAAGTATGCCTGTCAAAATAGAACTTCAAAAAGAAGATATAGTTATAGAGGAAGTAACGCTGCCTCAAACTGCAACTTGTGGTGACGCAATAGAAGCGAATGTAAAGATGGAAAACAGAGGAAAAAAGGATCAATCAGTAAAGATTAAGATTACTAACGATAAACTAAGGATTCATAAAGAATCAGAACCCGTTGAACTAGAAGAATATGGAAAAGATGATAGAGAATCAAAGAACCTGTCGTTGATACTTCCCCCGAGGGTAGAGAGTGGTACTTATACGCTCGAGATACGTGCTCTTTCATCAACAGAACAAAAAATAACAAAAAAAGACATAGAAATCCAATGTCCAAGTGAAGAAGTACTCGTCAGAAGATCAACTGAAGAAGAAACAACGATAACACCAAGTCCACTGAAAGTAAAGAGGGAGCAAGCCGAGAAGAGAAATACGGTTCTTCCTTACCTTATTCTGGTCTTTCTTGATAGCACCGTGATAGCACTTGTTATCGCAGCGCTCCGAATGAGAAAAAAGGACAACTCACCAATACAAAAGAGTTCTAGGTAAAGGTACATCCGCTCCTTCTACTCAATTCCTCAAAGCGCACAACAGCTGTTAGACGCGTTCCATTGCCAAAGTCCCAGGTTGGATAAGAGTCTATCCCTGCGTCTTCACAGATTCTTGTTGTGCCCTGTCCACCAGGAAGCGAGCACTCTATATACGATATATACTCCCAGCTCTTCCCAAACATCTTTTTCTGCTGCGAGCAATGTGGACACCAATAGGCACCATACATAACAATTCCTTTCTCAGTCAAACAGCGTGCAAAATCATCGTATTTCCCAGGCTGTCTACTCGACCACCACAAACCAGCAACAATAGCTGCGATGATTAGAGCGATTACCATAAGCGTTGACTTCTTCATTTCAAGAAAACAGATTATTTGTTTATATATGTATTGGTAAGACTCGTAAATTACATATAGGAATTCTAAAAAACAGTAGAATTATTACTTTTGCAAAGACTACTACGGGTACTGTTCATGATAATTTGCTGATTGACTCTAAGCGAGGCATGGAGAGATGCCTTTTTATCTATGGGTTAAGAACTAGGAACGAAGTTGCTAGGGACAGTGAGACGTTATTGAAAATTTTGTGTTATAATTTGATGATTCTAGCGAGGTACCCTTAATGACTTCACACTTCTATAAACTAATAACCACTTAATAAAAAAATAAATCTCAAAACCTATAAAGATAACTATTACATAAATTACCACATAGATGATATTCTCCTTAGGAATTGAAAGTATCGTTATTGGGATTGATATAATGAAAGCCAATAATACTGACCAAAAAACTTTATCAAAATCTTCACGAAAATGCATTTTTTATTTTTCTTCTCCAGGCATCGTCAAGGAGAAGCCCTATAATAATAAAAGTTATTGCAATTAATGATAATGCTTTCTCGTCGGGGTGATAATTTCCAAATGCAACACCTCCTGGGATAAGTCCTGCTGAAATTAATAAATAATATCCTGCTATTATAAATAAAGCAATAGAGATTACTCTTTTCCAGCCCATATATTCTCCCTCTTTCTTATTATCTTCAAGTTTTTATTCTTTAAGTTCTTTTGCATCATTTCCTTTCAATTCATAGACCCTTGTGGACAGTTTTGATTTGGTAAGAAATGATTACTTCTCTTTGATGCGCACTTTCGACAGAGGGGTGAACTCTTGCCATGCAAGTTCAAACATCTGCTCCATGACCTGAGCAAAATAATCCGTCGAGAGCCATACAGCAACATCATAATTCGGATGAATCGATTTATCATCGGTCAACATAAACATCAACTGCTCTGAATCAATAATAGCAAAGCGCCCCCTTATATTTTTATGTGTCGTATCTCGCACATCAGCAATCCGCGATAAATGCCGTGCAATCTTCACATTATCACTCGTAATCGGTGCTGCGATCCGTATTATAACACCACGCCGTCGCGCCTTCTCCAACACCGGAAGTAATATTTCCATCTTCCGATTCAATCCTTCGTCGGTGGTCGCAATCGCGACTGTCTTTTCTGCATTTCGTATCATCATATCAAGATGATTATACATATTCTGCCGTCCCCTCAGACTTCCTGAGAGATCAGAAGGTTCAACAAATTTAATACCATTATCGAACAACGAAGTCAACTCAGCAAGAACCTCATCACTCTTCAGCTCTTCAAGACGTTTCGCCTTCTCCTGAGCATTCACAACCAGATTCCGTTTAACGCGGTCAACAACCTCAGAAGGCTTTAATGCAACAAACCGGATAGGCTTTCCAATCTTCATCACAATGAAGCCTTTTTTCTCCAATGACTCAAGAATATCATAGGTCCTCGACCGAGGCACATCCGAGATATTGCTCAATTCCCCTGCTGTCGATATCCCGCGTGACAACAGCGCAGTCCACACACGCGCTTCATAGAGATTTAAATCAAAGATCTTCCGCAGCCTGCTCAAGAATTCCTCCTTAATTATCATTATCCAGTTTCACCTCTCTATCACTCTTAAAATAGGAGAAGTATTTAAATCTTTTCCATGAAAAAACACCCTTTAAAGTCATAAAACTAGCTGAGTTTAACTCCGATCTTTTTGTCTCTCACAGTAAAAAAATTTATATTCTTAGCACGGTGTATATCAACAAAGACAATCGTCCGTGCATTCGTTCGCTCGTGTAAAGAAGGAAGATGTGAGTTGAGCATAGACCGTAATCCATCATCGATAAAAAGCTGAACATCGATGAGATCTCCCTTCTGTAAACCGGCCTTCTTCCGTTCGGACTGTATATACCGTGCAATCTCACGACTATATCCTTCAGAAATAAGCTCTGGTGTCGGCGTGTGGTCAAGTTCTACAGAGATCTCTGTTCCTCGTTTGAAGTCGGCGTTTTTCACATTTAACTGTCGTCTAATAATCGCATAGAATTCCTTATCTAAAGTGACATTACTCGTTACTCGCGCCAGACTCAGCGGCCATCGTAATCCAACCTTTGCTTCATCCCGTTTCGCCATCCCCATTTCGAGAATCTTCAACAAAATATGAAAACTCTCCTCCAACTTTGGAGCAATCTTTTTGCGGTCCACAGACGGCAGTTCACTTAAATGAACAGACTGCTTATCCTGACCAAGTTCCGGCCATAGTGATTCACATAAAAACGGACAAATCGGCGCAAGAATCCTTACCAAACCAACAAAGATATCTTCTAATACTCCACGTACATCACTTCGCTCTCGGATCATCTGAATGTATGTTCTACTTAGATCATGAACTAAGAACCTCTCAAAAAGCTGCACAACCTCTGGAAATCGATAGGAGTTATACGATGTGGTCGCCTCTTGAACAAAGGAGAAATACCGCGATAAAATCCAACGATCCTCAAGTGTAAGAATGCGTGTTCTCTTTTTCTCCAATCCAGAAATAAACGCGTGTACATTTAGGAAGATAGTCATAACTTTCTGTATCTCTTTAAACTCCGCTTCATCAAACAGAAAATCATCGCCCCTTGATAACTTCGCAAAATAATACCGTAGATAATCTCTTCCGTAGCGCTCAATAACCTGAGAAGGCATAACAGTATTCCCGAGAGATTTGGACATCTTCCGTTTTCCAAGTCCTAACATCAATCCATGAACCAAGATACTTTCAAACGGTCGTTGATCAAACAGGATCTCAGAAAGAATAATCTGTGAATTCCACCATCCCCGAAACTGATCTGTTCCCTCGATATTAAGGTCGGCGGGCCAATATCTTTTAAATTTTTTTGTATCTTTCGGATATCCAAGGCTCGCCCAACTTGAAACACCAGAATCAAACCATACATCTAAGACCTCAGGAACTCTATGCAATACTCTCCCTGTCTTTGTGGAGATTGTTATATTATCAATCTCAGGCTTATGCATACCAATACTCTTCCTCCCAGACAGCTTTTTTAGCTCATCAATACTCCCAACAACTATCTTCTCTCCGCTTGCGTGATCATACCAAATTGGTAAAGGGGTGCCCCAATATCGTTGTCTTGAAACAGGCCAGTCACCAACACCTTCTAACCAGGCTTTCATCCTCAACTTCATGTAGCCAGGGATCCAGTGCACTTTCTCATTCTCAGCCAATAATTTCTTTTGTATCTTCGAGATTCTCAAAAACCATTGTGGTTGAGCAATCATTAATAATGGCGTCTTATCCCTCCAACACAATGGATAATCATGGTCGTACATCATCTGATGTGCCAAAAATCCGTCATTACGCAAATCGTCAGTAATTTGTTTATCAACCTCACGCGCCAACCTGCCAGCGTACTTTCCTGCTTCTCCGGTTAAAACACCATTAGAAGCAACAAGCGAAGGCATATCTAATCCATACTCTTTCCCAACCTCATAGTCCTCTTTACCGTGACCTGGCGCACAATGAACAAGACCAGTTCCATTTTCAGTTGTTACATACCGATGAGATAGAACTACTCTATATCCATTCTTTACATTCAATTTCAGATACCTAGAAAGCGGATTCTCGTACTCCCACTCTTTCATTTTCTTTCCTACAAACTCGTCCTTAACTGTATACTTTCTCCCAATGCTATCGAAAAAATTACGAACAAGATCCTTTGCAATAATCCAGTGCTCTCCCTTGTTTGTTTCAACCTCTTGATAAACAACATTAGGGTGTGCCATTACTGCTGTATTTGCAGGCAGCGTCCAGGGTGTGGTTGTCCAAATAATCAAAAACGCGTTCTTCCTCTTCTTCAAAGGAAACTTCACAAAAATAGAGAGGTCGCGCTGCTTGCCATATTCGATCTCATTAAAGGCAACTGCACTTTCACATCGTGGACAAACATGCACTGGATATTTCCCTAAATACAACAGCCCTTTTTTATCAGCCTCTTTAAACGCACTCCAAATAGACTCGATATACGAATCCTCGAGCGTCAGATAAGGGTGTTCCCAGTCCATCCACACACCAAGATTCTTAAACTCGTTATTCATAACATCGATATACTTCGTTGCGTACGCTCGACATTGGGCGACAAATCTCGCAACACCATATCGTTCAATATCGCTCTTATTCTTTATCCCAATCTCCTTCTCGACCTGTAATTCTATTGGTACCCCATGGGTATCGTATCCTGGCCGATCAAGGACATCGTATCCTTGCATACGACGCGATCGCAGTGCAATATCCTTTAGGATCTTATTTAAAGCAGTGCCCATATGAATATGCCCTGTTGCGTAAGGCGGACCATCCATAAAATAGAATTTCTTCCCCTTCGCATTCTTTCTCTTTGCCTTCTCGTAAATCTTCTCCTTCTCCCAAAACGCGAGGATATTCTTCTCGTTCTCGGCAGGAGCTGCAATGGCACTCATATCCTCTTTTCTTTTTCTTACCTTTTATAGTTTCCGATCAGTTTCTCAGTACTCGGAATACCCTCTCGCAACTTCGTTTACAACTGCGAAATCCTTTTTTAATGCTGATACATTATTCGTAAAAAAATGTTCAGTCCACCGATTATCGTAACTTTTCACAAGAGAAATAACAGCAACAATACTCATGAACAAACAACTGAGCCAGACGTATGTTACCGAGTAAAAATAAAAGATTCCTGCCGCAAAAACAGTTAAAGCAAGAATAAGCCAGAACCATGCTCGTCCAGCAAGAAGCTCATCACGTGCGAACCATGCAATCAAGTATCCAACAGGCACTGCTAATGCAAGTACAAGCGCCTCCATCAACATCCATTCCAGAATGATTACTATTATATAAAGGTATCATCTTACGAGTCTAACTGTATTGGCAAATGGTTTGGGATACACTAGCACATTTTATAAATCTCTCTTCCAACCATAGACATGCCATTCATTGAACTGCCTGGATTTTACGATGCACATCTAAAAGAGCATCGAGATCTTACTGCCAAAGAAGAATATGACCTTGGAACAATAATACAATCGCGAAAAGAACTCCCGCCAGATCCTCTTTCAGATGATCAAAAACAGATCTTCGCACGACAGCTTATAGAAATTCAGCGGGCACTCGATTATCTTGTGGAAGCAAATCTACGTAGAGTCCTAAAAATGGTAGGTGACTTTAAAATAAGAAACTCCTATTTATCAGCTGATGATCTTGATGAACTAGTCCAAACCGGAAATATGGCTCTCAGAAGAGCTGCGGGGAGATACGACCCCTTAAAAGGACGATTCTCAACATATGCAACAAAAGGAATAAGAAGAAATTTTAACAAATATATCGCTCGATTCAGGAGGGTTGTAGCACTCCCAGCGCATTTTAGAAGGATAAACAATATAATAAACGACATACAAGAAGGATACCTACAGAGAGATGGAGAACCCCCAACACGCGAAGAAATAGCAAGTCAACTAAGCAGAAGACTTGGTGCTAACTACACACCAGGAAGGGTATCGAAATATATGGCGTATTCTGCAAGAAGAGAGATATCTCTCTGTACCAGAGAAGGAGATGATAATTATAAAGAACCAATTTTCTTATCGGATACAAGATTTAAAGATCCACTTGAGGGAGCAATGGATCACGATACAGGAGAGTTCATTAGGAACTGCCTTGATAAATTACCATCAAGAGACCGACTTGTATTAATCAAAAGATTCGGTTTCGATGGAACGCCAGGGAAAACATTGGAAGAAGTAGCAGAATTAATACATTGTAGTAGTGAAAGAGTGCGTCAGATAGAAGTAAAAGCACTAAGAAAGATGGAGAAATACATAATGGACTCTACAAAAAAAGCAGCACCGGGTGTTAAAGAAGACTATCAATTGCTGCCGCGAGCTCAAAATCCTTCTCTGTCAGACCCTTTGAGGAATGCGTTGTCAGAATCAGCCGCACCCTATTATATGAAAGGACGATATCAGGGTGGTGTCCCTTCCTTTCAGCAACCTCCCCAACCTTATTCACAAAGTCTAACGAATCCTTAAAATCTTTAAATGATAAGTCTTTCACAATAATCTCTCCCTCTAATGACCAGCCCTTTAGACTTTTCATACCTTCCTGAATCTCTTTCAAGGTAAGCATAATTCTCTATAATAATAAAATTAATAAAGATTGTTGTTTCACACGCAATAGGAATCCTATCGAAGTTCGAAGGTATTGTTTACTCACGCAGCGTCTTGCCGCGCACAAATTAGCATTAATTCATCTGTAATCCACACAAAACAATAAAACCTTGACATTGATATGGTGGTATAATTCCTTCGTAATTTTAATAAAAATTGATTATTCAACTGGTGGCAAATCTTATGAACCTACACAGGTTCTACTACAGTACTACAATTTCTCCTACAACCGTTCATACTCCAGAAACGGATCGTTGATTGTGATCTCGTACGCCTCGGCATCACCGACGCCAACATATAATTTTGCTTTCCCGTTTTTTATTCGTACAATCCCGCCAGGATACACCACCGAATACAAATCAAATCGTTTTGCCTCGCTGCGTGGCAGGTCATCTCGTCGTATGAGAATCTTCATACCAAACAATCTCTTTGTGTGGTAATCAAAACAGAAACTTATCGGATAGTACTCCCGTACGTTTCCGGCCATATAACGCGCAACGTGCCCCAATATACCAAGAAGACCGTTCTTTAATAAGTGAACTTCATTAACACCGCTCCACTCTCCCTTCGCAAACTGTCCATCTAAAAGACGTGCGCGCGACAAAATTCCTGGCTTCAGATCATTAAGCGAGCGAATGCGAGTAAATCCTATCTTACCGCGTCCGCCCTTTCTTCCTTGCGGTCGTGTAAAAACACAGAATTTCTTATTTGGTAGTTGAATAAAACGTATATCCTTCATACCCCAAGGGCCATGAGCAAATCGCTCAAGAGAAGAGAGATCCTTCCCTCGATAAAACACTGTTCGATAACTCACTCCTTTCTTTATGGGGCGATGGCTAACCTCAACACCTCCAACAATGATCATATCTTTCAAACAAATAACAAATGGGTCCTCTAAATCATAAATAGGCAGTGCATTATCAACAATCTCGCAGACCGAGGTTTTTGTATGACGAAAAAAAACAACCATGGATCCTCCTTCCTGAGAACGTTCTTGCACTCGTCCGAGTATATGCAACTTTCCACGCACATAAAACGGCGAGGTAATGTTGTACACGTCTCTATCGCCAATACCGAAAAAACATAACTGTCGAATTCTCACGACACTCTTCGTGTTATAGGTCCTCAACAAACCCTCTATATCATTCCTGCCTTTTTTCATAAAAAGAGTTTACCTCGGAAGAACTAATAAAAAAGAATTTATAAACTATTCTAGTGCTCAGAAAATGTGCTTTCCTTCATTATAAAAAACTGAAAAAAAGAGGATTAATTCCCCTCTTTTAGTTCAGAAATCCGCTCGCTAACGCCTTTCAATTCATTATCTAAAGATTCTTTGTATTCCTTCAGTATCTCAATCTTCTCGGCCTTCGTAAGAAATCCTCTACTCGAAAAATGCGAGCAGCATCCATTTCCGCATCTATACCCTTCCATTGTTTCGCTCCCTCCTTTCAATTTAATATCGGACATACGATAATAGAAAAACCAAAGTATTTAAATATATCGGTTACCCAATATTTAAATGAAAAAACGCCAAAGACTATACTGCTGTGATATGCGTGGATTTCTTTCTTTTCTCATACTCTTTCTCCTATCAAAAAAACCAATGAGTGGTCAAGATCTCTCCCACGAACTCGAAAAACGCAGAGGTGACAAACCCAGTCCAGGAACAATCTATCCTGCATTAAAATCATTAAAACAAGCAAATCTCATCCACGAAAAAAGAGAAGGCAAATCAATAAACTACTCACTAACGGAAAACGGTAAACAAACACTCAAATCTGCAAAGGAACAATTCTGTAGAACGTTTACAGATGTTATGTGATTAGTATCTTCGCGTAGGTTTTCTTCTCTCGAATCGCCTCGGTGCACCATACCTCTTCTGTTGCTGCCAACGATTGGCAACTCTTTCACCCTTCTTTCCCCTTTCTCTCTGTGTCCGGTGTTCTCGCGGGCGTCTATCACGAACATCTTGAAAATTCACCGGGACCTGCTCAATAGCAGGCATCTCCAAGGGAACAATATGCAATTCATCGTCATCAATCACCCTTCGAAAATTCTGATAATCTCTCGGTGAAACAAGACTAACAGCCATACCCTCCTTGCCTGCGCGCGCAGTTCTTCCGATACGATGAATATACTCTATATTCGTGGCAGGAATATCGTAGTTATATATGTGTGAGACGTTTTTAATATCCAATCCGCGTGCGGCAACATCAGTGCAGACAAGAATCATAACGTTCGCTGAATGAAAGCTCTCCATGACAACCTTACGCCGCTGCTGACTCAAACCACCATGAATAGAGACAACATATAGTCCGTAACGCTTCAGATTACGAGAGACAAAATCGGCATTCCTCCGTGTATTACAAAACACCATTATCAGTCCAGCGTGTTCTTTTTTTAACAAATGAACAAGTAAAGAGAACTTCTGTTGAGGCAGCGTATCATAATAATACTGAGTCAGTTTTTTCGGATCAACATAAGACCCTGCAACAACAAAAACAGGATCGCGCATGTAGTGTTTTGCAATACGCTGAATATCCTGTGAAATCGTAGCAGAAAACAACAACGTCTGTCGTTCACGCGGACATGCCTCAATAATCAGTTGCATATCTTGAATAAAACCCATATCCAACATCCGATCAGCTTCATCCAGAACAAGGATATGAACCTGCTTTAAAGAGAGCGTACCCCGTCTTATATGATCAAGTATTCTTCCTGGTGTGCCAACAATAACCTCTGCCTTCGTTATGCCTGTCACTTGTGGAGACATTGCAACGCCTCCGTAAATATCGACAATTGTCAAGGAGACATATCGAGAAAACTGCCGAAGCGCTTTCGCAACCTGATCAGCAAGCTCGCGTGTCGGAACAACAACAAGGGCCTGCACACCTTTCCCTTTAACAACGTGCCCAATAATCCCAGACCCAAATGCTAATGTCTTTCCCGATCCGGTAGCAGCTTGTCCAATAACATTCTTTCCTTGAACTACGAGAGGAATAGACTTCTGCTGAATCTCGGTAGGACTAGAGAATCTTGCGTCACGAATAGCTTTCAGCAAGTCTTCTCCAATGCCAAGTGTCTTAAAAGCATCCATATTCCTTCTATCGCATAACGCTATTTAAATCTGCTCCTATTTTTCGGTCAAACTCCGAACAGGGAACGACGAAGCATATATTTATATACTCGTAAGGAAAAGAATGATAAAAGACGAAATCGTAGAGTTTTGTAAGAATGACCATCATTAATATGCAAACAATGCGGTACATTAATCTCCTCGATAATACCGCACGAGTAAAAACGAGCAAATGTTTCATCTACAATAACACAATCATCTTCGCCGTCAATCGTCACGATGTCTCGAGGGCGATAGGGCGGGATGCTGTACATGTTCGAATTCTACAAGAACAGATTGGGAAAAAGATCAAGATAATCAGAGAAGCCGAGGGTATCAATGACGTTCGCCGTTTTATTGAAGATATTATTGCACCAAGAAACGTAAAAACAGTATCTATCGATGAAAATGTCTTAACTATTATCGCAGGGAATATACAAACAAAAGCAATGCTTATCGGCAGGGACAAACGCCGCTATGATGAACTCCGAAAGATTGTCCAAGAGTATTTTGGCGTCGATCTAAAAATAATTTAGTATAGTGAAAGACATAAGTCTTTCCCTAAATAGTCAACGACAAACTGGGGAAATATTAAAGTTGTTGACTATAATACTAAAAGTTTAAAAAGCGCAAGTTCTGCATTGAGAGATGGGATTAATGAATGCACGTCAGTTGATGAAAAGAAGGAAGAGATCACGCTGGCGTGACAAGGTATATATTGCACGAATGAAAAAGCTAAAGATAAAGTCGGACCCTCTTGGGAGATCGTCCCAAGCAAAAGGCATTGTTATTGAAAAATTCCAGAAAGAAGCAGCTCAACCAAACTCGGCAATGCGGAAATGCTGCAAGGTACAGCTCATTAAGAACGCTGTCTCAGTCGGCGCGTTTATTCCAGGAAATCTAGCACAAAAATTTATTGACGAACATGACGAGGTTATTATTGAACGAATTGGAGGAAAACAAGGAAGATCGAAAGGAGATATTCGAGGAATCAGATTCCAAGTTATAAAGGTAAATGACCAACCTCTCCCGCTCCTTGTCAGGGGTAAAATCGAGAAAGGAAGGCGCTAATGAACGAACAGAAGGAAGAACAGAGAGGGGAGGAGCAATTTTACTTATTTGATCTCTATAGTACTGCAGTAATAGAAGTAAAAGATATAGCATTAAGGCCTTACCTCAATATGCAACCCCGCTTACTTCTCAAATCATATGGGCGAAACATTGTAAAGTTCGGAAAGATGAACGTGAACATCCTCGAACGAATAGCAAACCGAATTGCAACGTCGGGTCACGTTGGAAAGAAACACAAGATTATTACAAGTTGGTCATCAGGAAAGTACACAAAGAATATGAAGAGTGTGCTCACTGCAATACAAATTATTGAACAGAAAACAAAAAAGAATCCGTTGCAGGTTTTATCAGATGCGATTGTGAACGGTTCACCGCGAGATGAGATAACAGTCATTGAACACGCAGGAGCGCGCTATCCACAATCGGTCGATACAAGCCCGCTGAGAAGAATTGACCTTGCGATACGGTGGATTGTGCAGGGGGCGCATCAACGAAGTTTTGGAAAGAAAAAGAAAATGGCTGAATCTCTTGCAGATGAGATTATCAAGGCGTCTGAAAATACCATGGAGAGCTATGCTGTCTCAAAGAGGAATGAGGCTGAAAAACAAGCAGATTCTGCACGATAAATCTCCCTATGCCAAGAGCATAGGGCATCTAAAAACTAATATTCTCGATAGTTTTTTAAATAGGATATGTATAATTATTACATCAGGAAGTCAAAGACAATTTTCTTAGTTTCTTTAATAATCCTATTAAGTTTAATAACTAACTTTGTTTTTGCTCAAGGACAAGTTGTGGACACTACAGCCCCTAATATCGCAACTCCTAAAGATGTACCCTCTATTGCTGAACAAAACCAAGCAAATTCTAGGCAACAACAAGAAAGAATCTCTTTTGTTTTGTTAATAATTTCATTGATTGTTTCTTTAATTATTGGAATAATCTTAATGGTGTTTATGATAAGAAATTCTCCTAAAATTCCGAGTTTGATTATTCACGGGTTAGTATTTTTAGGAAGTGTAATTTGGTTTGTTTCAATGATTTTCGGATTATCTTCTCAACTTGTTAATGGTGGAATATCTGACCCAGACATAATTGAAATTGGGTGGCCTTCTATATTATTATTGATATTTTCTGGATATTTTACTTATAGTTTAATCAAGAAAGAGAATTTTGAAAAAAAGATGAAATATTCTCTTAGTTTATCTTCAGGGGGAATAATCGCTTCAGTTTTAGCAATTTTATCTGTGATTGCTATAGGATTTATTTTTAAGGTAGATGGACTGGGAGTTGGACTAATGGGGATTTTAATTTTTACGGTTGGAGCGGTTGGTTCAGTTATTTTAGGAATTATCGGTTTCTTTATAGACAATTCTCATAAAAATTCCAATAATAGATATTAAATAGAGCACTGCCTTCATTAGTACATGAATCGACGAGAGGCTATCGGCCTTATTGGTGCATTTCTTTATGGATGTTCTTCGTCGAGACAAGGGGAAAATACGCTTAGACATGTCAGTGAGGTTATACCTTCTTCCATGGAGAGAAGAAATGAGGTGTTAAATATACCAATGAGACAACCAACAACCTCTAAGAGACTACTATATGGCGTACCTAATGTTATCCTTACAGCTTCTGCAAATGGATCTGTGTCTAACATTGAAGAGAGTGATGCTCTTTATCGAGAAGATTCCTCATATCTCCGACTTTCGTATAATTATGATCGCTTGGGAACAAGCGATATCTATGTACAATTTCCGCGGTATGAACTAGCGAAATACCGATCGTCTCTAATTAAAAGGGCAGAGATTGTACTTACGTTAACACACGATTTTAGTACGATAGCTGAGGATGATGTTGAAAGGTTACAGAGCACAGGAGCGATTTACTCTGGTATTCATGCTATCGCATCTGAATGGGATGAAAAAAATCTTAGATACCTTTGGGCACCAGCGTGTTATTTTTTAGAGGATTATAGTCCTATGGGTGGTACTCAGCCGTACATACATAGAGCACATACATTCCGAGATCAAGTAGTTTGGGATATTACCCGTTTACAATATAGGCGTCGTGTCAACGAAGGGAAAAAAATAGTGAGTCATTGGACGGAAGATCCCTTTAATAATTACGGCGTACATATTACTCTTGACCAACGCGAAGAGAACAGGGAACAACTTCGTACCTTTTACTCACGGACAAATAGTTATCCACCGCAACTACGATTGTGGTTTGGTTATGGAAGCGACTCTTGAATATTAAGATCTTATATCAAACTTTTCATATTCGATTTCGATTGGTTCACCATTCTTTAATAATTGAACAAGTTTAGCTCTCCCAGAGTTAGAAACACGAACCTCGACACTTATATTCGAAGTTGGTAACATGGCGTTTCTTTCAAAGAAGAATTGTTCCACGCCATACTCGACCCACACGCGTTTATCATAGGAATTAGTAATTTTTCCTTTAATAAAAATTCCTTCACTTGGTTTTGTTTTAGAGGTTTCTTTTAGTCTCCATATTCCTTGTTCATCTTTTTCTAAAGTTACATAGATAGAATCTCCTTCAATAAAACCTTCTACGTTGTTTATTGTTGAGATTTCATAATTTATGCTCATATATTGCCCTCTAAATGGGTCAAATGGATCGATTGGTTGTATAGCAAGAACAATTTTTTTACCTGTTAACAATGGCCACTCATTATAAAGTATAAAAGACAAAACAATTGTTAGAACTAAAAAGACCACACTAATAAGGCCTATAGTTTGTTTTTTCATTAAACTAATTCTCCTCTTTATTTTGTCCAGTTTTTTCTAAAAGTTTTTTTCTCCATTTTGGTATGAATAATGAACCTAAGATTAACATGATTCCTCCTAAGACTGCTAAAATACTAAATGCAAAGTATCCTTTATAGTAGTCAAGCCAAAATCCGATATATCTTGTTAGAATTTCTAGTACAAAGAATAACAATCCTAAATTGATTATCTTTGTGTAATTAACAAATTGACCATACCATAGAACTAGTATTATGAATCCTATAAACACAAAATTTATTACAATCCATAAAAACCACAATACAGTTGGGAGACTTTCTCCAATCGCACCATAAGATGGCCTCCATGCGCATGGTGTTTCATCCAAACATTCTGTTTTTTGATTATTGTGTGTGACGCATTCTTTATTATTCCTATTGTAAATAATGGTACTTTGGTCCCCACAATAACCGT
>CAZBTP010000003.1:19240-50541 GCA_964494915.1 Candidatus Woesearchaeota archaeon
AACCAGTATTATTCTCCCAGATACAATTTAGGTTAGATGGTGCGTTTTTACATTCGTTCTCTTCCCTATAAGTGTTACAACTCAGTTTCGCACAATAACCGTAACCAGTATTATTCTCCCAGATACAATTTAGTTTGAGTGGTGCGTTTTTACATTCGTTCTCTTCCCTATAAGTGTTACAACCCATTGCTTTACAATAACCAGTATTATTCTCCCAGATACAATTTAGGTTAGATGGTGCGTTTTTACATTCACCCTCGTTTCCATAATTTGGACAATACAGTTCTATACACCTTCCTTCGTAGTGAGTGTCCCACCTACAAAAAAATGGGTCGGGAGCAGAGGCGCATGATGAACTAGTTTTAAAATCAAAACATGTATTTGTATTTTTTGGAGAACATATTCCAACAAGACCAGCGCCAGCTTTAGTTGATAGAATTAATATGAATAAAACAACTAGAACAGCTAAGAATCCAGATATCTCTTTGATGGATATAGAGTCTTTACTTACAGCTATTAATGTCCCGACAATAAAACCTAAGAAACAGAGTATGGCAAATGAGATTAAGAATAAAGAGAATAATCCACCTTCTAAAGAATATTCGCTAAGAATAGGTAATATCTTTTGGAAACTCAAGACATAAAAAACTAAAAGAAAATAAAAAACAGTCCAAAATCTATATATGTTAGTTAATCTATGTTTTAGAGAGTTGTGTAAAGCACTTAACCCATATAATAAGACTCCGGCGCTAAGAAAAATTAAAATATAACTAAAGATTAAACTTTCCTCGCCTGAGAAAATCTTCTCTGAGATAGAAGAGGAGTATTGTAAAAGTACCCATGGGAAGAATAAGATCATTGATAACACTAAATTTTCTGGAGAGTATAGGAGATAGGCAGTTACAAATATTATAGTCCAAGCTAGGAATAATAACCAGGCATAATGTTGTTGGGTAGTTGCTAGATGATAAATCTGGGAGATTAAGAATAAACTTAGAATATATAACAGAGCACCTAAAGTAACAAGTGCTCTTCCTGTTCCTTCATGATTATTTTGTTTTAATAAAACTCCAGAAATGAAGGCTGTTAATGTAGAGAAGACTAAGATCATAACTTTTAACATATCTGGTATTTGATGCCAATTTTTTGCTATTAACCATGCCATTCCAACAAAAATAAGAACAGCCCCAATTATTGCTATGAGATTTACAAAAACAGAACCTCTTTTACTTTTTATTATCATTCTTAGTTAAACTAAATATTATATATTTAAATAGTTAACTCTTTTTTGGTTGAATCCGCTTGCGGTATCCACATATAAAACTTTAAAAACCTATTCTATTTCAAGAGATTATTCTCCGTTTAGATGGTTTTGTGAGGATAAACGGCAGATCAACACGACGATGGCTGAGAAAGAAACAAGTCTTCAGAAGATAGAGCGATTAACTTCGAAGCAAGAAAATATACGAAACGTAGCTACGAGCGCACATATACATCACGGAAAGTGTATTAGTGGAGACTCCCGCGTAATGCTCGCAGACGGAAGTGTGTGGTTAGCAAAGGATATCTTTGAGAAAGCCAGTAAGGACGGAAAAATTTATGAGGAAAATGAAGATCACACTGTTTATGTTCCAAAAGAGCCAATTACTCTCTTCTCTCTTAATAAAAGTAAGGGATGTATAGAAAAGAAACTTATACAATACGCGTGGAGATTAAAGGGAGGGGATACTATTAAAATGAGATTGAGAAATGGGTTTGAGATCTCCACTACTCCTGAACATAAGTATATAGTTTTTAGAGATTGTTTTGTTGATGTGGAAGCTAAGAATTTAAGAATTGGAGATAGGGTTGTTTGTGCTAGGAAATTGAATACTAACAATGAAAGTAAGAATATGAAAAGATTAATCTTGGAGAAGCTTGCAGAGAAGAATTTTTATGTTAATTTAGAAAAAGTTTTTTCTGAAAATTTAAAGAGTAATATTTTGAAATATGGGATTAAAAATATTAAAATTAGTATAAAGAATAGATCTTTTTATCATGGTATTTGGAAGAATAGATACAATTTAAAGGATCTTATTGAAATAAGCAAAGTATTAGGATTTAATTTGAGCGAGGTTTATGATAAAATAGACTGTATTTATTTCAGGAGAGGAAAACAAAGAGGTCAAAATTCTATTCCTATAAAGCTACCGCAGAATTTCAAGGAGTTTTTCTATTTAGCAGGTCTTTTCTTAGGAGATGGGTCTCATAAGAAGTTTGTTGTTGGCAAAGAACAACTTGGAGATATGTGTAGCAAAATCTGCGAGAATCTTGGATTTAAAGGGAGGAAGGTTATAAGGGCAGATAGGACGCCAGAGATCCATACTAATCTAACGTTGATTGAGATATTTAATAATCTATTTGATTACCCTTTAAAAAAGAAATCGCATAATATTAGAATTTCTGATTTTCTATGGAGTTGCGAAGGTGAGTATATTGCTTTTCTGTTAAGAGGGTACTTTGATACCGATGGGTGTGTAGAAAAATCAAGAAGAGCTATTACTGTAAGTTCTGCCAGTAAGAGAATGATTGATGATCTCCATCTCTTATTGTTAAGATTTGGGTGTGTTGCTATAAAGGAGAAGGATAATACCTTATCCATTTCTGGACTTTCCGCAATTAATTTTGAAAAGGAGATTGGGTTTACATTGAGAGACAAGTCAGATAAATTAAAATCCTTGGTTGATAAGGTTAAGGGAAGCATTGTTTGTGATACTATTAAAGTAGGAAATCAGGTCATGCTACTCAATAAAATGATGAAAGATTATTCTGCTGATGAATTGGCTTATATTGAAGTAAGTAAAATAGAGTCTGGGTTTGAGGAGGTTGTATACGACTTTACTATTCCTGAAAATCATAACTTCATTGCAGAAGGAATGATTGTACATAATACGGCGTTCACTGACAACCTTCTTGCTGCGGCTGGGATGATGGCTGTGAAGAGTGCAGGCGATCTCGAAGCAGGAATGGCAACGTGGCAGCATGCTGATGAGCAAGAACGACTAATGACTGTTGATGCTGCAAACGTATCTATGGTTCACACCTATCAAGGTGAGGAATATCTCATTAATCTCATTGACACTCCGGGACACGTAGATTTTAGTGGAAATGTAACGAGAGCAATGAGAGCAATTGACGGCACGTTTGTGCTTGTCTGTGCTGTTGAAGGAATTATGCCACAAACAGAAACGGTCCTTAAACAGGCGCTGCGAGAACGTGTAAAACCTGTATTATTCATCAACAAAGTCGATCGTTTGATTAAAGAGCTGAAACTTGGTCCTGAGCAAATGCAGGAACGATTTCTGACATTAATCAATAATTTTAACAATTTGATTATGCAGATTGCTGAGCCAGAATATAAAGAGAAATGGAAAGTAAACGTTGAAAATGGAAGTGTTGCATTTGGATCTGCGCGGGATAACTGGGCTTTATCGGTACCGTTTATGAAAAAAAGAGGAGTTAGCTTTCGGGATGTGTATAAATTGTATGAAATGACTGAAGAGCAGAGAAAAGAATGGGTCTGGAAAAACGCACCAATCTATGAAGTTATTTTAGATATCGCAGTAAAGCACCTTCCGAGTCCAATTGAAGCTCAAGGCTATAGGATTCCAAAGATCTGGCGAGGAGATATAGATAGCACGTTTGGGCAAGATCTTGTACGCTGCAATAAAGAAGGCGAGGTTGCATTTGTCATCACAAAGATAGTTGTTGATCCTCGGTCGGGGAAAGAAGTTGCAGCAGGTCGTTTATACTCAGGAACAATCATCAATGGCATGGAGGTATATGCAAATCTCGCGAAGAAGAAGGGAAGAATCCAACAGGTATTAGTTTACAATGGTATAAAACCGGAACAGTTAGAGTGCGTACCTTCAGGGAATGTTCTCGCTATTACAGGATTAAATGTTGATGTTGGCGATACAATTACGATAGAAGAACAAACTCCTTTCGAGGAGATTAGGCACATATTTCAGCCAGTTATTACAAAGTCAATTGAAGTAATCCGCTCTGCAGATCTTCCAAAGCTCATTGAAGTCTTGCGGAAGGTAGGAAAGGAGGATCCGAGTATAAAAGTTGAGATTAATGAGGAAACAGGAGAAAATCTAATCTCTGGAATGGGCGAACTTCATTTGGAGATTATCGAGGGGCGTATTAAAACAGAAAAAGGACTCGTGGTTAAAACTGGCTCTCCAATTGTCGTCTACCGAGAATCAGTCGCGAAACCAAGTAGGGAAATAGAAGTACGAACACCAAATGGACACAATATCTTCTCCTTTTCAATTGAGCCCTTAGAAGAAGAGGTTTACAACGCAATTGAGCGAGGAGAGCTTCCTGAAGAGCGACTGAAAAAGAGAGCAGAGCAGACTTGGAATAAATTATCAACGCTCGACATAAGTAATGATGAAGCGCGTCAATACAGAGAGATCTACAAAGGGAATGTCTTCCAGGATAGAACACGAGGTATTGTTCTGTTAGGGGAGATCATCGACTCGATCATGGATGGCTGGAGGCTTGTCATTAATGGGGGTCCACTCTCAAAAGAACCAATGATGAAAACAAAGTTTATTCTCCACGATGTAAAAATTCACGTTGATCACATGCACCGCGGTCCTGCACAAGTCTATCCAGCAGTACGACAGGGAATGTTCGAAACAATGAGATCTGGAGGGGCAGTTATGTTCGAACCGATACAAACACATCTTATTGAGGTACCAATAGATTTTATGGGCGTGGTAACATCATTAATTGGGAGTAAGCGCGGTTCACTCATTGACGTACAACAAGAAGGAAACAACGTCTTTATCAAAGCAAAAATCCCTGTTGCGGAGATGATTGGGTGGAGCAATGATCTGCGTTCTGCAACTGAGGGTCGTGGTGTCTCAAGCCTCATGGATCAAGAATTTCAGAAGATGCCATCTGAATTACAAGCAGAGGTTATCCGAAAGATTCGACAGCGAAAGGGGCTTGCTGAGAATCAATAGTTAAGAACACTTGTGTTAGACCACTCCTTGAGCTCGCAGAGAAACGATGCCATTAATTTTGAATTATATCTTACTGGACAATCTAGGAATCGCAAACTCTTTGGGAACTTCATCAGGATGTCTTAATGCAATTTTTCTTGTAAGTAGCTAATTAAACGCTGAATGTAAACGCCGGAGCCAGGATTTGAACCTGGGAATCACTTGCGTGAAACGGGATTAGCAATCCCGCGCCGTAACCGCTGGGCCACTCCGGCATACGTTCATGAGAAGTAATAATGTTTTAAAGGTTTGTGTTTTATTCAGATAATCTTAATAGAGCTTTACACTTTTCTTTAAAAGCTTGAGATAATTCACAGTAAACAACTATCCCTGATTTTAATGTGCCAAATGCCTGTCTATTGGGCTTATAAGGCTCACCATAACCATCACCAAAACGATCTTTAAAGGGGCCCTCTGAAAATTCCCTATTATCACAGTGAGAATCAAATTCCTCTTTTGCAATTAAAGTAGCTTTTCCTCCTTTTTCTCTTACATAATCTCTGCAGTGATTTCTTGGAGAAAGTTCAAGCCTTAATTTTTCCGATTCTATGTCAGATAATTTATATTCTAACCCCATAAATTAATCTATACATTTCTATTTAAATATATTATGTTCTTTTGTAATATATAAAAAGTGTAACACCATTTTTAAATGGGGTGCGTAGGACCTAGTAAGGTCTTCATTTGTATGTTCTTAAGGTTTTTGCTTACAAATCAAGAAAACCGGTCAACATAAAAGATTAACTAACGACATTAATTCCTTCAACGTCTTTAAAATCTTTATCAAAGGTTGCAATATTTTTTATCTTATTATTTCGCATCAAAGCAATATTGGTGCAATCGGTAAAACTCAGTTGGGTATTCTTTTGTTCTTTGAACACATTCCAAGAAATATCAAAAAGATTATCGTCTACGTTTATGGTTCTTGCAGAAAGTCTCAAATTTTCTCCAACAAAAACCGCCTTCTTTAAATCTCTCGTTTTAAGAAGAGTTACCGTTACGGTTTCATCAAACACATAATCGGAAATAATCATCTCTCCAAAAGCGCCGGTAAGTATTTCTTCTATTATCTTTTTCGCTTTCTCATGATTCTCGTCCGTTGCAACTGCAATAGCGACCAAAAAGCTAGAATCAAGTAATATCATTTTCCAATCCATAGAGAAAATTGTCTATCTCTTCACTCCATCGAACTCCCTTTTTAGTTTTAATTATGCCCTCTAACTTTAGCAAATTCCTAGAATTAAGTATCTTCTCTCTTTCTTGTCTTTCTTCTAATAAGTTTTTCATTGCTAAGCTGAGGGCGTCTCCTAATTTCATCTTTTCATGAACAACGAAAGCTCTAAATTTCCTAAATGTTTCTTCATCGACTCCTCTCACTCCAATAAACGTTTTTTCCATGTGTTTATCATGTTAAACAAGTTTATAAAGTTTGCCATTAGTTGAAATCCAAATCATGAAGAAACATCCCCGTACTGCTCTTTCTGATACCTTTTACATCCTTCCCGAAACTCACCTAACGGCGGAAGACATGGATCTCTTGAAGGGGTAATCTCCAAAACCCTTACCAGTTCATTAAACAAATCAGGGTAATACCAACACCTATCATGCCCTTGTTTATCTACCCACGTCTGCACTATTCGTTTTATATCTACAAGCTTATCATCGAGTTCACTCATTTTTTACTTGCCAACCTTACCTATATAGAAAGAAAGAGTTTTAAATGTTTATGCTTTATCATCGCTATCTTACTATTTATCACCAATTATCTTACAGAAACCACCGCCAACAGATTTATAAACCAAGAAAACATCAATAATAATCAAGAAACAAGGGAGGCACTATAATGGGAGAATTCGAAGATAGACGAGGAAACGAAGGGTTTAACCGTGGATTTAGAAGTTTCGGACCACGAGAGAAGCACAAGGCAACATGCTCAGAGTGCGGAAAGGAATGCGAAGTTCCGTTCAAACCAACTGAAGGGAAACCAGTCTACTGTAATGACTGTTATTCAAAAAGAAGACCAAGACGCTAAGCGAAAGATCAAACAGATAGTTTATTTTTAATTTTATTTTAACCTCGTCTTCCAAGTAGTCTATATCCTAAATCTCATTAGAGTATAGATGAATTGGAAAAAAGAAAGATATACAAAGAGGATTATTCTTGATACTACAACAGGATGCTATAGGAAATACAGTTTGCGTAAACCAGTCCCTATTGTTCTGCTTTCCTGTTCTGCTATAAGACAATACGAAAGGTCTATGGGGTTTTTCTCCAAGATGGTCGCAAGAAGCATTTCACAAGAGAAATCAAATCACGCAACCACTCGTTGATACCGTGAATAAATCTCTTGAAATAAAAGATCCCGAGGTTTTTGTGTTAGTCCGGCAAGCTGAGAAGAATATTTCTTCTCAAGATAGCGCCGTAGAGATACCGCAGATATATACGTCTTAGCATATTCAAATTGTTGACGAAGAGTACGTACCGTACTCAAAATATCACTATCATCAGAAAGGAGAACACTCGGTCGATGTTTGCGAGCAAGAGCAAGCGCATATCCAATCTGTTGGCTGTCAACCTCTCCGATCATCTTATCCCTCCAATTTCTAAAATTTCTCCGTTTAGGACCTGAAAGAGAAGCTTGTAAAATATCTTCCTCATCCTCTTGAGATATACAGGGCATCAAAATACGAGGATGCAAAAGCCGCATAATATCTTTAACCGCGTTCTTTCCGAAAATGTCTTCATGCCTCAGAACCTGTCCAATAACGCCATAGGTAATAAAACAAGTATAAGCTTTATCTTCGTAACAAGGATCATAGGTTAGCTTAAGAGCACACGCATCAAATAAAAAACAAACGATCTCTGGCGGAAATGCACGAAAAGAATTACATTCCTGTTCAATAACATGATCGAGAGAAATAGATTTACATTCCTGTTCAATAACCTGATCAAGAGAAATAGATTTACATTCCTGTTCAATAACCTGATCAAGAGAAATAGATTTTGCCATAAGAACTTAAAAACAAATTACAAACCGCGTGCCTGTCGCAAATCATTAACAACGAGTGCAATCCAAGGTTGAATAGATAAAAGAAAGTCCTCTTGTCCATGCACATTTAAATATTCCCTCAAAGTCTCACGATCATACGATTCTCTATGTCCAACAAGAAGATTTCTCTCGAGTGCCTCCCTATCTAGAGGAAGCAAATACTCCCCGCGTTTTGTAGAGCGAGAAAACCGAAGCGTATCATCGACAAAAGCAAAAGCTTCATTCAACATGCGCTTCGCCAATTCATCATAATCTTCGCTGTCCATACCTCCCCACTTAAAACGAACCTTTATAAACCCTTCTACGAACCGGATTTTTGAACCTGATACAAAAACGCTGCAATAATCAAAACAATACACTAAGTTTATATAGAAAAAAGACTGTTGAAGTGTATGTCTCGACAAAGGATTCTTTCGGTGTATCCCAAGTTTCCTCCTTCTTTTTGGGGTTTTCAGTTTGCGCTCCGTTTTCTCGGTAAACCGGCTACTATGCCACCGACAGGGCTTGCAACAGTGGCTGCAATGATCCCTGAAAAGTATTTTGAGGTGCAGGGAATTATTGATACAAATGTCAGGCCTTTAACTAACAGAGATATCGAAAACACTGATCTGATTTTCACATCATCTATGATTGTTCAAAGGGATTCGCTCGATGAGCTCATTAAACGAGCTCATGCTTATGGCAAGAAAGTAGTCGCCGGGGGTCCTTATCCTACTTCCTATAGAGATCGTGTAGATGCAGACTATCTCGTGCTCAACGAAGCAGAAACAACACTAGGGCCGTTTCTCGAGGACTTGTTGCAAGGTTCTGCAGAGAAAGTGTACGATGAAAAATCTGTTGCCTCTCGCAATCGCACACTACCGCTAACGCGTGAGGGAAAGCCACTCATAACGCACACACCGCTCCCACGATGGGACTTACTCGATTTAAACAACTATGCCTCGTTAGCAATTCAATATTCGAGAGGGTGTCCCTTTCATTGTAATTTTTGTGATATAACCGCCCTTTTTGGATATGAATCTCGAACAAAAACACCTGCGCAGATGATTGCTGAATTAGAAAGTGTGTATGCGACTGGTTGGCGCGGACAGCTCTTTATTGTTGACGACAACTTCATCGGAAATAAACGAAATGTTCGCGTGCTCCTGCCAGAAATAGCGCGGTGGCAGAAAGAACAAAGATACCCCTTCTCATTTTTTACTGAGGCAAGTATGGATCTAGGAATGCCAAACCATGCAGATATCTTAAAAGGCATGGTTGACGCAGGATTTGACCAGGTTTTTCTTGGGATCGAGTCAGTAGATCCTGAAGTACTGAAAAAGATGGATAAAGGTCAGAATCTAGGAAATCCCTACCACAAAGTACGAGCGATCCAAGAAGCTGGACTAGAGGTCACGGGCGGTTTTATCATTGGAGGCGATGGCGAAAAACCTTCTGTATTTGATGATCTATTTAAGTTCATCCAAACGACAGGGATTGTTATGCCGATGCCGGGTCTCTTAACCGCACTAAAAGACACAAAACTATATGCACAACTTAAAGAAGAGGGACGCCTCGTAAGCGAGAGCACTGGAAATAACACCCACCAGTTAGGATTTAATTTTAAACCAGAATTGGACGAGACATTTCTTATTAAAGGCTACGTTAATCTCTTAGAAAGACTATTTGATCCGAAGAATTATTATGAACGCTGTCGGGTGTTAGCATCGAGGCGAGGAACATACCATGCAACAAGCAGGACTACAAGAGCAGGCGTGCAGGCATTGAGTCATATCCTCTATGAGAAACTAATTCGAAGGCCAGAGTGGGCGTTTGTAAGATATGTTAGTGGCACGTTACTAAGAAATCCTCGAGAATTCCCTGAAGCAATTGCGCACGCAGTAAAACTATATCATTTTGAGACTATGACTGATGCAACGAGCAAGCTTTACAGCTATCCAAAGCACACTGAGACGCTCTATGAACGATTTCAGCAACATGTTCATACGTTAAAGGGAAATATTGGTGCTAGGCTTCATGAGATAGAACGTCTTGAGCAGACAATCTTAGATGAAGCTAAAAGAAGATATGATAGACTTCACAAGGATTTTCGACAAGGAGCACAAGAGGCATTCGAGAGCTTAAGAGAGAGAATTGCATATACTCGGAACGAATATAGCGGCTTACTCATTGGTTCAGCCCCTTTCCACTAAATGACTTCTTAGGATCTTTGCGATACTACCTTTTCCATCCGCACACCATCGCTGGATGAAGACTATGCTCTCTGCAGACTTCAGCCAATGATTTAACACTTAACTCGCTCAGAACAGATAACTTAAAGTCTCGCGTAAAGTTTCTTCTCTGTCTCATCTTATGTGAACCTCCATTTTATTTATTGAACATTTGCTGAATTATTAGCTTAACTATGTGTCCAATTTTAGGGGTTCACTTAATACCCCAACCGGCAATGCCGATTAGGACAAGTATAAAGAACCATAAAACAACAAATACAAGGCTAAAAATTGTAACTCCTATCAAAGCCCAAAAGAAACTTGAGCGAGCATTTACTCTTGCAGCCATAATTAAAGTAACGGAAGAAGAAATCAGTAACGAGAATGGGAAAAACATGATAAAGTATCCTAAAAACCCTAACCACAACTCAAACCATGCTGGATAATTATGATGAAAACCCTTTAGATAGGAAGTATGCAGCATGAAAATAAGCGAGATAAAACTGAAAATTGGAATAAATAAACTTGCCAACAATTGCCATCCCCATGAAGAATTATTACTTTTCCAATTCAAATAACTACTTCTAAACAATGCAGGGATAATTATGAGAGGTATGATTATCAGGCTTGATAGTGGTATCAAGATATATCCAATTATATATTGAAACTTATATTCTGTTGTAGGAAGAGCATAGGGGACTCGCTTAAGAGAATATAGAATAAAGCTACCAAGACCTACATTTAGAACGGCCAGAATAATCAAAATAATAATTGTCCTATTTTTCATAAAACACTACACCCCCGCCCTCTTCTCAGCCCGCTCAATCATATCCTTCTTCAAACCAATAAAAACCCCTCCTTCTTTCCCGCCAACATAACTATTCTCTCTAGGTTTAATAATCTCGTTAAGAGTATCAAGCTCAATATCAATATGGGTAATCGTTGCTCCAGACTTTCCCTTCAGATGAAGGTAAACATCAGCCTTCCCAAGTTTTATCTTCCCCTCACCAGGACCACTCATCTCAGCCTCCTCTCACTCCGAAGAATATCGAGAATGTACGTAAAACCGGAAAGAACACCGACGATTCCTGTCACCAACACAAAGAGAGCAGAAATTCCAAACGCGAGCGGATAATAGATATGGAGGATAATCATCGGAAACGTTACTGCCTGCAACACGGTTGTCGCCTTCCCAATCGGTTTCGCCGAGGGAATTGCCTTCCCCGCAATAAAGCCAGCAAGCGCAACAGGAGCAGCAATAAACTCGCGCGACATAATCACCAGTATTCTCAAAATATGATCCTGGGTAAGAACACGCAACAACGCAAGATTGATAACCAATGCAAACGCAGTTCCCATCATCAAAAACCGATCAGCAATCATATCAAACTTCCGTCCAAACTCAGTCTTCATATTAAACCGCCGCGCAATCTGCCCATCGAAGAAATCAGTCAACATACCAAAAATAAACAAGCCAACAATCATCTTTATCGAAGACCCTGCAAATATAAAATAGATAGTAAGAAAGGTAATGAACACGCGCAGCAACGTCAACGCATTCGGTATATTATAGATATTCTCAACCTCACGAATACCCCTTCCAATCCTTCGCTCAAGTCGCTGTTCAGCTCGAAGAATCCTCCCGCCAACACGCCCCTTCATTTTATGTTAAGAACAGCAAGCTTTATAAGTTTTCCTTCCACCTCATTTCTACAGCGGGGTAGAGCAGCCTGGAGTGCTCGCGAGGCCCATAACCTCGAGGTCGTGTGGTTCAAATCCCACCCCCGCTATTCATGATCGAAGATCATGTTTTATGGTGGGTGACTTGTGCATACGCAGACAAGATTTGAGGAGCAAATCCAATTGTAGTTTTTGAACTCATAGAAACTTTTTTCTAAAAAGTTTGTATTTCGGATCCCACCCCCGCTATTTTTTATAATTCTAGAGAAAACAAGAGAAGCGCTAGGAAGATTGGAAAAACAAACATTTAGAAGAACAGGTTTGATGACGTGTGTAGAATGTATGAAAGATAAATATGATTAAAAACAGCATAATAATCCAATCAATTAACCAATTCTACTTCTTTTTCAATTTCTGACAATATCGTTCTTTTTGTCAGGATCCAATCAAGTTTAATCAAGTTTTTCACAAAGGGATTTTCTAAATTAAGCTTGTAATAGTCAGATTTTCCTATTCTGCGAGTTTTATGAACAGTTCCGGATGCAATAAAATTAGGGAAAATAAGTTTTAGAGAGTTGTAACTAATATTACTTCCTCTTGCTATCTCCGTAAGAGGAAAATCAAAAAAATGATTATCTATAAGAAAATCTAAAGCTCTTAATTGAGGCGTATCGCCAAACTGTTCTAAAAACAAACTTTTATTCTCTTTCACTTTCATACAATAAATCAATCAATCAGTTATTTAAATGTTTCTATTTAGTACCAGATATTTCAATAATAGAAACATTTAAAATTAATCAAGATTTATAGATTTATGCTAGCGAACTTAGAAAAAGCACAAATAATGTTCAAACTTGCAAGAAAAAATAATTGGAGACATCGTTACGATAGGACAGAACATTTTAAGAGATTTGAAAATTTAAATGAAGCAATAAAAGAGTTATCAAAATTAGGTTGGCTAATTATTTACAAAAAGCCAAATTTTATAGGCATTGCCTTGAATACAGAACATAAAAAAGCGATTGTGGAATTTATCGAAAAGAACATGCCACACATTAAAGGCGTAATTAAATAAATCTCGGTAATTGCTAAAAGCGTTCTGTTCCCACCCCGCTATTTAGAGTGTGAGAGATTGGGCGCTTTCGATATGGGCTCTTTGAAAACCACAAACATTAAATATCTCTATCATCTCGATAAAACATGGAACTAGAAACAAAAAGCATCGATGAAAAACTGGCTAAATTAGCACGAGATGTAGAACAAATCAAGCAAATGCTTTTAGCTGAAAGAGAAGAAAAGGAAACAGAAGAGATTGAATTGACTGATTGGGCGAAAGCTGAATTGAAAAGAGCAAGAGAAACCCCAGAAAGAGACTATGTTTCTTTAGAAGATGTAAAAAAGAGAATTTTGTCAAAGAAACAGTAACATGAGTTATTCTATACAATTTGATAAGAAAGCAGAAGACTTTCTTGATAAACTTCAAACAGATATCGCATTGAGAATAATAAACAAGCTGGAGAAATTAAAAGAAGATCCTTTTAGATTTTTGGAACATTATGAAGGGCAATATTACAAATTCAGAATCGGCGATTATCGTGCTTTGATTGACGTGGACTTTGAGAGAAAAATTTTGTGGGTGAGGGTTTTGGATAAGCGAGGGAGAGTATATAAGAAGTAAAACATTGATATTGGTAAATGCTACGGCTTTTTCCATATCGACGATAAACAAATAATCGTGCAACAAAGCAGCCAATTCATCCATAATCTAATTGCGATTCAGGATATGGACTTCTTGGTAACATAGTTAAACTTCCCCCACTAGAGAAAGAAATGGAACACTATACGCTCGGCATAGACGATGCTGGACGCGGGCCCCTCATCGGTCCAATGATCCTCGCAGGCGTCCTCCTCACTGATAAACAAGAAAAAATACTCAAAAAACATAATGTCAAAGACTCAAAACAACTCGCGCATCCAACGCGCATAGATCTCTCAGGACTCATACGGAAAAACGTAGTAAAACATGCAATAACGAAATCATCACCAAATGAAATCGATGATGCATTAACATCAGGAACAAACCTCAACACACTCGAAGCGCAAAAAACAGCGGAAATCATTAACGCCCTCAACGAAAAAGATTTCTATAATAAAAAAATAAAAGTAATCGTAGACTGCCCTTCCACAAATACGCGAGCATGGCGTTCCACACTTCTAAAATATATTTCCTACGCAGAAAATCTAATCATCACCTGTGAACACAAAGCGGATGCCAACTATACGTCTGTCTCCGCAGCGTCCATACTCGCGAAAGTAGAACGAGAAGACGAAATAGAAAAAATAAGAGAACATTACAAGAAATACGGTGACGTGGGATCAGGCTATCCTTCTGATCCAATCACGAAAGAGTTCCTTAAGAAAAACGGCGCAAAATTAAAAAATGAAGGTATCTTTAGAAAAACCTGGTCAACATGGAAGTCAATCTTCCCAGAAAAACTACAGACAACCTTAGAAGAGTTCTGAAATCATGAAACCTTCAGACTCAGAACTTTAGAAACGCCCTCATGCATACTCACCCCATACAAAATCTGCGAGTTCAAAATAACAGCATCATTGTGCGTCACAATAATGTACTGTCCTAATTTCATATATCGATTGAGTAAGACAGCTAAACGCTCTGAGTTTCGTTTATCAAGAGCAGCATCAATCTCATCAAGAATATAGAACTGATACGGCCGGTATTCCTGAATCGCAAATAGCAACGACAATGCGACAAGCGTCTGCTCTCCACCAGACAAAGAAGTAACATCAAAGTATTTTCCCCTCGTCATTTTAACAGCAATCGTTATACCACCCTCAAAGATATCCTCTGTATTTTCAATCTCGAGATACGCAGTTCCCTTCGAAGACAATTGCGCAAAATTTCGTGTAAACAGCTCATTAATCGACTTAAATGTTTTCATAAAGGTTCTATATTTTCGTTTATCAATCTCTTCTATAATCTTTAAGATCTCAACCTTCTCCCGATCGAGTGTATCAACACGTTCTTTCACCACCTCGTACTCCTTTTTAACCGTATCATAAACCTCAAGAGCACGCAAATTAATCGAACCGATCTTTTCAAGAAGCCCGTGCGTATGCGTTAAACGCTCCTCCAAATGAACAACACTCCCGCTCACAAATTCAACATCCCTATATTCATTCATATCAATCTCAATGGTCTCTCGTTCCCCATCCAATTTCGCCTTTCCAATTTTCAAATAGTTAATCTGGTCTTCCACTTGACGAACTTCGTTCTGCATATTACTCAGCTTAACACTCATCTCCTGAATCTGCTTCTGCATAGTATCGCGCTCAGAAAACATTGTGGTAAACCTTTTATTTAACGCCTCAAGTTTCTCTTCAAAATCCTCCAAGCGACTCTCTTTCTCAGAAATACTTCCTTCGAAATCAGAAATCTGTGCCTCAATCTCGACAAGATCATCATTCCCCCCATCAATAATACTCTTCATCTTCTCAAGCTCTCGCTCCTTATACAAAAGAGTCGTATCAACATCCTCTGCTGTTCGAGAAGATATCTCCTCAATCTCGAGCATCTTAGATTCATACTCACTATCCAATGTTCCACGCTCGAGTGTTTTCTGCTCTAATCCACGCATTTTTTGCTCGAGATCTTGAATCTCCTTTTTCAAAACATGCTCATAATCAACACTTTTCTTCAGTTGATTCTTTTTATCATGAATCGAGCTATGAACAGCCAGTTCTTTCTCACAACCATATTTCTTTTTCTCAAGCTCTCCAAGCTCACGCCGCACATGAGTACGTCGCTCCCGAATCTGGCTCAACGCATTCTGCGCTCCTTCAAAACGCGACCGTGCCCTCTCGATATGCTGATCACAATCACGAAAAACATGCTGGACGTGTTGCTCGCTAATCGCGCTCTGGCAGAGCGGACAAACCTCTAACTTTGAAACATTCTTTTTTATGTTCTCATATCGTTCAAGATCGGCCTGTGCAACAGAAATAACTCTTTCATGCTCCAACTCCCGTGTGTATACTTGCTCAAGTTCCTGATGATGCTCCTGCAGCTGTTTCTGAAACGAAGCAAGCGCCACCCTACATTCCTGTTCATGATGATACATTAGTTGCGAGGACAATTCCTCAATGTATTTAATAAGAGACTCAGATTCGCTTCTCACACGCACAAGCTGTCGCTGTTTATCGCTAATCCGTTCCCGCAATGCCTGCAACTCAGTTTTTAACGTTAATAATCTCTTTCGTTCTTCCCCAAGAGAAGCAAGTTCTTCTTTCTTTTTTCTCAATTCCTTAGATTTTTTCGCCATCAAAGGACTCTGCTCTCTCAACGCCAAGATCTCACGCTCTAACTCAGGTATTGATTTCTTCATCTCAGCAATTCTTCGCTGCACCTCTGCCTTCCGGTTTTCATACCCCTCTTTTCGAACGCGCTGTCCTTCCAGCTCTGCTCGCAAATTCGTAAGATCCTCGCGCAAACGACTCTGCTCCAAACCAGTCGCCTGCTGGATATGTCGATTAATCTGCTGAATCTTATCACTCAAGAGATTAGTACCCTCCTGCGTCCTAACAACACTCGCATGTTTCTTATCACGCAGTTCAATCTTCTCCTCAATCGCCTTCATAATTGAAGCAACCTCTTTCGTCTTCTCATCTAATTTCTTCTGGATAAGAGAAGCTCGCAATCGTTTACTCATCATTTGCAATTCCTGATAGCGCTGTGCCTGTGCCCGCTCTCGTTCAAGATTATTCAGATAGGCTGTTCGTTCTCTCAAAATAGTCCCAATCTCCTTCAACCGTGCGTCAGTCTTCTCCAGTTCCTTCAACGACTTCTCCTTCCGTGACTCATAAATAGAAATCCCTGCGACCTCTTCAATAATCTTCCGTCGCTCCTCTGGATGTATCCTCACAATACTCTGTATCTGTCCCTGCAAAATAATATTAAACCCATACGGATCAATCCCTGCCTGAGCAAGCGTCTCAATAATCTCGTTCCGCGTCTTCGTCTCCCCATTAATCTTATAAATCCCCTGCCCATTCCTTCGAACAATTCGTGTAAGAACAACCTCATTTCGATCAATCGCAAATGTTCTATCAGCATTATCAAAAACAAGCTCAACCATCGCCTCATGCGCAGGCTTCACATACTTCGATCCCATGAAAATAAGATGACTCGACTTCTCAGCCCTCATCGACTTCACTGAAAGCCTCCCGAGCACAAAACAAATCGCATCAGAAACGTTGCTCTTCCCAGCCCCATTGGGACCAATAAAAACATTAATCGCGGCATCAAACGGGATCTCAGTCCGTTTCGCAAAACTCTTAAACCCTTGCATCACGAGTCTTTTAATATAAGCCATTCCTCAAATGAGCGACATCACTATTTAAAACTTCAGACAATAACATTTCTAAAGTTGTGTATAGAATGAAAAAAATAAAAAAATAAAAAAAGAGTTAAACAAAAAAATTAGTAGTAACTCTCGCTAAATTCTTCTGATTTCTCAGGCTTTCGTGTCAGCAACACAATCAACACAACGAGCAAGACAACAAAGATTATTGCAAGAATAACGGTTAAGAGAAGGGTCGTATTCATTACGCCGCTCGGTCCGTCAGCACCTGCCACTTTCTTCGCATCTTGTACTTTCGCAGTGTAGCTCTTTGTATTGAGAATCTTTCCGTCAGAGGTCACGTCAATGCTAAAGCTGTAGGTTCCCATTTCTGAGGAGCTCGCTTCCACCATGACGGTCCGGCTTGATCCAGCAGGAACAACGACAACAGGTTCGCTCAAAACAACCGATAACTCACTCGGTGCTTTTACCAATAGTTCATAAACGCCTATTGTGTTGCCCTTGTTCACCACCGTCAAGGTAAATTCGCCCTTATCCCCGATATTAAAGGTTCTGCTTGATATCGGCGCAAGAACCAATGTCTCTGCTTCACTGCCACGAATCATTACGCGTTTCTGCAGCGTAGCAACCGCATCCTCGTTAAAGGCCTCAAGTTCTACATTGTAGATACCTGCAGGCGCGTCACTTGGAATTCGGAGGTACATTCGACGCTCAACAGCATCTTCCTTGTCCGGCGCATTTCCGCCTTGGTCAACAGGTGATAAATCTCCAAAGTAGGTCCGCGTCTCCAAATCAAGTTCAGGAATTCTAACAACGAGGAACGTGTCCTCTGCAAAATGCCTCCCTCGATTCTTAAGAACCACATCAATAACGAGTGGTTCACCAGCAGCAACTTTAGGATCCATGGTCGCGCTAAGAATCTCAACAAAGTAAGACTCCCGCTGAACACTAAAGTCGATTGTTTTCTCATCAGCTGTTCCGTCGCGTTTACTCTCAACCACTATCTCGAGCTTTCGATCGTCATCAAGACGCTCATCAAGGTCGAAAGGCATGTCAAGAGAAACAATACGAGTATACGTCTTACCAGCAATGACATCAAATCGCTCTGATACAACCGCGTTTTCTCGCTCACCTGAGATCCAAGCCTTCACTCTGACATCTTCAGCATTACCACTCGCCTTGAAAACAATAAGAACTGGGGTGCGCTGTCCAGCAAAGTTCGCAAAAGTAACTCCGCCAGCAAGTGCATCAACACCGTTCACTTCAACAGCAGTGATGTCGCCAAAAGCCTGGGCGCTGCCAACACTCATCAACATGAGTGCAAGACTAGCAACCAGAAAACCAAAAAGGTTTTTCAATGTCATATTCTCCGCTTGTCTGTACATAGTTTAATTACATTTACCATAAACTGGCTATTTATAAACTTTTCGGTGACAACAGGATAATATAACTAATAAGTTACAATAATGTTTAAATAGGTATACCTCGGTATACCACCATGGTAACGAACGCTACAACAAAAATAACGACGATAAAAATCAATCGAGAAACAAAAGAAAGAATCGAAAAACTACGGACGCATAAACGCGAGAGCTACGATGAAATAATCCAACACATGCTCGCACTCCTCAATCTCTGTGTTATAAATCCAGAAAGGGCACGACTTCAGCTCCTCTCTCTCGAGAAGAAAAAGAAAAATATCAAACTACAACAGAGACCCAGGGCAATCGCAACATTTCAGAAGCCGTACAGATACTAACCAACATTATCTCATCGCCTTGTATAATGCAAGCCCAACAACACTATCCTCTACCATCGAAGGCGATTCATTAATAATCCGAATCGTCCGATCGCGAGGTAGATGCTCCAGCAACGCCTTCCATTCGTTCCGCTCAGTCACCCGATGACGCTTCTCCCCCTTCTCTCCATAAATAATCCCTGAAAAATGCACATGCCACTCCTTCTGTGGAAATAATCTCTTTACCTTTTCATAATCAACTCGTTTATCTCGAGCAAGGATGTGTGCGAAATCGATACAGAACGAACATCCAGTATCCTGAACAAGCCTGCTAATCTCTTCCACGCTCCCAAATACATTCACCTTTCCCATTGTCTCGGGCGCGATCTTTATCATCCAGCCCCTTTTTCGGATTTCTCTCATTATCTGAGAGATTCCCTCCCTAATCATGATATATGTCTCCTCCCTATCTCCCCCATAATACCCTGGATGAAAAACAACAACACTCGCTCCCATCTTATCGCCAATCGCGCAACAATCCAAGATCCTTTTCTTTGTCGCTTCCCTCTTCCTTACATCCTCAGAATTCAAGTTAACAAAATACGGCGCATGAATACTTAGCTCAATCCCCAACTCGCGCGCCTTTTTTCCAATCCGAACAGCATCCTCTGCTTTTATATAAACGCTATAAGTAAAAGCAACCTCACACGCCTTCAGCCCAAGCTGATGATATTCCTCAAGCGTTTCCTCAGCGTCCTTCACACCCCCAAGCCCTGCCGGTCCAAAGCGAATATAACCCTTATCCATTCGGACACCAATATGATCTGATTTTTATTCTTTGTTATCCCTAGATAGGATACAAACAAACGACGAAAGATTTAAATAATAGTTATACATGTATAACTAATGGAACAGATAAATGTTAAAGTAAAGAAATGGGGAAATTCATTTGGGATAGTTTTACCTAAAACATTAGTCGATAATCAACAGCTCAAAGAAGGAGCAGAAATAGAGATCTTAGTTCAAGCAAAAAATAAAACGAGAGTAAAAGATGTTTTTGGAATTTTGAAAGGAAAAATAAAAAGAGATACTGAAAGCTTACTAAAAGAGGTTGACAGAGATTTTGAAGGATGATGGTTGGATATTATTTTGATACCTACGCAATAATTGAGCTTCTTAAAGGAAACCCTCTTTATGAATTTACTGAGGAGAACGCAATAATCACAAGCGCTATGAATCTTGCAGAGCTTTATTATTCATTATTGCTTGAAAACGGGGAAGATAATGCGGATTCAATTTTAAATAAATTAAATTTTGGGTTTTTAGAAATAACTCCAAAAGTTGCAAGGGCCTCTTCTTATTTTAGATATAATAACAAAAAGGCTAAACTTTCTTATATAGACTGTGTTGGTTATACTTTAGCAAAAGAGAATAAACTTCTTTTTTTGACAGGGGACAGAGAGTTTGAGAAACTTGAGAATGTCAGGTTTGTAAAGTAGTCTTATTTGATTCTACCAATACTAAGTCTCCCCAATATCAGTTGGTATATAAAGACACTCCTCTTTTTTCGCATTATCCCAAACACTAGCCAGATTTATGAATACCTTGATCAGCGCTATGCGAGTCCGCGAAGATTCTCATTAAACTGCCCTAGATTCTCAAGCAAATACGTATGCAACTTCGCGATAAGAATCCCCTGCAGCTCTTCCTTCAAAATACCATGACAACGCCTCAAATCCTTCTCAGGGTAGATCACACTACCACGTGAGTATCGACACTCCATTGACAAATCAGAAAGACGTTCAAGTCCAAGCTCTCCCTGTTTCGGCTGAAGCAACGTCACCTCAATAGCACAAGAATCATCGCGAACGCCAATAATACTATATTTCCACGTAGCCTCAACATCATCATTGAGATACGTAACACGATTGCATTGTTCCATTGCCACTCGAAAACACTCAAAACTCTCGCATTGTGGCGCGTAATAAAACGTTGCGTATATCGCAAATCCAAGAGACGCAAGAGAAACCACACCAAATAAAATCTCAAGGAGATACCACCTCGATCCCATGATCCTCAATAAGAAGCATTCTACTTAAATCTAACGGACAACGCAGCATAAAAACCAAAGGGGTTATAAATCAGTTCTCCCGAGCTCTAATATGGAAACAATAGGCTCTTTCAGTCAAATAGGAAATACGCGAGAGAAGATAACTAGAGACAACGCCAATAAGATTCTTCTAACAACCTTAATTTCTGTTATAAGCGCAGGTTCAGGCCTTTCTCCAAGAATATTTGCTGGTGATGGATGCCATAGACAAGCTCTACTAGTGCAACAAACTCCCCAGTTTAGAGAAGATATAAAGACAATGCAAGGCATATTAGAAAAGCGTAGATACAAAACAAAGATCATTGATGTAGAAGAATGTACTCGTGATAATGTTTTGTCAAACATAGAACAATTAGCCATAAAAAGTCGAGAAAATTCAAAGAGTTTATTTTATTATGGAGGGCATGGTGACGAGAGATATGGATATGTAAACGGGATAACCATGAATGGCGGAGAACCAGGGCGCGGTCCCTGGGCTCAAAGAATGGTGCCTTAGGAATTATTAGGGGAGTTGGGAAAAGTTAAAGGTAAGAAGGGAATAATCCTTGATTCATGCTTCAGCGGACAGTTTGTAGAAGAGTTAGCTGGGCGTCCTGATAAAGAATTGATTAGAGATTATGTACTAATCGCCTCAACTACAAAAGATGGTTATTCTGTTAGTAGTGATAGGTGGAAACTTCCTGATAAACACCCTCTTAAGAGTAAACTGATTAGCCCTGTTGTTCATTGGATACACGAACGATCCATAAGTGATCATGTATTTAATCTGACTAAGGCTCCCTTTAATGAGTACATACTGCCGAGGAAGGACAACGCAACAGAACAAGAAGATAGAGATTATGAAAGAAGAGATTTGCGAATGCAAAGAATCGGTGATTCAGATTTCATTTTATAACAAGAGACTTAAAAAACCGAAAGGTTTATATGTTTAATACACAAAGATTATTGTATAAACTAAAATTAGTTAATAAACAAAAATGGCGACATTTACAGTTTCAATCCCAGAAGAATTAAAGAGAAAGATAGAAGAACATCCGGAAATCAATTGGGCAGAGTATCTGAAACAAAGATTTGAAATTATAGCTAAGCAGTTTAAAAAATTCCAAGAACTAAAGCTTAAGGGAGAGATTTAAGATGGTCTCCATAACCTTATCAGTATCTGAAGAATTAAAAAAAGAATTAAGGAATTTATCTTGGATTAATTGGAGTGAAATAGCGAGAGAAGAGACTCTAAAAAAATTGATATTTGAAAATTATATAAAAACTGGTAAACTTTCTGATGAAGAATGGGAATTTTGCGATAGAACAGATTGGCATCCAGTCGACGAGTTGCCTTTGAAAGAAGAGTTTATTAAAAAACTTGAAACTATAAAAAAAGAGAGACCTATAAAAGTTAAGTCTGTTTCTGATATATTCAAGAATGTAAGGTAAAATGTATAACATTGAAATAAAACCCTCTTGCTTAGATAGTATAGAAAAACTTTGCAAGAAAAATCCTATTTTAAAGAAAGCTCTAGAGAAGAAGATGAATGAGATTGTGCAAAATCCATATCACTACAAACCCCTAAAATATGATTTAGCAGGAGAGAGAAGAGTTCATTTGATGAAAAGTTTTGTTCTTAAATTTACAATTGGCGAGAATACAAAAACAGTTGAATTTATTTTTTTCTGGCATCATGATGAAGCGTATAAAAGATAAAGCAATGATGTTGAAAATGTTATGTCCTAGAAGGCTCGTTCATCTAAATTGATGTTAAATATTAGGTATAAAATGCGGGAAACTTTGTCCGACATCTTTATAAACTAAAAATCGTTCAGGAAAATATGAAACGAAGTTCGCGTCGCTGGAAGAAAAAAGGACAAATGCGGTGGAAGTGGCAGCGAAAACGACTCAGAAAAGAAAAAAGAAAACGAAGACTCCATAGAGAGCGCTCAGTATAAAGATTCTCGAATAACACAAATCTTTATAAAAAGATCAGCACAGAAAGAACAATGGAGACAAATATCTGGACTGAAAAATATCGTCCCTCGATTTTCGACGATATGGTCGGTCAGCAAGAGATTATAAAAAGAGTAAAATCCCTTGTGCAGGCATTAAACATTCCTCACCTTCTCTTTGCGGGTCCTGCAGGAACTGGAAAATCAACACTCGCACTTATAATAGTAAAAGAACTGTTTAGTACTCGATGGAGAGAAAACTACCTCGAACTAAATGCGTCAGACGAACGTGGCATTGATGTAGTACGGCAGAAAGTAAAAGATTTCGCACGAACAAAAGCAATCGAAAGTATCCCCTTCAAGGTAATCTTCCTCGATGAAGCAGACGCGCTAACAAAAGAAGCTCAGCAAGCATTACGAAGAACAATGGAAAACTATGCGACAACCTGTCGCTTTGTCCTCTCCTGCAACTACTCGTCACGAATTTTAGACCCGATTCAGTCACGCTGTGTCATCTTTCGCTTTAAACTACTAGAAAAGAAAGATATCATGCGGGTAATAAAAAGAATAGCAGACCGAGAAAAGCTGACCATCACCGAAGACACGTACGAAATACTCTACGAACTATCAGAAGGCGATTGCAGACGTGCGATCAATCTAATCCAAGCCTCAGCATCGATCTCTCCTGATGTTAACGCAGAAATGATCCGTATGATTTCCTCAAGCACAAAACCAGCAGACATTAAAGTTGTCCTTGACTACGCGCTCGCCGGTGACTTCACAAACGCACGGGACAAACTCCTCGATGTAATGCTCAAAGAAAGCGTCTCAGGAACAGAGATCATAAAATCAATCCAGAAAGAGATCTGGAATCTCTCAGTAGAACCTGAGATAAAAGTAAAACTAACGGAAAAAACAGGAGAGATTGAATTTCGTATGATCGAGGGTTCAGACGAATTCATCCAGTTACAAGCACTTCTCGCATCATTTGTCCTCGCGGGTCAAGGGAAATCGTAACATGACGCTCGTTGAAAAATATCGTGCGAAAAGATATGACGAGATTCGTGGTCAAGAAAGAGCAATCGAAGAAGTAAAGTTATTCCTCAAACAATTCCCTAAAAAAAAGGCACTCCTCATTTATGGTCCTGCAGGCACCGGTAAAACCTCTATCGTAATAGTGGCTGCGAAAGAAAATAACGCAGAAATATTCGAATTAAACGCCTCAGATCTACGAAACAGACAAAAACTAGAACAAATCCTAAAACCTGCAACCGAACAACAGGGCCTCTTCAAAAAACAAAAGATAATACTCATGGATGAAGTCGACGGTGTCACCGGCACAGAAATCGGCGGCATCCCTGAACTCGTACGACTAATAAAAACAACACGCCACCCGATTATGATGACGTGTAATGATGCCTGGCAATCAAAGCTCTCGCCGGTCCGTGCAGAGTCAAAACTCATAGAAACAAAGCAACTCGACCTCGGCACAATTATCTCTGTTCTCGTACGAATCGCTGAAAAAGAGAACATCAATAAACCACCGCACTTCCTGAAACAGATCGCCATAAAAGCGCAAGGAGATCTCCGAGCAGCAATCAATGATTTATCGTCATACGCGTACACAGATGATCTCTCGGTGAATAGCGATGAAAAACGAGACATCAACGAGAACATCTTCAATATTCTCAGAAGACTTTTCAAAGAAAGAAAAAATTTTCTCGATCTATTTGAAAATACAACCCTCTCGCTTGATGAAATCTTTCTCTGGATAGAAGAAAACATACCGAAAGAATACAAAAATGAAGAGCTCATCAAAGCATACACAGCACTAAGTAACGCAGACCTCTTTCGCGGAAGAATCTACAAGAATCAATCCTGGCGATTTCTCATATACCAGAACATATTCCAAAGTGCAGGCATCTCGTACGCAAAACCAGCGTCGGTAACTGGTTTCACAAAATACGAGCGTCCAAAACGAGTAGTAAAAATCTGGCTCAGCAATCAAAAAATAGCAAGAAAAAAGACAATCGCAAAAAAATATGCATCCTTCGTACACTGTTCTACAAATCGAGTTCTCAGAGACTTCCAACTTCTAAAAACAATTCTCAAACAAGAAACAACACAAAAATACCTCAGATTCAGCGATGATGAAATCGCCTATATAAACAGTTTAAAGTGAAGCCCCTATGCCAAGAGCATAGTGCATCTAGAAATTATCTAACCTTAACTGATCTCCTTTCCTACCCTGATTTTTTATGTAATTTATTATTTCTGCATACCGAATACAAAATGATATTTTATCTTCAAAACTTTATGAGCTGATCTGCATAGCTCATTATCCCTATTTAAGTATGAGATTTATATCGTTTTAATAAACACCTTACTCTTTCTCAAGCGCTCGCTCGTACAATTCATTCACGCGCTCCCAATTAATAACACTAAAAAAGGCCTCAACGTACACACCTCGCCTATTTTGATAGTTCAAATAATACGCATGTTCCCACACATCCAACCCAAGAATCGGCGTCTTACCTTCCATAAGCGGAGAGTCCTGATTAGCAGTACTCATAACCTCAAGGTCATCGCTCTCGGTAACAACGAGCCATGCCCACCCTGAACCAAAACGATTCATTGCGGCATCACTCAATTGTTTTTTAAACTCGTCAAAACTACCAAAATTCTCTTTAATCGCCTCTCCAACAGCACCAAAAGGCTCCTGAAGCCCTGGGCTTAAAATCTCCCAGAATAAACTATGGTTCGCATGTCCACCACCATGATTCCGCACAACCATCTGAATATCTGCTGGAACATTCGCGATATCACGTAACAAATCCTCTACTTTCTTCTTCTGCAACTTGGAATAATTCGCAAGCGCAGCATTCAGCTTATCAATATATCCTTGATGATGTTTCGTATAATGCAATTCCATCGTCCGAGCATCAATATGCGGCTCCAACGCATCATACGTATATGTTAATTTGGGTAATACATGCATCAAGGTATAACAAAAGAAATCTATTTAAGGTTTACTGCAGCAGCTTACAAACCACCACCACGCGTACCAACACCGCTGCTCCCTGCTGCTGGTGCATTCGCCAATTCAGCATCAATAACTTTCTTAAACTCCGTATAGGGCAATGCACCATCAATCTTCACACCGTTAATAAAGAACCCCGGCGTTCCTTGTACACCAACACGCCCCCCATATTCAAAATCAGCCTGTACTTCGTCTTTATACTTTTCGCTATCCAAACAACTATCAATACTATACCCGAGCTCCTTCGCCCACTTCTTCAAATCATCGTTTGTAAACTCAACCGTCTTTGTCACAGGGCCCTGTAGACTGCCACTATCCATTTTATTCTGTTCCTCAAAGAGTTTATCGTGGTACCTGAAATAACCGCTGTCGTCTCCTTCCTCTCTCACACATTCAGCGGCAATCGCCGCAGGAACAGCCATGGGATGAAAACTCAAGGGAAAGTCTCTAAAAACAAGCCGCACTTTTCCAGTATCAATATACTCTTTCTTTATCTTTGAATACGTCTCTGTCCAGAACTTTCGACAAAATGGACATTGGTAATCAGAAAACTCAACAATAGTCACCGGTGCATCATCCCTCCCAAGAACAGCATCATCATCCTCGCTAACCTCAACACGCCCATTTTCCAAAGGCGTAGTTTCTGGCAGTATTCCAGTATTTTGATCGGCACTAAGCGGAACAAGGTTTGGCACTAGAAATTTACCATCAGGTGTCGCATACAATGGTAACTCCTGATCCTGATAACGCACAGTAATCTTATACAAACCTCCATCACGCTCTGCAGACACGAGGCTTACTTGTGCGTTGAAAGTAGGATTCCCATTAATAAAAGAAACAACTTTCTCGCCAACACGCTCAACACTCACAACATTACCACTAACTCCCCCCTGAAAGCTTACCCAAGCAAGAATAACAGCAATAATTCCAAAAACAAAAGTAGCAATAATCCAGGGATTATCTCTCAAACGCCGCGTAAATTTCCCAACAGGGATAGAAACAACATCATGCTGTACCGCAGATGAAACCGATGGAGCCTGAGATTTTATTCCATGACTCGCACTCATCTTGGTACCTTCATCAGAAGCACTTTTCTTGATCATCCAGCTTTCTACAAAGCACCTCTTTAAAAACCTTTTGTTAGTGCAACACAAAATCTCACAAACCTTTAATAAACTCGTTACCCTCACAAGAAAATGGCATATGATATCATCATTGGTAGAGATACAACTGACAAAGAACTCTTTGGAGATCGCGGCCTCATCTATCTCGGCAAAGGCTATGTAAAAATGGGCAATTATACATCGCTCTCAAATAAAATCTGGATGGACATTGCGCGAACACATGTTATTCTCATAGCAGGAAAGAGAGGAAGTGGAAAAAGTTATTCAATAGGAGTCATCGCGGAAGAACTCGCGAATCTCACTGACGAAGTGTCAAAGAATATCGCCTCGCTCATCTTTGACACGATGGGAATCTTTTGGACAATGAAATTTAAAAACGAAAAAGAAAAAGAACTCCTCAATGAATGGCAACTCGAAACAAAATCCCTTCCAGTAAAAGTCTTTGTTCCCTTTGGAAAATCGTCAGCGTACAAAGAGAAGAAAATCCCCTTTGACGCAACGTTTGCCCTCAACGCCTCAGAGCTCGAAGCGGAAGACTGGATAACCCTCTTCAACCTCGACATAATGTCTATCCTCGGTGTACTGATAGAAAGAACAATTGCTCAGCTCAAAGAAACACACCAAGAATTTACCATAGGAGAAATACTAGAAGTAATTAAAAAAGATACAGCTTCATCAAAAGAAACAAAAGAGATTGCCACAGCACTTTTTAGCGCAGCAGATAGCTGGGGTATCTTCGCAAAAACAACACACGGAACGAAAATCGCAGAGTTGGTCGTACCAAGCACAACAACAGTCCTTGATATCTCAATCTATAGCTCAATCGGCGCATTTAACATCCGCGCGCTCGTGATAAGCCTTGTCTGTAGAAAACTCTTCATCAAACGAATGGATGCACGAAAAAAAGAAGAACTCATAGCATTACAACACGGTCAAGAGTATCTCTCCTCCAGAGAGAAAAAACAAGATCCTCTTATCTGGATTTTCATCGATGAAGCACACGAGTTCCTTCCGAGAGAAGGCAAAACACCAGCAACAGACGCACTCGTCCAACTCTTAAGAGAAGGACGCCAACCAGGAATCTCGCTTGTCCTTGCAACACAACAACCAGGACAAATCCACAAAGATGTTATGACACAATCAGATATCGTACTCTCGCATAGACTAACAGCAAAGCCTGATATAGAGGCGCTCAACGATATCATGCAAACATACGTATTAACATCAATCAAACAACAAATCGACGACCTTCCATCCTTAAAAGGCTCAGCCATAATCCTTGATGATAATTCAGAACGAATCTACCCAATCCGTGTGAGGCCTCGATTCACCTGGCACGGCGGCGAAGCGCCGACAGCGGTAAAGGCAGAGATGAAACTCTAAGATTTTAGTTCTTGTTTTATTAAGTCAAGTATTTCCAGTCCGCTTTTATTCCAGAATGAGATTATTTCTTTGGTCTGAGATTCGGCTACTTTAAATCCTCTATAATTGGCATCGTTTCTTATTCTTCTGAATCTATCCAAAAAGTTTAATTCGACACTATTTTCTATCCTTAAGTCCTTCAAGATTTCCAAACTAACATCGTGGTCTAATGGTTCGTATCCATTCAGCCACCACATCGCATCACCAAGTTGTCTTATAGATTCGTAAATCTCCCTGAATATAACGGTGGCGCTTTTTTCATATAGGCTAATAAAAAGCACCACATCGGCATTAGATTTAGAAGATGTTATAAGAGATTTTATTTGCTCTTTGTCTATACCTCTCATTCTAATTCTTCCGTCCTTGATTAATCCTCTAATATCTTCTTTCATTTCCTCCTCTCTTCTGCCTTTCGCCCTCGTTCATTTTTAACCTCTAAAAATCCTAACAACACAATTCCATTCGCAATATTATTAAATAAATTTATATCTACGATATCCCTATTAAATTCGTGAATTTGAATTTTCCTTCCTATTTGTCTTTCAAACTCAGAGAGTTCTCTTAAAGCTAGTGTTTGATACTCTTTAAATTCCTCTTGCTCTATCGAAATATCTATGTCCGAACCAGAAATATCTTCACCTTTTCTAAAACTCCCAAAAATAATAATTGATTTTGGATGCTTATAATAGTCGTAAAGGAATTCTATTAAACCGCTTTGATAAACAAAGTTGAGATTGTAAATTATTTTACTTCTAAGAAAAGACCAATGAGACCTAGTAGCCCTTATTCTCCAAATTTTACTTAATTTCTCTATGGTGAGAAAACCTATTTTCTCTAGGCTATCGAGAATATCGCCTAAATTGGCTTTGGCTACACCAGTTTCCTTAGCAATATCACTGAGACTAAATTCTTTTTCGGGAAACGTAAAAAATAATTCGGTCACTTTCTGTATCCCGGTTTGAATTAATAACTTACGATATAATTTAGGTTCTATTATTCTTTTCATATAACATATGTTATAAAGTAGAACTATTTAAATCTTTCGCAGTATAACAGTAAATTTAGAACATGTGAGACTTTCTGTCCACTATCTTGGGAGATAAAACTTAGGACAGCAAAGATTAAATACGGCTATCTCGGTAAATTCTTATGATAGAAACAGTTTTATCTTTGTTGAATGAAAAACCCATAGAAGATGGTATTTCGCACCCTGCTGAGAGTTATATTGAAGAGGAACTAGAAAGTGGCTCTGATGTTAGAGAATTATATTCTTGGTGTTATAAAAACTTAAGAAGTGATTGTTCTTCACGCCTAACGGGTGTTTTGCGTTGTATCGGCAGGTTAGAAAAAAAGGTTGCGGGTGAAGAGGGTGGAAAACTAATGTTAGAAGCGCTTAAAAATTCAGATGTGGGGGTGAGGGAGGCAGCCATTCGTGCTTTTGAAAGATGGGGTGGGCACGATTCAATTGATATCCTTAAGAAATATGTTAAATTCGAACCAGTAAATTGGCTTATAGATTATGCAAGCAAGGTCATAGAAGATCCACAATACGCTTAAAAAATATATTGGAAAAATGTCCGTGTGCAGGACACAGACATTTTATACCAGTAATATTTAATCTCTAACTTATCCTCGGTTGAATGAAGAAGGAGATAGTTAGAAGAGAGTTTCTCAAGTGGAAGATTAAAGGACTAAGCTATTCTGTTTGCCAGAAGAGAATAAAAGAAGAATTTGAAGAAGAGTTCACTATACTCACATTGAAGAACTGGTGGAAAAGATTCAACGAATCTAGATGGGATTTGAAAGACAAATCAACTAGACCAAAAACTATTCACTATAAGTTTTCTAAAGTAGAAAAAAAGGAGGCGATAACCATAAGAAAAAATACAGTTTATAGTGCTAAACAAATAAGAATAAAACTACAAGAAAAAGGAATAATTATGTCTGAATCTTACATTAAGACATTAGTCAAAGATGAAGGTTTGTCAAGAGGAAATAAAATGGAAGGAATGAAATTGAAATGGGTGAGATTCGAGAGGGATAATCCAAATTCCATGTGGCAAATCGACGGAACTGAAACAGGTAAAGGAGCATGGATTTTACCGATAGAAGATGATTGTAGCAGATACTGTATTGCTGTAAGAGAATTCAAAGAAATGACCACCGCTAACGTTATTGCATTGCTCGAGGAAGCAATAGCCATGCATGGAAAGCCAAGAGAAATCTTAACCGATAATGGTCCTGAATTTGGCGGACCAAAAGGGTGGGACAGTGAGTTTGATAAGTGGTGTGAGAAGCAAGGGATTAAACACATTCGTTCAGGAATTCATAAACCAACAACAATTGGGAAGTTAAGTGCTATACAACAAACAATCTTCAGAGAACTTCCTAACTGGAATAACGATTTGGAACTTTGGAGATATCAATACAACCATGAAAGACCACACCAGAGTTTACATCTACTAACTCCTGCTAAAGTGTATTTCCAATTCAAGAGACATAAGAAACATTATACTCTTTAGCTAGTATAATAAGTCACTAGCCCGCACATT
>CAZBTP010000004.1:0-29419 GCA_964494915.1 Candidatus Woesearchaeota archaeon
CTCAATCTTACTATGCTATGTATCACGCACTGTTAGCAATTCTGTTTAAGAAAGGATTTGAATCAAAAAACCACGAGTGCACGATAAGCACAGTAGAATTTCTAAGTGAAGCTAAAGAAATTAATTTGAGTATGGAAGATATCTCTTTTATTAGAACAACAGAACAAATGACAACTAAAGACGCTAAATCATTAAGAGAAGAATTTCAGTACGGCACAAAAACTGATGTGAACAAAGTTCTGCTTACTGAACTTTTACAAAAATCCAAGGCTATTGTTGAAAAGATTGAAGTTGTCTTAAGCGAGATGTAAGAATCTATTGACAACCATTACGTTATCAGCTAGTCAACTTCCGAATAAAAAGAGCAACACCAATCGATACAACAACAAAAAATACAATCCAAAGAAGAGTTCGTAAAACAAGTTCAAGCTCTAAGCCACCTTTTTTATGAAAAACCATCATGCGCCCTCACACCGTGTAGTATGAGCAACAGGCTTCGAAAGATCAATAACCAAATAACCCTCGCTATCGTCATACCGATACTGAACACACATATACAAACCTTCAGGAGGACCAACAACCGCTGCATCCTGAGGGAAAGAAAGTGAAAATGGGCGCTTCAAAACACTATCGCGCCACTTACGCATACCAGGAGCAACTGCCTCATAAAAAGCAGAATCCCCGGCAATACCGTTAGCGCTATCATCCTTCTTTTCGAAATTCCGAAACGTCAGATAATTCCTAAAATCAAGATGAACCAGACCATAAGTCCCGCGAGTACCCGAAGCGCTCTTGTCAGTAGATACCAAAAAAGCAGCAACAACACCCTGTCTATGTAGATAAATCGAAGCAGAAAGTCTAGGAACCTTTGAAGAATAAATTGGAGTTACCCCAGGATCAATTGAAGAAGTTACCCCAGGATCAATCCGAAACTCCTTCAAAATGTCATCTCGCTCCCCCTTATAATAGTAATCACGAAGACCAGCAATCAGCAAACCAGAATCAATAATCCTTCCGCCGCTTTTAATCCTACTTTTTTCTTTAAAGTCAACCCACTGCACACCATCATAGTATTGAACATCGCCAATAACAAGACGGTAACGGAAACTCACAACATCATCTGCTCGCTCAACACTTGCATTAAAATCAGGAAGTAACGTTTTAAACCGATAGAGAATATCCTTCCCATCTCCAGATATAAAATAATAAAAAAAAACAACGAGAAAAAAAGCAAGAACAATCAAAATCAACTTCCTAATCGGCAAATCCTGCCCGCGCGTATTCATCATCGCAACCTCACAAGATTTCTGAAATAATCCAATGCGTTAATGCCCTTCGCACGCAAATAAACATAAGCCCCCAACATCACAATTAACAAAGCAAGTAAAATAAGCAAGGGTACTAACGTATCTGGTATAAGCCCTCTCTTTTTCATTTCATATAAAACATCTCTCACTTATTAAATCTAGCGCCGAAACCACACAATTTATAACACCAACCACCCTTACTTCTCTATAAAAAAGATGGAAGACAAAAAACCACTTGCAGACATCATAGAAAAATACAGCAAAAAACTCGAATCTCAAATAAACACAGAACAACACCCAATAAACTACTCACAAGAATATCAGAGATTCAAAGCAGAAATGGTCCCCGAGCTCTCGCGCTATGAGCGTTGGGCTCAATCCCTCGGAAACATACTAACACTTCGCATAACAGAGAAAGATAAAATAAGAATACAAAATCAACTCAATACCGCACATCTCGAAGTCACTGCCAGTCAAGCACTGACGCTCTCACTCATAGCCACACTCGCAATATTTTTTATCACAATTGGTATTGCCACAGCCTACTACATCATCGTATTCCCTGCAGGTCTTGACTCGCTATCAAACAGCGAACTCTCGAATCTCTTCCTGTTTATCATCCTCGGTATCATCGCCAGTCTCTTCGTATTCTACTACACCTACACAATGCCAAAACGACGTGCAAACGCCTGGCGCCTCCATGCATCCTCGCAAATGGTTCCAGCAATATTATACGTTGTTGTCTACATGAAACACACATCAAATCTAGAAAGAGCAATAGCCTTTGCAGCCCAACATCTCGAAGGACCCCTTGCCCTTGACTTCAAAAAAATCTTCTATGACATCGAAATCGGAAGATTTCCCACAGTAAAACAATCCCTCGAATACTACCTCGAAAACTGGCGTGACGACGCGCCAGAATTTATAGAATCCTTCCATCTCATCGAATCCTCTCTCTTTGAGCCTTCAGAACAACGCCGTATTGAAATACTCGAACGTGCCCTCCACATCATCCTCGAAGGGGTCTACGAAAAAATGCTCAAATACTCGCGAGAAATCCGCACACCCCTCACAAACCTCTACATGCTCGGCATCATCCTTCCCACCCTCGGTCTTGCACTCCTCCCACTAGCATCAACACTCCTCGGCGGCATCATTCGCTGGCCCCACATCGTTATCTTCTTCAATGTCATCATTCCATTCTTTGTATTCTACATGATAACAGAAGTCCTGCTCAAACGTCCAGGTGGCTATGGCGAACTATCAACGCTCGAATTAAACCCAGACTATGCGCTCTATAAATCAAAAAAACCCTGGTCCAAAGCAACCCTCCTCGCACTCCCCTTCCTTATCCTCGGTCTCCTCCCCTTTATCTTCCAATGGGACACTTTCACATCCTCCCTAGGACTAAAAAGCGATTACACATTCGGCGAACTAAAAATTCCAGTCTTCTCAGAAATAAAAGTATTCGACTTCAAAATACTCGAATCAACAACGACAGGTCCCTTTGGTCCGCTTGCACTCATCCTCAGCCTCTTCATTCCTCTATCAATCACGATATTCTTCACAAAAGCCTACAAAGAAAAAACAAAAGTTCTTATAAAAGCACGTGAGAACACAAAAAGACTCGAAGCAGAATTCACAAACTCTCTCTTCCAACTAGGCAATCGCATCGGCGATGGTATCCCTGCAGAAATAGCATTTGCCCGCGTCGCTCAATCCACAACAGGACAAGCAACCTCGGAATTCTTCGCACTCGTCAATCAGAACATCCAACAAAATGGCATGTCACTCGAGACAGCAATCTTCGACAAAAAGCGAGGCGCACTTATATTCTACCCCTCAGCGCTCATCGCAACCTCGATGAAAATCCTCGTAGAATCAGTAAAAAAAGGCCTCCAAATAGCAGCACGTTCGCTCATGTCAATCTCAGAATACGTAAAAAACATCGAAAGAATAAACCAACGTCTACGCGATCTCCTTGCAGAGATAGTATCAGACATGAAATCAAACATGACCTTCCTCGCGCCACTCCTCGCAGGCATTGTCGTAGGACTCTCAGCAATGATAACCCTCATCCTCAACAAACTCCAAGCACTCCAAGTCGCAGCAGGCGCCGAATCAGAATCCCTCGCAGGCTTTGACAATCTCCAGAACATCATCTCAATCTTTGATGTCACCACAATGATCCCTCCATACTTCCTCCAACTAGCAGTCAGCATCTACATTATCGAGATAGTATTCATCCTCACAAAAGCCCTCGTCACTGTCGACGCAGGCAAAGATCCTCTCAGAGAAAAATACGACCTCGCACGAAACCTCAGAACAGGCATCTTTCTCTATCTCGCAACAGCCTTTGTCACGATCCTCACACTTTCCATCCTCGCATCAATCGCGCTCGGCTCCCTAGCCGGTTAGTCCAGAAACAGAACCAACGTAATAAAGCTCCCTATGCCAAGAGCATAGGGCATCTAGAAATTATCTAACCGTAACTGATATCCTTTCCTGCCCTGACTTTTTATAGATCATTATCCATACTTAAATATGAGATTTATATCGTTTTAATTGTTACTAATGCCTTATCCTCAAGACAAGACCTTGGCATATTACGGAGAATAAAAAACTAGAACCCCTCAACAGTTTTATACAGCCACTCCTTCCACCGAGGAAAAACCTTCTCGCTCCAAGGAATCCCAGCCTCCTGCCGTACTTCATCGCTAATACGATGAAACGCTCCATTCGCAATCGCATTAAACGCAGCCTCCATCAAGAGAGGCTTCCCAAACGCCAGCGCAGCAGACACAATCTCCTGCTTCACCTGCCCTCGTAAAATAATATTATCGTACACAGCATCCCAATTCCCAGCCCACCCCTTCACACTTCCCGCGATATTCTTAATAATCTCAGAATCGCCATTAATTAACTCTGGCGTTGGTTCCAACTCATCCTTCTCAACATTGTATCGCAAAAGATCAACAAACCCCCGCTCCTCAAGAGGGTCGCGCGTCCAATGCTTCCGAACCTCAGCAATCTGCACCACCCGCTTTAGAGAGTGTAACCCATCCGGCGTCTTAATCGGATTTACCACGATAATCAAATCACTAGCCTTAAAACTTGTAACAGGAACCCCTAAATCATTCACAACCCTATCAAATACAGAATAAGGAGAATCTCCATGAATTGTTCCTGCAACAACATTAGCCAACGCACCAACACGCATCGCCTCATACAACGCACGCGCCTCAGCACTCCTCACCTCTCCCACAATGAGCGCACTATCACCCAACCGCAAACTAGCTCGGATTCCCTCAGACGCTTCAACCTCAGTCGTCCCAGAAACAAGAGCAGACCGAACCTTCAGCCTCAAAACATCGTATCCAATCTTTCGCAAGCTATCAACAGGCAACTCTAACGTATCCTCCACAACAAGCACGCGATACTTTGGCAAGATCTCTAACAATAAACTCCCGAGTAAAGAAGTCTTTCCAGCAGACCGCGTTCCCGCAACCAGCAGCGTCCTCGAACCATCGATCATAAAACTCAAGAGTCCTGCAGCAAACGAATTGAGCATCCTATTATGGATATATAACGGAAGAGTCCAAGGTTCATCCCGATGTCTTCGGAAGGCAAACGCGAGTCCATGGGGGGAAAGTGGTTCGTTAATCGCGGCAACTCGCGCGCGTGCATGTTCTAAAACAAGATCACTATCCAACACAGGATTCGCCTCATCCAATGGCCGACCACTCTGCAACCGCAACTTCCCAGCCCACGAATTCGCATCCTCAAAACTAGGAACAATATTAGTAACACACTCATCGTACTGTTCATGGCGAACAAAAATAGGATTCAGCGTAATCGGAGCATTTAACATAATATCTTGCAATCGACTATCCAACAACAAAACTTCAATCAATCCAAAACCGATCGTATGCCGAACAAGAATGTGCGCAAGCCGATCCAACTCACGATGAGTCAACCGTACCCCTTTACTCTGCGCCAACTCCGACAACATATCTCGTGATATATTAAAGAAAACCTTCCGCGTTCGCATCGGGTCACTAAACTCCTCAACCTTCGGACGATGCTCTGATAAAACATTCCGAGCCAAATTCAACAAAAGGTGGTGCTCTTCGCTCAATCCATACTCTAAAGGCATAACATGGTAAAAGTACTTAGAATCATTCTGCCGTTTAAGAATAGTCACACTAATACTTTCAAAATCGCTCTGAATCTCATACTGGTCGATCAACGCAGCATCAGACGGCAACTGACTCGCTAATCGAGTAAACGTAAAATTCGGCAACACAGCAGGTCGAAAAATCTCTTTATAGACCTCTCGCCTTCGTATTCGTGACTCAGACAGCGAACCAATGTTCTGCTTAACGAGCAGGGTATTCTCAAGCAAATGAAAAATCCTTTCAAGCAGCCGTACGTAATTCACCAGCGCAGATCGATTCCCAACACCCCCTTGTTCAAGCTGCGCCCGCATACCCTGAATACGCCGACGCAGTTCAGAATAACACCCGAGCGGGTCGCGAAGCAGAAAATCCAACAGAGAACGTAAATCCTCATATACCTCAGAGGGATTTCCCAGTAAGCCTAACCGTTGAGAAGATAAAAGATCATCCTGCCTCATCAAAAAATTATACACACGCGCAATCTCTGCAAGCAACAAAACCTGGTCAGGAGGATAAGTATAATTCCGCTGCTGCACAAACACAATCCGCGAAACACCTGGATTTTCCGTCAACAAACTAAGCGTATGGCTCATAACGCGCGGGTCATCCGCAATCGAAGGAACAAACGCCGCCCCGAGCATATTAACATGGAGCACATCCTCCCCCTGCACCCGCTCCAACTCACTCGCAAACAACGCAGCCCCCTTTTGAAATATCATCCCCTATACAAAAAAACAAAAGTTAAATACATTTCGTTTTTACGCCTCTACAGAGCTTTCTGAAGCAAATAAGCCATAGTACAAATAATATTCCCATCTTTCAAATTAGATTATTCTATGTAATCAAGGAGAACACAACATTCTGTCTTATGCAGACCGAGTATCTGCTTAAGATTATAAAGTTACGAAGACAACTTTATGTTACAACTCTAACAATTGCCAAATTATCTCAATTACGAAAGATTTAATTTAATGAATGCTAATAATATCAAAGACAAATAGGATACCTTAGCTATTTTTTCAAGGTAAATTTTAACGATTAGCAGATTTTAGCTTTAGAGCGCCGAGTAACTAAAGATCAAACCGATAGCCCGCTTTCCTTCTAAGCGCAATCTCATTCGCTCGAATAGCAGGAAGCTCTCTCATGAGCTGTTCTTGAGCTTCTCGTAGATCACTCGCATGTGCTGCAACACCCTCTAAAAATCTTCCTTCGATCTCAAGAAGATGATCCATTAATCGTGAATTTTCCCTTCTATTAATTTTTCCAGCAACGTAAGCCATAACGTCCGGAGCTGTTAAAGTATACTCTCCCCAAACAGCAATATCTCGCGCAGGACTCGCATCGCGATACTTCCCCCAACTTACCGCTTCAGAACCGGTAGATCCAGACAATGCTCCAGCTCGCTCATCAGCAGTAGTAAACCGAATACACGCTTCAGACCCTTCAAAAGGAATCGCAAAAATTTCAGACGCAGTAGGAGCCGTTGTTTGAACAAAGTTTCGCGGTCCTCCTTCTCCTAAAAATATATTCAACTGCGGTTGTGTATAAAAACTAAGTGCTGCGGCCTGGCAAATATCTCGAGAGGGGCTTGAATCAGCTTTAAGTCTTTCAACATACAACAAAGAAAAGCCCATACCTAAAGAGTGATTCGAACCTGAATCCAAAAATATCGGAACTCCCTTTTCAACAGCTTTCAAAACAAAAGAACCATTTCTATCAACGACATAGTCAGAACGCGCAAGTTCCTGTCCAAATTCATACAGCATCATTGCACTAGAAAAAGGCTGCTCGAGTCTTCCGCGCGCAAGAACTTCCCTAAATATCTCCTGATTAATCATGTCCTGCGTCTTTAGGGTGAACCGATTATGAATATACTGAGTATAAATCCTTGTTGTTTCATCTGCCCGTAAAGCATCATCATCAACCTTTTCAGATCCATGTCGTACAGGGAGTCCGCAAGCAAAATGCAAGTCATGATAAACGTTTGCGCCCGTCGAAACAATCACATCAACCATCCCCCGATCTATCAAGTCAGCAACTAACCCTCCGAGTCCAACAGGAGTTGCTGCTCCAGAAATTCCTAACCAAACATGTTCCTTGTTTCCCAAACCATATACCCATCGTTGAGCAGCATGATATTTCTTCTCAGCTTGATATCCGAGATTTCTATCGACATTTTCAATTCTATAAGTTGCAGATTCGATATATTCAGGAGTAATTCTAAGAGGAATTTGTGCTTCGCTGCCTTCTCCCATAAACGCGCTATCCTGCAAGGGGCACTTCATCAATACAACAAAAGGCAGTTATTCTTAAATATTTCTACACAAAAATTCTTCGTTGTATCCCAAAAAAGAACCAATACAAAGAAGAAAACAATCTCAACAATCTGTGAACTACCACAACCTAACATTCTCATGTTGAGGTTTTGGCTTCCTGATTCATAGCCAATCGCTTCCAACAAAGGAAGTCTTACATCAGCTCCAAAGGCTTGTAATTCGACAGTTCCTGCCGTATCAAATATCATAGGGGAAGGAGTTTATATACCTTTCTATTGTCCAATTCATCTCCATACTCTAAATCAAAGATTTCAGGATATGGACTTCTTGGCAACAATCTTTAAAAACAAAAATAACTCTCTTAAAACATGGACAATTACACACAACTAATCGAACGAATCGCAAGATCCTCAAACCTCGAAAAAAACGAGATCGAACGAAAAATCGAAGCGAAAAAGGCAAAACTCTCAGGTTTAATCTCAAAAGAAGGAGCCGCACAAATCGTCGCAGCAGAACTCGGCATAAACCTTGACCAAGAACGGCTAAAAATAGCTGAACTCGTCCAGGGCATGAAACGTGCAAACCTCATAGGGAAAATAATAAAGCTCTTCCCCATACGGGAGTACAACAAAAACGGTCGCGAAGGAAAGGTAGCAACGCTCCTTCTCGCAGATGAAACCGGAAACATCCGTGTTGTTCTCTGGGACACCAACCACATCTCCCTCATAGAAACAAACAAAATAAAAGAAGAAGACGTTATCGAAATAGCAAATGCAAACATCAGAAATAACGAACTCCATCTCTCATCATTCGCAGACATAAAGACGAGTAAAGAAAAGTTAGAAAATGTCATAACCGAAAAAATATTCACCGAAAAAAAACTAAGCGAGGCAAAACACGGCGAATCTTTAAAAACGCGCGCCTTTATTGTTCAAGCGTACGAGCCACGCTATTTTGAAACCTGCCCTCAGTGCGACAAACGAGTCCTCGAAAATGAATGCAAAGATCATGGAAAAATACAACCTCGAAAGAAAGCGCTCCTCACCATCGTCATAGACGATGGAACAGAAACAATACGGGCAATCATCGTTGGAGACAATATAAAAGAACTAGGTCTAACAGATACTGAAATCTACTCCCTCGAGGAATATGCAAAGCACAAAGAAAAACTAATCGGAGAAGAAAAGATATTTACAGGAAGAATCAGAAACAATGCCCTCTACAACACAACTGAATTTACCATCGAGTCAGTCGAAAATGTAAATCCAGAAATCCTTATTCAGCAACTTGAAGCAAAACAATAAAAAACTATATCCTCCATTGATATAAAATTTATAAACCTTGCACGGTATCTGCTTCCATGGAGGAAACAAAAAAAGAGGGCGAGCTTTCACTCACGAATGTGCCAGGCATTGGTCCGGGCATTGCCGCAAAACTGGAAGCAGCAGGCGTCTACGACCTTATGGGCCTCGCAGTCATGAGCCCAGCAACGCTTGCTAATACCGCGGGAGTCGGCGAAGGAATCGCGCGGAAAGCAATCCAAGCCGCACGTGAGATGCTTAATCTCGGTTTCATTGACGGTGTAGAATTTGCAAAAAAACGGGAAGACATTTGTTACATAAAAACAGGCTCAGAAAACCTCGACAACATCCTTGGTGGTAAGGGAATTGAGACAAAAGCAATAACCGAAGCATATGGCGCCTTTGGCTGTGGAAAAACCCAATTAGCACTCACGCTCTCGGTCAATGTCCAACTCCCAAAAGACAAAGGCGGCGCAGAGGGCAAAGCAGTCTACATTGACACAGAAGGAACCTTCCGCCCCGACAGGATAATACAAATCGCAGAAAAAATCAACGCGAATCCTGAACGCGTACTAAAAAACATCCTCGTCGCACGCGCATTCAACTCAGACCATCAAATCCTCCTCCTCGACAAAATAACAGAAATAATAAAAAACGACGAACCAATTAAACTCGTTATTATTGATTCCCTCACAGCACACTTTCGCGCAGAATTCGCTGGCAGAGGACAACTCGCAGATAGACAACAAAAACTCAACCGCTATCTTCACAACCTCATGAGGGTTGCAGAACAACACAATCTCGCAGTTTTTATCACGAACCAAGTTATGGCAAACCCAGCAATTCTCTTCGGCGATCCAACGACAGCGGTCGGTGGAAATATCGTTGCGCACAATTCAACGTTTAGACTCTATCTCCGAAGAGGAAAAAGTGGCTCGCGTGTTGCAAAACTAATCGACTCTCCAAACCTGCCAGACAACGAAGCCCAATTCTTCCTCACCATAGCAGGTATCCGCGATGAAGAAGACTAATCTTTTAAATGCCGAGAGTCTCAAAGAATAATGAACGATTCCCTCTCCAGCTGGATCAACCAACAAAATCTAAAATCAAAAGCAATAAAACAACAAAACACTTTATTTACAATCGCAAAGCCATTCAGACACCTTCAAATAAAAAACTTTCTCCTCGAAGAAAAAGCAACCGCGCTCCTACAAGAACTCCAAAAAATACACGTTGAACAAAAGGAATCAGATCTCTTTAAGTTCTCACAAACACAAGACTTTGAAACCATGGACAATAAAACCCTCAAATCCTTTCATCAATTCTTCGTCTCAAAAGAATTCATCAGTTACATAGAAAAAATAATCTCGCTCCACATCACTCAAGACAAACTTGACATGACAGGAACATGCTACCAATCAACCGATTTCCTTCTCCCCCACAACGACAAAGTAGGAACAAGAAAGATAGCCTTTGTACTGTATCTCTCCGAAACCTTCTCCCAAAACGATGGAGGTGCTCTGATTTTCTACAACACAAAAAACAAACATCCAACAACACCTGCACAGTCCTATCCTCCTGAATGGAACTCCTTAATCATTTTCGAAGTCTCCCAAACCTCGTTCCATCAAGTCGAAGAAAACATCTCACAAAAAAAACGATATACAATCGGAGGATGGTTCCACGCATGAACTCCTCCTCACAACTAAATTCTCCTTACAAAGAACAGATAATCCAAGCAGAAATGCGAAAGACATTTGTCGATACGACACCGAACAAAATCAGCATTCCAAACATTCTCTCGAAAAAGATATATGAAGAGCTTGAACAAAGCCTCCAATCACAACAACCAGAAAAAATGAAAATTCCAGACAGATATTCATTTTCCTCGCTTCAAGCAACAAAAGAAACAATACAGCTCTTTCAATCAGATGAGGTTCTCGATCTCATAGAGCACATTACAGGAAAACGTATCAAAAACATTTCACTAACGATCAAAAAATACACGCACCGCGATTATACGCTGCTACACGAAGATAAAAACCCTCAGGAAAAAACAGAATTCTTCCTCGTCATCGCCCCAAAAAGCTGGCAGAACGCCTGGGGCGGCAATAAGATCTACCGCGACACAAATGGAAACGCAGTAATCTTCACCCCCGCACCAAACACGCTCAACATCATCCAAAAATCTTCGCACGATAATTCATTCATTCAATACATCAATCACCTCGCCACAAATCAATCAATCATCTATATCGAAGGAACGCTTACCATCAACAAGCTTGAAACGCCCCACGATGAGTTAACATCAAGAACTTTCAGTTCTTGAGTGTGCTCAAGATTTGTAAAATCTTGACACCCGAAGGATTAACTCCCCAACTTTTTCCTCGTGATATTAGAATTTGAACAATTTCTCATAATCTTTGTGATTCATCCATTCAAGAATAACAGCTATAATTTGAACCTCTTCTGAAGGTGTTAAAACATACAACATTCTCCATCCATCTGGCAGATTATAAATCCAAAGATTGTTTATTCCATATTTTTGGATTAGTGATCTTGGAATAAGATTTTTCTTTACATTTCTCCCTGAGAAGGCATCTTCTTGTAATGTGTTAATTGCTCTAACAAGTGACTTTCTGATTGGGTCTGCTTCACTTAGTTCATTGAAAGATTTTTCTAAACTTTCATCAACAAACACAACTTTTTCAGGTTTCATAATTTTATAGAAGGTCTATCTTTTATTTTTTTGAAGAATTCTGGGTTCCAAATATACACAACATAACCATCTTTATCATAAACTATTTTATACACGCTTTCTAAATATTCCATTATTACTTGGAAAGTTTGCCACATTACCTTTTTAGGAAGATTTTTGAATAAATCTGTTTTTTTGTATTCCCCTGAATTTTCTTCTATAAACCTTTCAACCATTAAAACTGTTTGCAATGTTGGGCTTCTAGCTACATCATTAGTTTCTATATAACTTTTTTCTTTCTTTATTGTTTGAGATCCCATGTTTCTTAAATTTTGTTAATAATATCAATTGATATTACTATTTAAATGTTTCGTTTTTTCATTCCACGATTAGTTAATCCCGAGATTAATGTATATGCTCACAGCTACGCCGTAAAGAAAGAAGAAAATGATGTGAATTTCTTTACGTTTTAAAAATATCCAAGAACTCTTTTGGGGTTAGAATCTTGATTCCTCTAAACTCTTTTATTTTTAGTAGATGATTATCTTGTGTTATTATATAATTTGCTTTTCCAGCAACTGCGGCTTCTACAAATTTGTTATCATGCGTATCATCTTTAACGATATTTATTTTCTCTCCTGGTTCAACTATAACAGACTCTACAGATAAAATACTTATCCAAAGCAGCAATATATTTAGCGGGAGATGAATTTTAAAATCTATTAAAGTCGCAATAACTTCCTCAATTATATGGTTAGAAGTAACAGATTCAAATTTTTTATTTCCCCAAGTATAAAGAACTCTTTCAGAATCTCCACTCCAAAAAATTCCTGAAATAAATATATTTGTATCCAAAACCACTCTCATTGTTGTTCATTTTTCTTGCTTCTTACTCTTTTTATAGCAGCCCACATATCTTTTTCCGTTAATCCATATTTCTCTGCATGTTCATGTGTTCTTCTGATTAGATCTTCAAATTCTCCTTTAGTTGGAGCTTTGATTCTCTTTAATATAATATTTTCTCCTTGTTCAACAACAATAAATTTTTCCCCTTTCCGCAGTTTAAGGTGTTCTCTAAACGACATAGGTATAACTATTTGTCCTCTTTCCCCCAATCTTGTTATTTCAAATTCCATAATCATATCAATATGATTATCATATATAAATCTTTCGTCATCTTGGGGCAGCGTTAAATTTAATTAAATTTTAATCAGCTTCGATAACTTTTTCCAAGTTCGTGCAAACATTAACCTTAAGTTAAACGCCCCCACGAGGAATTGAACCTCGATCACAGCCTCCGCAAGGCCGTATTCTATCCATTAAACTATGAGGGCACAAATACTAGACTACTATAGGTTTTTTAAAGATAGCGAAAGTCCGAACGAGAGTGGAGTCCTCTCCTTCTCTACTCACGACTCCTCAAAACAAATCATCTCGTGCGCCGTCCTATATGAATGCATCTCTTCCTCGCTAAACCACAAAGATATCTCAACAATTGCATCTTTTCTGCTAGAAGAAGCATGAATCAAATTCCGCACATTCACCTCTTTGCTATTCGCATAATCTCGAGAAATATGTGCAAAATCTCCTCGAATAGTGCCAGGCAAGGCCTCATTCGGATACGTTGATCCAACAATCTTCCTTACAACATCAACAGCCTCAACCCCCTCTAACACCATAGCAATAACCGGTCCTTCGGTGATATATTTCACAAGTCCGTCTCGAACTCTCTTCCCATGCTTCTGCTCAATCTCTTCACCATAGTGCTTCCGAGCAAAATCTCTATCAGCCCAAACCATCTTCATCCCAATTATTTTAAGTCCCGCGTCTTCAAATCTCATAGTAATCTTTCCGACTAAATGCCGAACAATCCCGTCCGGCTTTATCAAAACCAAGGTTCTTTCTTTCTCCATCCACTCTTCTAAAAATCAAAGGTTTTAAATTTTACTGCGGTTTGAGGTAGTTGTTTTTAGTAGACATAGATGTTACCATAAACCTGTTTGTCTGGGTAACTTATTGTTGTTCTAACTGTTGTGGGGACGAATCTTACCTCTGCCGAATCATGTGTTATAATCGCCCCCCATTTGTCTGCTTCTCGAATCTTGCTAGGATCACTCGGCACCTCAAATCCAGCATGTCTGCTCCCTGTTGCAGTAGTACGAATGCTGCCAGGGCTACTAACACTACTGACAACTAGTGCCTCGTGATTACCCCAATCTCCCTTCTCTTCGAATATAACTAATGCCAAGCGATTATTTATAACAGACCCCCTCTCCGGTACTAAATATAAAGTTGTTTGATTAACCACCCCATTAGACATAAACCTATAGACAAGACTTCCTACTTGTACATCAACGCTACCATAAGAACTACGATCACCAAGACGAACTAAAGTATTCAAAATTCTTGTTCCTCCGTTAGACTCAATAGTCCAATTCCCCTCCTGTGCCACTCTTACTTGGTGTACAGGAGTAATTGTTATATTACTATATCCGTCTCCGTTTGGAAGTCGCATCGTGTTCAAAATGTTTTTTCTACCATCCCAATCTGTAAATTGTATAGTTAAAGGCTCATAGAATCCTATCAATGCCCCCTTTGATGTTCTCATTGTAGGATAAAGAACTGCGGCCGCTGAACCTACACTATCAGGATAATCTAATCTCACCTTAATCCCATCAGAGTTTGTTGAGGCTCCACTATAAGTAACGCCATAGATCTTTCCTCCAACATTTATCGTACCAACACCATCTGCAGTCAACGTAGCCCCAATTGTCTCTTCAGAGAATACATCGACAAATGTTACCCTATCGTTCGCGTATTCGCCAGTTCCTGACGTTGAGTTCGTTATTTGCGATAGCCGTAACAAGTGCCCCTCGTCTTGATTTCCAACGACTACATAATCCCCTCTCGAAATATTCCTATTTTCTAAGACTGTTATGTTATGTCCCTCTTCGTCACGCTGTAACTCAATGTTTATTCCATCATGACTTTTAGCAAACATAACATCTTTATTATACCCTCTTCGATCCGTAAAATTCACACTAAGAGCACTGTATCCGCTGCCTGTATACCTAACTATAATATCTTCTCTTTCTTTACTTCCTTGGCTACTAAAGTTTCTCAACTCTACTCTAAATGTTCCAAATACCGGATCAACAAACGCCTTCCCAAAACCCGTATCCGTCGGTAATAATGCATCGTTATCCAAATTAGGCGCGGAGATATTTATTCCTATTTCTATTATTTCTCCGTTACCCCCAACAGCGCTGCTCCGTGTTCCTTCAATAACCCTTCCATTCACACCAGACAATACTGCCTCCTTACTTGTAGGCATTGTAATTACATTAGTACCCACTTCAATTTCAACTGTCAATTTAGAATTATATTCATCTGCTTCTACTACCCCTACAATAAGCCCACTAATGCTTTTCATCGATCCTTCGTTTACTTCTTTCATTTCAGTTCCCGTACTACTAACAACCTTGATTGTTGCGCTTACGTCACTTGCAGCAATAAGGCTTATAGCATAAGACCTCCTCCCTCCTATTGCGAGACTTGTAGAATAAGCTTGACTCGTTAGATTCCTTCTCGCTCCTGATTCTAATAATCTTAAAGAATCCTTATTACTAGAAGAAGAAATAAGATAATCCTTTCCAAACAAGCGTATATTTTTACCTTTTAGATTATACAGTTTTATAGGGGGACTAAAGCTAACTACGTCAGTATATAACGCGTGGTCCAGATCGGTACTAAACACCAGACCAAATTGAGGATCATGCGAACTTGTTGGTTCTGTTGCAAAAAACAATTTTGATGATGAGTCAGATATTGATCTTTTTGTAGAATGCAATAAGAAAGACGAGAAGAAGATAGAACAGATATTGGAGTTGTATAAAAAAACGGAAGAATATGAAAAATTTAAATTGGAAGGCGTAAAGAATGAGTTATCTGTAAAATCTGGAGAATTGGATGATTGGAAGGACCTTAAAAGAAGCGTAATCTCCGGGGGTATCGTACTTTATGGCGCTTATCATGGAACTCCAGATAAACTTAATCATAAATTATTATTTTTGTTAAATCTTGATGGCCTCTCACGAGCTAATAAGATAAAAGTCTGGAGAAATCTTTATGGATATAAACAAAAAGTAGGTAAAAAGGTTTATATTAGCAAGGGCAAGGTTGAAAAAAAGCTCGGGCGCGGAGCTTTCTTAGTCTCTATGGAAGATTCTCAAGAGGTTATCAATTATCTAAAAAAGAATAAGACTAAGTATTCTCTTTCCGATGTTTGGACAGAGTGAGCGGGGATTATTGATTAAACTCGATAAAAATTTGCGGTTAAAATGAAACATTTCGCCAAGATACAGCGGAAGTGCAATTAAACTCTTCCCTTGTTGTTCGAGGGGCCCATTCTAGGCTAACTTTATTAATGTCGCTACTGGAAGTCCCGCTATAATTAGCTATGAAAACTTTATTACCTATTGCAATAGTAGCTAATCCATCTATAGTTATTACAGCCTTATAAACTGTTCCGGTGAACACGTCGGTGAGCTCAACTTTATCATCACTGATCCCTGAATAATTGGCAATTGCTGAAGCTTTCAAGAGCAGTCCACAGCGATTACTATCTGAAGGAAGAACTACATATTCGGTTCTTGGTACCGGATCCAACTCTCTCAATATAGTTCTCTTTCCTATTGAAGCAAGGCGATCAATTTCAGTACATGTTTGGCTCGAAGCACAGGTTGCTGGTTGTACAGGTGCGGGTTTACACGCACCATTCTCACAACCATAAGGACAGAGATAGCGAGTTAGATTCGCAAAATAGAGTCCAGTAGTAATATTCACACCGCAGCTATATTCACTTAAAGAATTATTTAGAGGACTAGTAGGACAAGCATCAAAAAACTCTGTTACACTTGTCGCGATAGTACCATTAACCAACATAGGTTTTAACAAACGCGTCACTCCATAAGTAGAGAAATTAAGCCCTCGATCACTATCAATACACCCATTACCTTCGCTAATACAATTCGTAAAGATCTCTGTAGGTTGTGCTCTTCTAGACGCAGGCCATCTTACCGCAACCCATGTATCCTCAATATAAGTACCCCGATAGCTAAAAAAATAATAGAGGCCATCTATAACAAACCAGCCTTCTCCATCTCGCGTTATTACACCATTATAAATCACACCACTAGATACCTCTCGAGCCTCAACTTTATCGCTACTTATCTCTCCGCTTCCCGAAGTAGAATTAACAATGCGCCCTAATTTCAATACCCTCCCACATCCATTCGCGGCAGGTATAACAAAATAATCATTAGAATAAATCTTCCCGCCATCCCTCAACGAAATAATTTGTCCTTCTCGAAGAGTAGTACTCAAACTTTTTATCAATTCACAAGTCTGCGCACTCGAACAACTAGGACTAGGAGAAATAGAACCAACAGGAGAAGGACTCGGAGAAAACTGCGGCTCACGAGACGAGAGAATAATCCCTAAAACAACGAGCGCAGCAAGAATAACAATCACCCAGATAATAAATGCATTATTCTTTCTCTTCAAAACCCTCACCCCTCTTTTTACCATCGCTATCTATCTATCCTATAAAGTTTGCCTATCTTTATAAAGTTTGCCTATCTCAACAACGAATGCAAATCATTGCAGATCTTCAAATTCACTCAAAACACGCGCGAGCAACATCCAAAAACATCTCTATAGAAAACCTGGAAAAGTACGCGAAAATAAAAGGTCTCTCGTTGCTCGGCACAGGCGACTTCCAACATCCCTTGCATAGAAAAGAGATAGATGAAAAATTAACCGAAGATTCCCAAGGAATACTATGGACAAAAAACAAATTCCCATTTATCTGGCAAACAGAAGTTTCATTAATGTTTTCCCAGGGAGAGAGAAAAAGAGCAGTCCATCTCCTCATCTTCTCACCAGACACAAGAACAGCAAACAAAATTACATCCTACCTCGCCTCAAAAGGGCGTCTTGACTACGACGGGAGACCGATCTTCGGCATGCCCTGTCATCAACTCGTAAAAGATCTCAAAGCAATCGAAGACAAAATCGAAATTATTCCCGCGCATTCCTTCACACCCTGGTTTGGCGTCTTCGGTTCAGGTTCAGGATTCAATTCACTAGAAGAATGCTTCCTCGACCAAACACCGCATATCTACGCAATAGAATCAGGAATGTCTGCAGATCCTCCAATGGCATGGCGATTGAAAGAAAACGTAAACATCGTAAGCTTCTCAGACGCGCACTCATGCTGGCCCTGGCGCCTCGGCCGAGAAGCCACCCTCTTTGATCTCAAAGAATTAACCTACACGAACATCATAATCGCAATCAGAACAGGCAACGGCCTCTCAGCAACAATCGAAACCCCTCCAAGTTACGGCAAATATCACTACGATGGTCACAGAAACTGCAATTTCTCCTCTTCTCCAAATGAAACAAAAAAGCTAAAAAACATCTGTCCTATCTGCAAAAACCCTCTGACAATAGGCGTTCAAAATAGAATTGAGCAACTTGCAAAAGCACCGGAAAGCTTTACGCCAGAAAACGCAAAACCTTTTCACGAATTAATCCCGCTGCACGAATTAATCGCCATAACAGAGAACACCACGATCGAATCAAAAAAAACTTGGCAAACCTACAACGAACTTATTGAAAAATTCAACAACGAATTGAACATTCTTCTAGATATAACAAAAGAAGAATTCATAAAACAAAAAGTTAATGAAAAACTAACTGAAATCATCTTGCTCGGCAGAAAAAACAAACTAAAACTCAAACCAGGCTTCGACGGCCAATACGGCATTGTACAAATCCCAGAAAAACAAGCAACTCTTTTCTAACCTTCAAAAGTCTTCTCACCAACACCTCGTATCTTCACAAACCGATAATGCGCATCGACAGTTTTCTTCCCGCAAATCGCACAAACATCCTGCAACGTATATCCATGCCCCAAACATCTCTTTAACCTCATCGCTCTCTCACAATCTCAAACAAAGCCTTTTTTTCCTTCGCACCTTTTTCGATATCCTTCACAAACAACTCAAGCCTTTGGTGCGCCTCCTTGAAATCCTTCCCACTAACAAAAAGAGAAAACACCGATGATCCAAGGTACCGAATATCCGCACCCGTAATATCCAATATCTTTTGAATATCCAACACCCCTGAATCAGAGAGGCTCTTTAAAACAAATCGCTTTCGAACAAGTTTTTCTTTACGCTCCTTATTCGAAAAAACCTGAATAACCCTATCAACCACATCCTTACCAACATAACGACTAAAAATCGCTGGATTGCCTTGCGCTTCCTCAAAAAATTCAAGAATAGAATAATCCTTTCGTATCTCCGCAAGAACGCGATCAGGATGCTCAACAATATCCCGCAACATAAGGAGAAGAGCCCTCTCTTTTTTGTAACTCTCTAAAACCATCTCTCGCTCTTTTGCAGTCACCCGACGGAGACTCAACTCAACATGATCTCCAGAAACACGCAAGACCTTACACACAATCCGTTTCCCAGGAGCAACATACTCCCGCAAATTCCGAATCCTCCCCGCAGCCACCTCTGACATCATAAGACTGCCGCGAGAAGCCGGAAAATCATCAAGACGAAGAAAAACACTCGCGCCATCGATATGACTAACAGTACACAACACAACATCGTTCTCCTTGGGAGTCACCACAGAACCTCCTCAACAAGCGCACGGAGTCGTGCCTTTCCGCCCCCAGGCCGCGCAAGTAATCGCCCACAACAGGTACATTTTGCGAACGTGGAGCTCTTCCCAAACACAAGCTGATGATTCTGACACCGCCCACATACCACCCTCACAAACCTGCCCCCCTCCTGTTCCATCATCTATCACACCAAAACCCACTTTAAAACCTTTGTGGAGACGATGTCAGACTTTCCTTTGGGAAAGCAGTTGTCTATGAAGCAAGAAGCCATAACCTCAACATGAAAATGTTAGGTTATGGTAGTTCACACCTTTACACCTTGCCCATCAACCAAAACCTTCTGCAATTCGTTCAAAAATACACCCTCCTGCTCTCGACTAATTAAACATCCAGCCGCATGATGATGTCCCCCAACCTCGCCACCAAGAGGAACCACAACTTGATGGAGAACCTCGCGCACATTTCTCCCATTTCTTCCAGCAAGCCGTGCAGACACCTTTATCTTATCTTCATTATACGCAAGCGCGATAACAATCAAGCCTTCAGGATGCAATGGCGAGTGTGAAATAATTGAAGCAACAGTTCCAATAATAGTATCTTTAATATAATCCTTCCCATGAATAATAATATAGTCCTTCCCCGTAATACGATCCGCGCCAGAAGCATACGTCAGCGCAGCCATCAAACTCCTCCGATACTCAATATAAATACGCTCTGCCTGCTGCCGACAATCACGATTCCCCAAACAAAATCCCAGCGCAATCGCCGAATAATCCATTCGACTACACGCATTGATAAGCGCAGACAATTCCCGCGCATCCTCGAGAGTATTAAAAAACTTTAATAAATAAAGAGTACCAATCAGCCCCTCGTACTGCCCATGGTCAGCACAACGCACCGCAACTGCAGTAATCAATCGCCCCATCTCTTCTTCATTAAGTTCATACAACGCCTTATACCTCCCCTGAACACTCTCCAATCCAGCCTCACGCAACAAATCAACAGCACCCCGATAAGATCCGCTCACACCAGGTATGTAAGGAGCAGAAGAATATTCCAACGCACGATCAAGCGGTCTCGTAGAAGGATAAATCATCAAACCCTTCTTCATCACAATATCCGCATCATTCAAAATCTCATTAAACATCTTCGTAACAACCTTCTCCTGCAGATCGCCCACCATACCAATGACAGCCAGGGCAGCGAGATCCTTATTCTCAACGGAAATACATTTTGCAACCAGATAACAAACTGCGGCCGCAGAGATCTGCTCATCACCAAAAAGCGCCGGATTAATCATAATCACGTTATCAGGAATAGCCCCATCAATCTCGTGGTGATCAAAAATAAAAACCTCTGTCTTTTTCTCTCGGAAGTAATCCAAACTTCCCGAACCAAGATCCAAGAAGATTAAAACCTGATCGTCAGAGAGTCCGCGAATAAATTCCTCATCAAGCCCTTTCACAATCTCGAGCGAGAAATGTTTTCCCCAACGAGATAGCATACGAGAAAAAATTGCAGCAGAAGTAATGCCGTCACTATCGTAGTGACTAATCACACGCAACATCTTCTCACGACTCAACCTATCAAGGCGCGTAATCACCTCTTGAACCTTATCGTACATCTCACCCTTTTGAAAATTATCGCTTCGAATGCTCGAAAGCGTGCAACACCCACAGCCGCTTTGTCAGTGCACGAGGTGCAACATAATCATGCCGATGCTTTTCTATATGTCCTCGGAGGCGTGCGACACGCTTCTCAACGATTATCTTCTCTGTCTGATAAGGTATTCCATGCTCACGAAGAATCCGACTAATTCGTTTTCCCAAGAGTCGTGCACCCGGCACACCATACTGATCCCGTAAAATCATCCCGATACGACTCAAACTCTCGCCTTTCCTCGCGAGCGTCACAACAAGCTCTTCCAACGCAGCAAGTTTCATACTCGCCAACCGAGGCTTCTGACGTCCATCATGCGCATCCTTCTCGCTCACAGCACTCTCTATTCTCTCCACGGATTCCTCGACGATTTTCTCATTCATATATCCATTCTCGGATCAACACCTTAAAAACATTATGGTGGGCTGTAAAGTAAACGTCTGGAAATTTGAACAAAAAAATTAGGTTTTCTTCACAACCAGCTTACCTTCCTTAATCTCAGCTTCTAATTCTTGTCCTTCTTTCCATTTTAGTTCTTCTATCATATTTGGAGGTATAACTAAAACCCACTTAGAATATTCCACATCTCCGACCTTTCTAGAAAGTTGTTTTTGCAGTTTCATAACCTAAACTAGACTTGACTTATATTTAAACTTTTAGGTACCAACTACAAAGTAGTTAATTAGGTACCGAAAGATATATAAAGAGTAGGTACCTAATATATGTATGAAAGTTGATATTAAATGTAAGCATTGTAAAAGTCAGAATTTCCGACGAGAAGGGACAAGAAAAACAGATAATAGGGGAAAAATACAAAAATTTTATTGTAAAGATTGTCACAGATATTTTACAAATGATGATGGATTTTACAGAATGAGAAACAAGCCTGAAATTATCACAATGTCTATTGATATGTATGTTTCCAATTTGTCTTCAAGAAAGATGAGAAACCAATTGAAAAGACATCTTAGTCACAAAATAAGCCATGTTTCTGTTTTAGATTGGGTGAGAAGATATACTCTAAAAGTTCATAAATTTATAGAGAAACAAGGCTACAATTTAGGCAATAGTTTCTATGCGGATGAAACTATGATAAACCGAGAAGGTAAGCTAGATAGATTTTGGTGTTGCCTTGATTGGGATACTCGCTTAATTACAGGATTTCATTATAGTTTATCTGCCAATCCACTAGAAGCACAAGAATTTTTGAAGAAAGCAATAAGCAAAGGAAAACCAAAATACATCCAAACAGATGCAGGAGTTTTCTATCCAAGAGCATTTAGAAAACTTTTCTATTCTAATAAGTTAGGCGGTTTAACAATTGGACATAAGATACAGAATTATCAAACTACAAGAATTCATAATTATAGAATTGAAACTGTATTCATGAAGATTAAAGATAGAGTTCTTGATTTTAGAGGACTTAAAGCTTTATGGTCTGCTCCAATCCTCATGACTGCAATAATTATTCAGCATAACTTCATAGAAAATCATTCAACAACTGACGAGGTTCCTTCTGAAAGAGCGGGAGTTAGTCTAAACTTAGGAGAGAATAGATGGCTTGATTTGATTAAACTAGCCCATCTTTAACTTTGTTTGTTGGAAAAAAGAAATTCAATGCGGGTGGAATAAGGGATATCAAAGGATATAAACCAACTAATTTACCTGTAAGGGCAAGGAAAATTAATATAGCTAATGATAATATCATACTAATAGACGCTACAATATCATTACCTCTTCCGAATAATCTTGCAATCATTACAGAGCCAATTATCATAAAAACATAAAGAAGTGCAAAATAAATATCAACTAATGAATTAAAGTAGAGAGATAAAATTACTGCTAGAATGATTACAATACTTATTAATAGTTGACCTATTTTTTTATTTAGCTCTTTTTTTCCGAATGCTAGTCTACCAACTAACATTGATGAGAGGAATAATTCAGTATCAGAAACCGAGAAGATTGAAGTCATGATAAGAAGTGATAATAATATACCTATTGTGGTCGGAAGGTTACTTGATAAAAATTCAATAAAAGCATTGTTTGGATCTGCTAGTGGAAGTTGTGCATGAATTTTTAACCCTAACGTAACCATCAAGATGGTTAAAATTAGAAATGCGAATCCTGCGATTATTATCGATTTTTTCGCTATTTTATCAGAATTAGCAGAATAAATAAGCTGATAGACATCCGTACCACCCATAATTGCAAAAAATCCTAGAATAAATAGCATAAGAAAATCTAAAGGCGGAATAATATTTTGAGTATTAGTAATTAATTGAGCTATTGTCACATCGGAAGGATTGTAGAAGATTAGTAAAAGTATTAAGAGTACAGTTAAAGATAACGCCTGAATTGTACTAGTTGTTAATACACTATTAAATCCACCAAGCATAAGGTAAACTGCAATAACCAGTCCGATTATCATAACAGAATTAGTATAAGACAATCCAGTAAGTGTTGAAATGAGTGAACCCCCCACAACTAATTGTATCATTAATAAACTAGTGACAGCAATTAACGATAAGATTATAGAGATCTTCTCAGAACCGACTCCCAAAAATCTTCTCAAATAATCTGTATGTAAGTAAGGCTTATAGTCGTTAATATTAGCACGAATTTTTGGCACCAGAAAAGACATGAATAAACAGCCGGCTAATACACCAATAAATACCGATATTCCATAATATCCATATATGTAAGCAAAGGCGGTCAATGTAACTATTTCCCCCGCCCCTAAAAGTGTAACAATGGAAGAAACAACTCTTAATAATCCTGCTTTTCTACCAGCCATAAAGAACTCTTCTGGATGTTTTTTATGACGATAATAAAATCCGATAAAGATGAATATCAAAGAGAAAATAGCAACAAAAACCAGAGCCCCTATTTTTACCATATATAGACTTATTAATATTTAAATAAAAACCTTTCTAAAAGGCATTTTACCTGACGCTAACTTTACAGCTCACATTATGGTAACCTTTAAAAACCTCTCCTGCGCTCTATCAGAAAATGAAACTTCCAAAACAAACAAAACGACACTGCCCCTACTGCAAAAAACACACGCTGCAAACCATAACAATCGCGAAACAAAAATCCCGTTCAGCGACCCACCCCCTCTCACGAGGCTCAACAAAACGCCTCAAGGCTCGTGGGCTCAGGAGCGGCTTCGGAAACAAAGGAAAATACTCAAAACCTGCAGTAAAATCCTGGAAGAGAAAAACAAAAGTAACCAAACGCCTCACCGTCATGTATACCTGCACAGAATGTAAAAAGTCAAAAGGCATCAAAAAAGCAATCCGCACCGGAAAAATAGAAATAGGACAACAGGTCGCAAAATAAAATGGGAAAAACAAAATCAACAAAGAGAGAATTCTTTGAAGTCTCGGCGCCGATAACAGCAACAAAAATAGAACTCTATGCGGCAACAAAAGAAGAACTGACAGGAAAAACAATAAAACTCGATCTCACAAAAAGTCTCCGAGGAAAAAACCTCGAACTAACACTCAGAATTCTCAACGAAAACGGAAAACTCGTAACACGCCCAGAAAAAACAGAACTCACAACAACCTATATTCACAGAGTAATGCGAAAGAGCACGGACTACATAGAAGACTCGTTCGAAACAACATGCCGTGATGCAACAGCACGAATCAAACCCTTCTTCATCACTCGTCGCCGCGTCTCTCGCGCGGTATTAAAGGCGCTAAGAAACGCAGCACACGACTATCTGCAACACTACACAAAGACACGCACAATCGAAGAACTATTCTCAGATGTAATCACGAATAAACTCCAAAAACAACTTGCCTTCGTATTAAAAAAGGTCTACCCCCTCGCCCTCTGTGAGATCCGCATCTTCGAACTGGTGAAAAAGAAAGCCACTCCTGAAAAGGAAGAGTGAAGAATCTCCTTCAAGAATGCTTTGATAGATGTTCTTTAAAATCTCTTCCTAGTTTAGATAAACTATCGCCTATATTTTTTGTTCTTTCTTCTAACATCCCCAAATTTTTTCCCGGGGGTATTAGAAACCCAACAATAACAAACATACCCGCCAATATAATGCCCATTCCAGCAATTATTATATTTTCTGTCGCCCACGTCCCCCCGACGATAGCCACCAATACTTGAAAAGCAACATAAAGCATTATCAAAATAAATATTATTCTAAACAATTCTATAATAAATTCTCTTAAATCTAAATTCTTAGCCATCCTAAATTCTTGGCTAGCCACAAGAAGAATAGAATAGCAAGAGCTAACAATAACCACCGAAGGATTTGCAGAAATAAAATCCGCCTCTTGTTCTTCTTAACCATTTCACCCTCTCTTTTACTATTCCAATTAAGATTTTCTGCTTTAAATGTGTTTTGTTTCTTATCCATTTTCAGCACCCGTTAAGCTTACAATGTACAATAATACCAACATTCCCAACAATATTCCCCTATTCTAGATTATACATCATAATCCAAGTCTTTTCTTGACTTCCGAACACAGTTACCGCAGAACCCTATTCTACGAGCACTCGAATCCTGTAAAAAATAGCCCTGCCAGGATTCGAACCTGGGTCTCAGGCGCCAAAGGCCTGCATACTTGACCACTATACTACAGGGCTTCAAAACAATATACAAACAGTGCTTTAAAAGAATTCCGCTAAATCAATAATGCTCCCGATAACGCCCCCGCTGCTCAACCTTCTTCAATCGTTTCAAAACCTCGTCTGCCTTTTTCGAAACCTTATACCCCAACAAAACACAATCAAAATACTCTTTCCATCGAGAAAAATGTCGTGCCTCCAACGCCTCCTTAATCAAATGCAAGTCAACAGCCTTATCTTCCGTTCTTTGAGAGAAAAACCCCAGCCCAAAATCAATAAAAAAAACTTTATCTCCAACAAGAATCATATTCGACGTTGTCAAATCCCCATGGATAATTCCTGCATCATGCAATCCCCCAACATGCTTCCCAATCTTCTCACAAATCACACAACCATCATCCAAATCATCCAACCACACTGACAACTTCTTTCCATCCAAAAACTCCAGAGCAATCTCCATAGTTTTCTCTGACACATGGAGAACACGCGGCACAGATATAATGCTCTGCGCCCTCGTTAACAACCTCGCTTCAATTCTTGTCCTGCGTTTTCGCAAGCGCTCACCGAGAGAAGGATAGAGATACCCCTTCTCAACTCTCCGTTTAAGAACACGATCCCCCTGCCGAATCAATACAGCTTCAGCCCCTCTATACAAAATCTCTTCTTTCATATCTACCTCTCTACCAGCCCCTGAAAAAAGTCAGAACAAACAAAAAAAGAAATAAACTCAAAACTATCAAACCTTGTATAATAGAGTCTTCCAACACTAAACCGAACTCTCTCAAATTCCGAGAAATCTCCAACACCAAAACTAGAAGAATCTTTGTTCGCCTTCTCATAAAGAGTTTTCGCAGCAGATCGAATACCCAAATCATAAGTAAGTACCAACTTCTCTCGCCCATCGCTCAATGCACTCGCCAAAGGAATTGCAAGAAGAAGCTTATCGGTCTTACTCAACGGCCTTGAAGAAGAGTTCCCATGACGTGAAGATATCTTGGAATAAATACCCTCTGCAAGCAGATCATCCACCCTCAAAGAACGAGGAACAAAACCAGAAATAACATCACAAAATTTATCAAATGGTTCCAATAAGCGTTTCCCTAAGTCATAAGAAAAAGAACCAATTCTCCTCCTGAAACCATCGCGATACCTAACCAACTCATCACAAACACCTGAAGTTACAAAGACATTAGGATAAGAAAAAATCCTCTCGCCTATCTCAGGAAAAAAACACAAATAACGATAAGCCGCATCAAAAACTCTCTTGTCAGACAAATCCCGAATACAATTAAACAAATTAAAATCTGATCCTATAACGCGCTCAAAAGAAACTGGTGGAGGAGAAGCAAGTAAGTGATTTGTATCCAAGTACACATCACGCTCTTTGTTATTTTCTAAAATCTTCTCGAGAGTAGAAAGAAATCCTTTCAAAAAAGAAGCAGGAGGGAAATTACAACCATATCGCTCATTCCTTTCAAGCTCTCCGGCTAACTTTTCTCGACTTTTTTTCAGCAACCTTGTGCCAACTCTATCAAGAGCTTTCCTATCCCGAATTCTACTCCATCGATAAGAACGTTCGCCCATCTTCCTAACTCAAAATTTTATTTCCTCTAAATTTCATAACATTCTCATATTCTTCCATCATAATCTCATCTTCTTTCCAAACTTCCGCGCCAACTTCATCAATGTCTTCTGATCAAAACCATGCTTCTCAATCGACGTCTGCTCTTTAAGCATCTCTTGCAACATCTTATATTGTTTCAATAACGCACGTATGTCAGACACATGCACGCCAGCCCCAGAAGCAACGCGTTGCATCCGTTTTGTCTCTCGTTCCAACAACTCAGGATGCTCCTGTTCCTCGCGCGTCATTGAATCAATCGCGTGCTTCCACTTCGTCACACGCTTCTGCTGCTCCTCCATAACCTCGCCTGAAATCTTATCCTTCATCCCTCCTATTCCAGGAATAAATGACAGAAGATTATCAAACGAGCCCATTGAGCCCATTGACCCAAGCTGTTCCTGAAAATCCTTGAGCGTAAATCTTCCCTCTTTCAACCGTTCTTGTGTTCTTTCATGAGCTTCATCACCAACAACAGACCGAATCTTCTCCATCAACGCAGACAAATCACCCATACCTAACAACCGTGACAAAAACGACTCAGGATCAAACAACTCCAAATCAGCAGGTTTCTCACCAGTTCCAATAAACACAACAGGTGCATTCACCTCAGCACATGCACTCAAAGCGCCGCCCCCCTTTGCCGTCGAATCCATCCGGGTAATAAACACACCACTCACACCAACAGCATCCTGAAACGCAACAGCCTGTTTTTTAGCCGCCTGTCCAATATCACCAGGAAAAACCAACAAAACCTCATCTGGCTTGATAGCCTTTCCAAGTGTCTTCAATTCCTTAATCAAATCCTCGTCAAGTGCATCCCTTCCCGCACTATCAATCAACACAAGATCATACAGAGCAATCTCCTTCTCGAACATCTTCCAAATCTTCAAAGCATTCTTCTCCGCAGGCAGAACAAAAGCCTTCACATGCACCTTCTCACAAACCTGCACTAACTGCTCAGACGCAGCTGGACGATGCACATCAAGCCCAACAGCACACACCTTTCTCCCACGCTTCGCGTAATACGTAGCCAATTTCCCAATCGTCGTAGTTTTTCCACTCCCGTACAATCCAACAAGCAAAATCCTCGCCTTCTTTCCCAGGACAAGCTCGCGCTTCTTTCCCAAAATCCGAATCAACTCATCATGGAGCAGTTTAAGCACATGTTCTTTCTTCTCAATTCCCTTAATCCGCTCATCAAGCGCAGCCTGCTTAATCTTCTTCGTCAATTCCATAACAAGAGAAACATTAACATCCGCCTCGATCAACGCTCGTTGCAAATCCCGTACAACACGATCAACCAAATCCTTATCAAGAAACACAGCATTCGCTATCTTATCAGTCGTCTTCTTCAACGCTGCAGACAATTTCTCTAACATAAAAAATCAAACAAACCAAGGGTTAATAAAGTTGCGGTTTCTACAGCTAACAAATGATAGGGTGGTTTGAAAAACATACAGGACTTTCTTGGTCCGTGACAATAGGTATCGCAGCAGGGATCTTTTATATCTCGTCCCTTCCTTCATCTTCAATCCCGGGAGCAGGCATTTCATTTAATCCAAAACTCTATCACATCATTATCTTCTTTCTCTTAACATTCTTTCTTTCTATTGCACTTGTAAAAGGCAAGTATAAGAAATACCTTGCCGTCGCGCTATTCCTCGCATTCTTCTACGCAACACTCGACGAGATCCACCAATCATTTGTTCCAGGCAGAACCCCTTCATTCCGCGATCTCTTTCTAGATGCGTTAGGCATCCTCACAGCAACATCCCTCTATTTCGTATCACTCGAGTATAGAAAAAAGTATACATAAAAAAAAATTTATAAAGTAGTTCCGCTCCATTCTACTATGAAAGAAAAAAAGAAATTACTGCCTCTTCTTATTGTTAATGTTATTCTTCTGTTGATGGTCTTAATCCCGACGATTATGATAGGGATAACAGGAATTAGTCTCTTTGGACAGCTAGTAGGTTCATCTCGTTGGATAGCCAGCATTTCTTTCGTTGTTGATCAAATTAGTTTTATAATTTTGGGGTCTTTAAGTTTTTATCTCGGAAGAGTCATGTTAAGAAATGAAG
>CAZBTP010000004.1:29519-48105 GCA_964494915.1 Candidatus Woesearchaeota archaeon
AAAAATATGACAGAAAATTTGCAATTGCTTATCACGTTATAGGTATTATTCTTATTCTTCTGTTAATCGCCTTAATCCCGAGTATTATGGTTATGAAGGAGACAATGGGAATTAGTTTCTCTGGACAGCTAGCAGTTTTATTTATTTGGATAAACTTTATTTCTTCCTTTGTTAGGGACATTATTTTCACAATTTTGGGGTCTTTAAGTTTTTATCTCGGAAGAGTCATGTTAAGAAATGAAGAAAAATATGACAGAAAATTTGCAATTGCTTATCACGTTATAGGTATTATTCTTATCCTGACTGGAATTGGGGGTATAGCTCTTCTACTTCTTTCTTTGTATCTGCTGTATAGTTCCTTCATGTTATAGGTATAATTCCCCTCCTAATTGGAATTGCGAGTATAACTCTATTCATTATGTTGATGAGAGCTCTTGCAAATTTTTGATGATCAGTACAAATCAGGATTAAAGGTAGCGGAACAAAATAGGTTTAATCTAATGACCTAACTTTCTTTTTTGAGTTAATTCTCTCTAACACGTAATCCATAATCTCAATCGCATTCCCAGGATTGAGAGAATAATTTTTCATCCGTAGTTCATACCCTCTCAATCGCCCCAAAAATCCCTCCAACTCAGGAACACGCAAATGTTCAGAATATTCTCCGAATCCGGCATCCCTTAAGAATAACGCATTAATCGTCTGCTCAAACTGCCCCTTCAGCGGCAACGCAAAATACGGCTTCTTCAAATAGAGAGCCTCGCCAATCAACGTAAATCCTGCTGTTGCAACAACAGCCTTACACGCAGCCAAATCACGCAAAAATCCCTTGCCAATCTTTTTAAAGATCACATTACCCTCTTTTCCTTCACGATTACTTCCAAACACATAGACAACAAATCGCTCGCGAATCTTCTTCAACACCGATAAAACCTGCTCATCCCTCTTTGTCAAATACACCAAAACAAAGTTCTTCTGACGAGGCGTCAATCGCACCACCTCCTCACGCAATAACGGATCAACAACAAACACATTTCCCCCTCTTGTCCTCCCGCGATGAAACGATAAAATCAAATAAAAATCAGCCCTTCCGACACACTGACGAACAGCTGCCCGTGCGATAAGATAAGGCTTACGATACTCGCGCGGCACCTTCAGAACCATATGAGTCAATCGATGCTGATTGTCAAGACTAATCAGCGGCAAATGATACCAAAACGATATAATAGGAACAACAGGCTCCATATCACTCACACAAACCTCAGGAAAAAACCCATCAATCCTCTCTTTAATCGTTCTCCACTCTCGAACATTCTTCCACAACCTCTTCAGATTCTTCCGAAACGTTTTAGGTACACTCAACACCCCTTCAGAAAAAATAAGCTCAATACCCTCAATTCTAAGAACATCAAAACCCTCCCTCTTCAAAACAGGATATGCTTGCCCATACGTTACAACAAGAACCTCATGTCCTTCACGAAGAAGATGATGAATCATCCTCGTCGCCCGCGAACTATGTCCGAATCCCTCGCCGCACACACCATACAAAATCCGCATATAGCTAAGAAGAAAACACAATTAATAAACCTAACAGCGACTGCTTCTGTAAAGATAACAGGTGATAAATAAGTATATAAAAACGTTTAAATATGGGGATATCCTTAGATATCCATGAGGAAGATAGAATTAATCGATAAGAAGATAAAACTTAGCGACAATGTTGAAGTCTTCTATGAAAAGACTATAACCTCCTTTGGCAATAGCGCCAAGGTAGACGCACCAAAGAAATACATAGGAAAAAGAGTCTATGTAATCATATTAAAAAAGTAATTAGAAGAGGATGTGAAGCCCCCTATGCCAAGAGCATAGGGCATCTAGAAATTATCTAACCTTAACTGATCTCCTTTCCTGCCCTGATTTTTTATGTAATTTCTTATTATTTCTGCATTAATTCCTTCTCCCACAATTCCAACATATCCTCCATCACTCCAGAATTCTCCCCTCCATAATTCCTTTTTCAAATCTGGATGTTCTTCAAATAGTTTTATTGCGGTTATACTTTTTATTAACGTGACATCCTCCGCACCCTAAAGGTTTGACTCTGCGGAGTCAAATCCGCCTTCGGCGGAGTGCGGCTTCCCACGACGTCTATTCTTCCATTATCCAAACGGTTCCATGGTGTCCGTCTTGATTTCTTACATAGTTGTTAGCAACTTCAACTTGGATAAAACCAAGTGAAGCTCCAAACTTTCCTCTTGCCCAGAGATGTCCTTTAGGATATCTTTTCCTTGCATCTGGATGGTTGCGAAAGAAGAGATAAGCTGATCTCCCTTTCAACAGTTGCAATGCTTTTGTCGGTGCCATTGTCATAGGAATTTTTGCAGTTCCATGAACATGGTCTGGCTGCACATTCAGCTCAATCCACTTTATTTTATATTCCGATGCTGCTCGTCGAATGCATGCTTCGACAAGTTTTCTGTACTTCCACTTGCGAAACATCTTGTACCGATACTTCGGACAAAATTCAAATTCCCACATGGACGTTCCAACCATGTGATTGCTCCTTTCATATTTGTCTTCAAATCTCTCATAGCTCTCGCTAAACACTAGTTTCTCTTGCATTTTTCTCCTGACGGAGCGCATTGTCGCGCTCCGAAAAGTTTATTTAGAACCAGATAGCTATCACTACAATTGTTCTGCAGTGAGCTACCATCTAGCTCATTGTTCATATTCATTTAAAATAGAAAAAGTTTACGGGCGCTCTCATCTACAGCTTAAAAGCTGATAGGTTTCCCGCGCCTATACTAAAAAGCTGAGAAGGAGGATACTTCATAACAGATTAAAGCATAGAAAATATCTTGTAGTAAAATATCACCTATTAAATTAACACAAGCCAGCGACTACAATCCCAAATGCGCTAACACGCGCCCCTTAGAAAAAACCTCTAAATCTCCATATCCCTGTCCGACACCCAAAAAGTAAATAGGCTTTCCGCTAACAAACGAAACAGACAAAATCGTCCCAGCCTTCTCATCAACATCCGCCTTACTCAAGATAATTCCATCAATGCCTGCACTTTCCTGAAACATTCGTGCTTGTTGTGTCACATCATTCCCCGTAATTGATTCCCCCACAAAGATCTTTAAATCAGGATTTGAGACGCGAACAATCTTTTCCATCTCTTTCATGAGATTAGTTTTTGTGTACATTCTTCCGGCGCTATCAATCAACACAACCTTTATCCGATGCGCCTTCGCATACTGAATCGCTTCAAACGCAACAGCAGCAGGATCGCTCTGATAATGCTTTTTCACAATCGGAACGCCCAATGAACGACTATGATGCTCAAGCTGCTCAATCGACGCAGCACGAAACGTATCCCCTGCAGCCAAAACACACGAGATCCCCTTCGATTTTAACAATGAAGCAACCTTCGCAATCGAAGTCGTCTTCCCACTCCCATTAATTCCAAAGAATAAAATAACAAACACCCCCTCTTTCTTCTTAATCTGGTCAATCAAATCAGGCGGCTCAATCAACACAGACTCAATCGCTGCCCTCAGAGCCTCTAAAATCTTATGCCCAACCTCCTTTTTCCCAAACCGCTTCCCTACAAGACTCCCTTCCAACGACTCCTTTATCTTATCAACAACCTCTAGCGCAACATTGTGATCTAATAATGCAATTGAAAACTCCTCGAACAACGCTTCAAACTCTTTCTTCGTTAATTCACTACTCGTAAGCCGCTGCGCCACGCCTCCAAAAAATCCCTGCTTTTCCTCAATCTCTTCTTTAATCTCCGCCCGACCAAAAAGTTCCTCGCCGGGTTTCCCTATTTTCTCCGCAGGCTCCTTTCTTGTACTTTTCCTCACCCCTATCCGACCACCCTTCTTCTTCGTCTTCTCTTTTTTAGGAAACCCTTTCTCCGTTTTCCCTTTCCCTTCATCTTTCTTTCCAATCCCAAGCCATCCGCTAAGCTTCTTCTTCAACGATTCGAACATATATCTTCCAAACAAGAAAACTTTATAAATCCCTGCCCCTATTGACACAAATGAAAAACTCCTTAAAACACATTCTTCTAGGAGTTGCTTGTACAACAACACTATCTACTCAATGTGGCATCCCTCAAGTATATGAACCGCGACAAGAAGTATACAATAGATGCTTTGATGCTCCCGTCGGCTTCATAGATGCTGTTATCACTGAAATTGATGGCTTACGACAAGAAGGCTATTCAAAGTACGATGCATTGCAACTATCAATGCTATCTTGTCTTCAAGGCTCAGGGCAACCAAATGACTCGCTTATTCAACTAATGTGCGGCGAATGTGTGGGCTCCGCTGTTGAATACATCTATCCATAAAAGGCAACATCTTTTTATACTTCGCTGAGTTAAATCTTACATGAAAGGAATCTTCATCATCCTTGACGGCGTCGCAGATCTTCCCTGCACGCAACTCAACAATCAGACACCACTCGAAGCAGCAAAAACCCCAAATCTCGATAAGATCGCACATCGCTCTCAAATCAATTACTGTTTCCCAATCAGAGAAAACATCGCCCCCGAGTCGCACAAGGCGATCCTATCACTCCTAGGTTACAATCCAACAGAAATCCAACGCGGACCTCTCGAAGCACTCGGTGCAAACATAAAAATCCTCCCAGGAGATCTCGCACTCAGAACAAACTTTGCAACAATTGACGATCTAGAATCACGAACAATCCTCGACCGTCGGGCAGGCCGAACACTCTCAACAAAAGAAGCAAAAATACTCGCCAACACAATCAACAAAAATCTAAAACTGCCGTATAAATTTGAATTCCGCCCCACAATCCAACACCGTGGTGTCCTCATATTGAGAGGGGGCTTCTCAGACAACATAACGAACGTCGATCCAGGATACGCCGGTGGACTCTCCCGCTCATCCGCCTCAGAAAAACTAAACTTCTCCCACTCGGCAGATGATGAAGACGACTCGCGTATCGCAGCAGAATTACTCAACAACTTCGTTCGCTCCTCACACCACCTCCTCGATAAACACCCGCTCAACCAAAAACGCGCGCGAAAAGGTCTCTACGCAGCAAACATCATCCTTTGCAGGGACGCAGGCAATAAACCAGTCAGACTAAAAAAAATCAAAGGAAAGTGGATCGCCCTAGCATACATGCCACTAGAAAAAGGCATTGCAAAAGCAACGAACATGGCAATCTACACCTTTAAATATCCCAAGCTAAAGAATATCAATATCTACGCAACACTTGACGAAGGCCTCAAAAAAGCAACCAAGTACGCGCGAAAAATGCTGAAGAAATACAAGAACAAGTACGACTTCTTCTTTATCCATATCAAAGAAACCGATCTCCCAGGACACGATAACAAACCCCATGAAAAAGTGAAGATGATAGAATTTATCGATGAACAACTATTCTCCAACATCGCACAAATCCTCGAAAAAAACCCCAACACAAAACTCCTTCTCACTGCAGATCACACAACAGCCTGCACAAAAAAAGCCCACACGTCAGATCCGGTTCCAGTTCTTTTCTACAACCCCCAAAAACAACAAACAGCAAAACACCGCTTCACTGAAAAACACGCCCTCCGAGGAAAAAAGATCTACGGCCAATCCCTTCTCGAATCAACAATATTAAGGAAAGGCAATTGACACAATTTAGCACCAAAAAAGGCTAACCCTTAAGTCGTCTTACCGCTTATCTGTCCTCTCAAGATGTATACAAGGCCGCATCCAATAACACAAACTTCCTCTGCCCATCAGCCTTAATGCGCTCTAACAAAATGCAAAAAAATAGAGAATGTTTTGTTTTTATACTGTTTATAATCGGATAGAAGCTATTATCCAGGAAGAAATAGCCACGAAGATTGTTAGACATATTGTTGCTATTATTAGCCCATATTTTAATTTTTTTGATTTTATCTTGAAAAGTTCAGGAAAGATTACAACGTAAAAAATCAGTGTAAAAAACTCTAAAATAGACCAAACCAAAGAACCGAAATAAGGTCCTCCCACACCGTTGAGAAATGATATTGGCGCCAATAGGAAGAGAATTATTGAGGCAAAGTTAGCGTGAAAATACCTAGCGGCGTCGGATATTGAGGTAGTTAGTTGTACGAGTAAGCTACTTTTAGCTAAAATTATTTCTTCACGGGAGCTCAGTGTAAGAAGATACAACCATGAAAGATAGTATAAGAGATATAACGCGGTTATTATAAAGTATCTTTTTTTGATAGCTTTTGATTTCAACTTTAGAAAGATAAAAATTCCCCCAAGGACAATAAGGAATGGCATGAGGATAACATAAATTATTCTGTCGAGTTGATTTACTTTGAATGCAAGAGGCACCTCTTTTTTGCATTTATAAATATTTGTTCCCTTGCTTTTTGGTAAAACGTATAACGGTACTACTGTAACAAGAGATGAATCTAATTTATCGCAAAGAGTAATGTCCCTTTGTTCGGTTGCCATTTCCTCGATGCATAGTTCTTTGTAATAACCCTCGCTTCTTAAACAGCCGCTTGTGTCATTCTGGACCCCTCCCACTACAGAAAAACAAAGCGATTTTTGTTCTTCGTTCCCCAATAGTTCACATCCTTCTTTTGGAATAATTCCGTCTCTTGCGAGTGCTATAACACACTCACTTTCTACCGATTCCCATTTTGTTTTACATTGTTCTACCTTTGTAAAATCTTTAAATCCTCCGACTGAAACGAATTCTGCGCCTTTGTAATAATCTAGAATAGAAAGATTTTTTTCTTTAAGAGCCATTATACTTAGACAATAAAGATCTATACCTGGAATTGAGTCCGCTCTTCCACGATTTGCGCCTTCTCTTTCTAGTCTCTCAAAGGTTGTATTTCCTTCACATAAACTATAGTTTTTTGTTGTGCCAGCAAGACGTGCTTTGCAGGTTGAAATAACTATGAAATCATATAATGCGAAATCACCTACCATCTTGCTTTTTAAGTTTTCGCAAAACATCCAATCTTTTTGCTGAATTGCCCCATATAAATTATTTTCCTCTAGAAGTGATAAACAGGATGTATACACTTCGTTGTTAAATGTTGTTTTTCCTTTGTGTGTGCCTGTCGATATTTCCTTGCAAAATTGCTGATTGAATTCTTGTACGTTTGTTTGAGCAGTAGCCATTTGTAACAAAATAATTAGGGAGAAAAAAATAATCGAAATAATAAATAAGACTTTGTTCATATTTTATTTAGGATAAAATCATATATAAATCTTCTGGCGATGTTGCTGTGTTGTATGACTCCCCTTAAACAACACAGTAACAAAACAACTACCTTTATATAGCTCAACATAAATAAAATGCTATGCTAACCTACAATGATCTCTACGAGCTAGTCAGAAAAGAAAAATACGCAGAACAGTTACAACCCCTACCAAAAAACCTTCTGCAAGAGTTCTCACTCTACATTGCAGAAAAAAACAAATCAAACACAAACGAAACCGATCTCTTCACAGAGGCAATAGCAAAATCAAAGAAACAATTCGAAAATGCACTCTCGCTATTCAAAGAACTTCTCGTGAGGAGAAAGAAAAAACTACTCAATCTTCTCTTCGTTGCAACAGAAACCGGTCTTATGAAACGAGATTATGAAAACATGCTCGCCCATGAACGGAACACATTCGAAAAACTCGTAAAATCTCTCGAAGAATACGATCGTGAAGTAGCAGCAATCGTAAACAACAAACACGAAAAAAAACCAGAAAACAAACTCGTCCTTCTCAAACAAGCAGTAGATCAATTCATAGATCCAGAAGGCGTTCCAATCGGCCCCTTCAAAGCAGGCGAACTTGTCAACATCAAAACAGAAATCGCAAATGTTCTAATAACCGCAAACAAAGCAACTGCGCTCGAGGAGTAAACCAAAGCCCCTATCGAATATATATAATAAATTTTCTAATTTAGAAACCGTAGAAAATTCTAAGTCTTACAACGAAACTTCCAATATCTTTAAATATCTCGCAATCTTCTAAAAAATATGGAAAGAATGACACGATACGATTATGACGAGAATTTAGACATTTTACATATTTATACATCCGAAATCGATAATGGAATTAAGGGAGGATTAAGTTATGGCAACTTTAATATTGATATAGGAACAGATGATAAAGTAGTAGGTATTGAATTAGAAGGAGCTAGCTCATTATTAAATATGCCTCCAGAAGCATTATCAAGTTTGGATAATGTAGCTTTAATTGTTAGAAAGACAGGGAATATATTATTTATTGGTTTTACAGTTATAAAAGGAGAACAAAAATCAACAATACAAATGAATGTTCCAACACAAAGAGCACAAGTTGCTGTTACTAACTAAAAGACAGTCCGTATTTTCTCTTAACCGCTCTTTCTAAATTTCTATAAATTCTTATTGCTTGAAATATCTTTGGTGGAGTTTCATCAAAAATAAAACCAATTTTTACAAATACATTTGTGCTTTCTTCATAACAAATCGTATAGAGGTAGTTGGGTTTGCCTTTTCTCTTAAAACCTCTTTTCATTTGATGTTTTCTTTCAAAAATTTGTTTTAATTCTTCTAATGAAATCCCGTGTCTTGGTTCTCTTCCTAAAGTTCCAACAAATTTATCTCTAAAGTAGTGCTTATGAACCTGAAAATCTTCAAATTTTTTCTCTGATAAAATTTTCTTTATCTTGTTTACATCATCACTAGACAAAGGAATATTCTCCCCTTTGTTTTCCATGATTTTACTTAGCCCCTTCTTATAGAGTTATTTAACATTATAGATTTATGATTATTATGTATTTAAACAATCTCTAAACATTATGTTAATAGGCTCTTTGTCAAAGTCTCAACCTTCTCAACCAAACTCATAACCCTCTCTAGCTGCTTTTCCAGAGCCCCATGCGTTCTTTTAATAATTCATTTTCTCTTTCTGATTTTTCTAATTTCTTTTCTATAATTGATTTCGTTTCACAAGATACATCTTTTTGTTATTAAATTCATCCCATAAAAATGCCAAGAAGATAGTAAGCCTCTAGAGGGACTTGAACCCTCGACCCTCAGTTTACAAAACTGATGCTCTAACCAACTGAGCTATAGAGGCACACCACTCACAAAAAAAACATCCTTAAAAATACTTCGTTTCTTAAAACCATTTCTCCAAGACCTCCTGCTTCTCCTTTTCCTTCCCAAAGATGCTCTGAATATACATCTCGTTCAACTCCAGTGATTCAATAAGGTAAGGACTCACGTTATACTTCCGCGCAATATCAAGTGCAGGCTGCATATACTTTAAAATACTCCCTGCTGAAACAGTAAAGATCAATCTTCCCCCACAACGCGTACACGCGCCGCTCAGAGGAGGTCTTCGAAATTTCTCATTGCACCCAACACAACGAAAGACCTGCATTGAAAACTTTCGTAAATTTCCCCGCGTATCTCGGATAAAGTGCCGTTCGATGAGCAATCGTGCAACATCCCGAATATCAACAGCACGAATCTTCCCACACAACTGCATCTGCCGATCGACCTTCTCTTTCATCGTCGGTAAAATCTTATACGATGAATTCAAAACAGCCGTATGAATATTCTGACACGAATGCGTGAAAAAAATATGAGAAAAGGGATCTTCCCCGAGCCTCAATCGTCTACGAACACTATCAATCTCAACAACAGAAGAATGCGCACCTTGCTCAGCAAACCGATACAGCGCGAGAGGATACGGCGATAACTCAAAATCCAAGATCTGATCGTCGACATCACCAGCACGAATACGAATATTCAACACGAGCGGCGCATCCTGCGTCCCACCACGATGCGCTGGCAAAAACTTTCGAGAAAAGTTAACAAGCATATCCATCAGCAACATGACAGCACACTCATCACCATCACAATCTCGCCTCATAGCAGCATGCATATACGGACTCGCAAGAAACGTTTGCGTCTCTGAAAATCCAATCAAACGCCCAACCGTCGTTGTACAAATGTGTGGCGCAATACAGGCCACAAGACTCCCAATCAAATCCTCATGCGTTCGTGCGTTGAAAAATCGCGGCAATCCATAAATCTTTTCGAGTTCGTCATCAACAAACTGACTAATCTTCAAAAAGACTTCATCAGCCCGCTCGGCTTCCGATATCGGACACGAAGGAAGAATAACATCGTGGGGAAACAGCACTAAAATCTGATCATCGCGCTCCAACAAATTCCCATACATATCAGAATCATACCCCAGTTTTCTCAACACTGCAACACTCGTTCCAATCTCCAGAGGTTTAAAGTGGGTAATTGCCATCTCGGTCATATCATACCGTATCGTCCCGTCTTTATTAACAGGCAGCCCATATCGTGCTCGTAGGATTCCCTTAGCAAGAGGCTCACAACTATGGTCCTTATTCGATGTACCTCGCACACCCTTAATCATCGGGATCTCCTCATTCCGAAAACCAAGTAATTTTCGCGCATGCTCAAAATACTGTCGTATATCGATCTTCTGCTCTTTATATCCCACAAAAGACACTCCATCAGAAGGTACAACTCGATAAACGCGATCCTCTCGCGGCGAATAGTGTAAACGCTCGCACAATCCCTGACAACCCTCACAACGAGGATAAATCGTCTCGCGCGAACAAGCTCCACAAAAAAAAAGAGGAAACTCTGCATGAACAAACCCCACGTCCATCGCTGCCTGCAAACTCCTCAGACGACCACCCTCCTCACCAACAGGAAACATCATATGAGGACTTCCCGTCAATCTCCGCAGCTTCGCCTTCTCAGGTCGCCCCATACGACAACCAATAAACGTCCCAGACTTATCTTTGATCACAAAACGCGAGAACTCATTCACACACTCTAAAACAGAGCCCTCCCCGACACGAGGCAATAGCTCCTCAATAATCTTCGTCAACCCCCCATCAAAAACAAGAATGCCGAGGTTCGTTAACAAAGCGCGAGTCTCATCACGACTCAAAATAACATACTCGACATGAACGCTGTGCTCACATCCGAGCAACTCCAAACTACGCTTACCCTCGCGCAAGGCCTCTCGCTCAGAAGAAAAATAAGGCAGCACCAATTTCCCCTCGTAGACACGCCCGAGTGCAAGCCATTGCAACAACGCAACAAAACCTTCACGTTCAATCTCGCTCCAATAATAAATATAATGAGGATGCAATGGCACCCCATACTGTTCAGAAAAACGAACCGCATCCTCAAAACCAACAGAAAAAGGATCAACCGTTATCCCAGGAACTTTTTCGTTTAACTCCAATACCCACCACTCTTCAACATACCCCGGACGCAACAAAGGATAATTGCGATTAACAACATCGCCATAAGAAATAAGAATATCTCCGAGATACAAGATCTCACTCACATCAGAATAGAGCTTCTGCGCATCGCTAAGCGTCGTCACACGAACAACACTCCCGTTTTTTAATCGCACAATCGGTCCATCAATAGAATCACACGCGCTAATCACACATCCCTTCGTCGGTTTCTCGATCTTCAACTGCGTCCCAAACGAAAGAAATGAATCACTAATCCCCATGGTTGCTGGATGAACCGAGGTCGCTGAAAATCCGCCAACACGACTCCTTCCATACCGAAAACGAAACCCTCCTGAACGCGAGGGATGTCCATACACGGGCCTTCCTGCAACCAGATCCTTAATATAATGAACACCCTCAACAGAATCTCCTTTCTTTCTCTGCTTGTAAAGCGCAACATACTCGTCCAAAAACTCCCATCCACTCATCTGAAACCCCTTTGCCTGCAAGCCCTTCCACAAACGCAATGCCTTCTGAGCTTTTTGTGCCAGCCCCTCAGAAAAAATTAAGCACATCCCTCCTCGAATAAAATTCGTCTCAACTCTCTTTAAATCTCTATAATTCGAAACCTCTCGTTGCGCACTTGCCTCACCTGAAATCTGAATAGGCAGATGACGCGCCAAAAAAACAATCTCCTCCTCGAGAGGCAGATATTGCAAGTTAGTAACACGCTCATGGTAATCATAATTCTCAGTCACATACCGCCGAACTTCTTCCTCAGTCGGATCATACCGTGCAAACCCAAATCTCTCCCGCAAATAATCTATAAGCATCAGTACCATACACGAAGCAGTTGTTCCAGCGCTTCGTATTGGCCCAGAAAAATACGGAACAAAATAGTCCTCTCCTCCCGCTGTCTTCCCAAGTTTCAACTCAGTAAATCCTTCAAGAGGAGATGAAACAACGCCAAGAGTAATATATGAAAATCCTACACGAATCCCGGCATCAATAGCTTCCAACAAACTCGCAAAACGACAAAAACGTTCGCGACTTATCTCCTCAGCAATCTGAAACGACACAGCCATATCCAACGGCCCATGCTCCTTCTCGAGCTCAAGGATACGTTCAACAACACCACTTCCCTGCAACTGAGGATAAAGTGTAGAAATCAAACCAACCGCCTTCTCCGCAAGCGTGTGTGCGATTGGAACCTCAACAAGAGAAACAGGATCAATACCCTTCGCGCGTGCAGCACGAGCAAGTTCATAACTTTTCTGTACGTCGTTCTCGATCGATAAAAAATAATCATCAAGAAGCATGATCAAGCTCCTCCGAAACACGAAAATCAAACACCCGCAACTCCCGTGTTTTTAAGTTCAGAACAGGAACCTTACACGGATCAGGCACATTCCCTACCTTCTCTTCAAACGGCGTCTGTGCCTGCCAACAACTCCCAGTAATAATCAACACACCATTATAATCTTCAACATCAAGTCTATGCACCTCTCCAGTCACAAGAACATCAGGAACCTCAGAGATAACAAGAGGGTCAGATCCGTGAGAAGGAATATAAACGCACTCAGAATGCACAGGTGCGAGGTGTCGTCGTTTAAGCATATGACGAACAGCCTTTGCAGGACACCGGTGTGCCTTTATAGCACGCAATTCAGGAATACCACTAATAAAACTATGGATACTCGCTCCGTGATACATCAATACCTTAAATACCCTCTCATCCTCTAAAAGATGAACCGTGCATGGGTTGGTCACAAGCACAAGATTCTCAATCTCATACAACGCAGGTGCATACCTTCTACTAATGAGTGGTTGTGGCTCAGCAACACGCGTAGCATCGTGCTGCCCAGGACAAAGAAACATACTAATCCGAGAGGGTATCTCCCGAAGATATGACGCCAATAATGCATACTGCTCACACATACTCTTCAGACGTAAACCCTGTTCCTGTCCTGGAAATATGCCAACACCATCAACACAATCGCCAACAAAAAAAATATAGCGAATCTTCTGTGCAACCTCATCCTCGCTCTGAATCCATCGCAAAAACTCACGAAAACTCTTCTCAAGATGAAGCTCACTTCCGCAATGAATATCAGATAAGAACGCGATACAAATGTCTTCCTCGAATCGCGTCTTCTCAGCAAGAGAGGCATCAGGAAAAACAACATCATGAACAAACAACATATCCCTATTCCCAGAGGCCTTTATACCAATAACATCATCCAACTGAAGCTCCTCAACCTTCGCAAACACCTCACCAATCTCGCGCCGCGCCAAACAACGAACGCTCCCGGTTAAATCCTCAACACTTAAGATAATATTCTTATTTTTTGTCACCCGTTTCTCACTCACAATCCCAATAATGCTCGCCCGACTTCGCTGCCCAGACAATTTATTGATAGAGATAAGACCATACGACAACTCCTGTCGCACCATAAGAAAGCGCTGAATCTGTTGGTAACGATTTCGAAAATGATCAGTAAAATCTCTAACGCTCAACGCCCGCTCTGGTTTTGTATCTGCATAAAAAATCCGATAATGATGCTCGCTCGTCATCTCTGGAGAAGGTACAGACATACGCCGCACCTCAACCTCGAAACCTAACTTAACAGAAACACTCTCAAAGACCGCACGATCCCCAACAGAAAACCGACTGGTGACACGACGCACCTCCTGGATATTATTCCGCAGGGTAGCCTTACTAATAAATTTCTCCCCAGAAACCTGCTCAAGATACTCGAGAAAAACGCGAGCACTATCAAAGCTCTCAAAACCATTCAATAATTCAAAGATATCCTTGTCCAAAAAAAGACCTCGTTCACGAATGAACGCCAAAATAGCCGCATTCATAAATCTCGCTCAGGGGAACCAACCATTTTAATGGTTAGAGGAATTGAGCCCTCCGTTAAGTTTACAAACATTCCCCTAGTGCAGACCCCAACGGTGCGAGGAATAGAGCACAACAATATATCAAGAATACGTGCGTGGCTACAGTAAACAATCAATTTATTGGTTGGTAGTTTACCGTTGAATGCCGAGAGCCTTTTCAATAATCTCTCTCCCTTTTTCATAAATCTGCTGCGAAAGCATCAATCGAATCTCACGCGTACGCCCCTGCCTTCCCTTACTAACAACCTGCGCATTGATAATACCAAGCATATCAAATTCCGCAAGAATCCCAGAAATCCGTCGCTGTGTCAAAACCTCATTCTTCGTTGCAGCACACAAATCCTGATAAACCTGGAACACATCCCCGGTGTAGATAGTTCCTCCTTTCTCGCGCTCGTGAAGCAACATAATCGCATACAACACTAACTGAAACTGTGAAGGCTCGCTCTCAATAACATCCAAGATCTTATCACGCTCAATCTTTTGATTTGCCGCATCGATGTGTTCCAACATCACTCGATCGCTTCCCTCCCGCACCGCAATCTCACCCGCAACTCGCAACAAATCAAGCGCGCGCCGCGCATCCCCATGCTCGCGTGCCGCATACGCCGCACACTTTGCAATCGTCCCTTCGCCGAGAACCCCTGACACAAACGCTAAAGCAGCACGCCGCTCTAAAATATCCCTCAGCTGAAGCGCATTGTAGGGGGAAAAAACAATCTCCTCCTCGCCCAAAGAACTCCTCACGCGAGGATCCAAGTTATCCATAAACGTCAAACTATTACTAATCCCAACCATACTAATCTGCGCCTGCCGCAACTCAGAATTCATTCTCGTCAAAGTATAAATAAAGTTATCAGAAATCTTCTTCACCGCCTGATCAATCTCGTCGAGAACCAGAACAACAATCTGCCGCTGCTGATCAACGAGGCTAACAAACCGCGAATAAACCGCATCCGTCGGCAACCCGGTCACAGGCACCTTCCCTCCAAGCAAATGAATCAACTCCGCAATAATCCTATACTCTGTATCAGAAACCTTCTTTAACTTACAGTTCACATATAAAAACCGCAATCGATCCTGCCCGCTTCCCTTCATCTTCGCTTCAAGTCGCTCACCGACATGCCTCGCACAAACCGTCTTTCCAGTCCCCGTTTTCCCATATAAAAACAAATTGCTCGCGCGTTCATTCCGCAACGTCGGCCCCAGAATCGACGCAATAGACTGAATCTGTTCATCCCGATGCAAAATATCCTCAGGTGAATAATTCGACTGCAATACTACCTTATCCTTAAAAACACTACTCGTCGAAAACGAATCAAAAATCCGGTCAAGTTTATCCATCACCCACCACCTCTCCCCTCTCAACACACAACCCATTATAAACTTATCGATTCTCAAACCTCTATTTCCCATGCAAACCTTCTATGAACAACGTTTAAATAAAAAAACACCAACACCACTATTTCCACTGGAAAATAAGAACACCTTCCCACGAAAGTAAAGATTAAACGAAAAAATATAGATTATAAAATATATATATAATATAATATATAATATATAATACATAAATTTAAAAAAGAAAAAAGAAAAAAGAAAAGGCACCATATCGCTATTTAAACATTCCTCATCTCCACACGAAACCACAGGGTCACACATAAAGTTCGTTTAAAAAACAGGCACTGTTAAATTAAAAGGTGATAGCTAATTTTACTCTCGTTATTTTATAATATCTATTTAACCGAACCTTTTAGCTTTATCGTCGCTATCTTCCTATTTATCACCCGTTAAGTTTACAGAAGCAAAAAACAACAAGTTTAAATACTCCGTAATAATCGTAACACAATGGATGACGATGTGAAGGTCCAACTCTATATAATCATCGGCGCCGCCGTGGTAATCGGAACATTCGCAGGACTTCGATTATACGAAGTCCGCACAAGACCCGATAAGAATATAAGTACACTCGAGAAAAGAACATTTCTAGACAAAATAGGCGCGGATACACCAATTCAAGATACAACAGAATTAGAGCTAGACTCCTATGTAGTTAATAGGCTTCAATATTTCAACAAACCAGAACGGTCCGACGAACCATTTTTTGGCCGTGATGATCCCGCAATCGATGTGTATCTCTCGCGAATATCAAGGCATTCAGGTCGCTTTGGACCAATCCCCACTCGCCAGCACGTTAAAGCCCTCACGCTCGAGAGAGCACGAGAGTATATAGACGCCTATACTAACAAGATCCCACTAAACCAAGCCCCGCTTACCAAAACGTTAAAGCCCTCACGCTCGAGAGAGCACGAGAGTATATAGACGCCTATATATAAGCCCGCAAACTATCGCCCCACTATGACATATTTACTAGAAGATCGAACCGATAGAGAGACGCCAAGCCCGGCAAAAATCAGAAAAGTTTGTTCTCGACTATTCACTACTCTTACACTCCCCTATGGTACTATAGCTACGAAGGATACACATTCTTCTCCAAATATTAGAGGTATAGAGGAGACAATGCGAAAAACATCAGAATTAATGCAACCACATAAGGAAGCCGAGGGAAGCGAGGTATATCTCTCCGAATGTTCTAGAGAGTCACACCCCCTCAACCCGCACATAACAACCACTACACTAGAGCAAGTCGGAGAGTACGTAAAATCTGAATATGAGCGTAGGATCCGGGAACATAATCACCGGATGTCTTCTTGCATATCTAAGCTAACGAAGTATATAAACTCCTATCCCGACCAATAAGTACAAATCACCACTCAATAACTACATAAAAAATCAAAGAAAGATTTATATACATCATCCCTCTTCTTCATTCATGGCACTCGACAAAAGACCACTCAGAGATCTTCTCGGAAAACTCGTTGTTACAAAAGAGGGCAAGCGCCTTGGCCTCGTAAAAGACGTCAATTTCGAAACAAACACCGGCGAGCTAATCCACCTCGTATTGAAAGAACCAACAATGTACTCTCGCAATCTCAATCTCGAGGTCTCCTCCGGCAAAGAGGTGTTGCTGCCCTACAACGCAATTATAGCAATCGGCGACTTCGTCGTTGTCTCCGAAGAGGATCTCATCTAAAACATAACAAAATTTATAAATCTCCAGCAATAAACACCCCCATGCAAATAATCGGTTTTCAATTCACAAAGATTAGCGCAGAACGCACACAAAAATTTTCAAAGAAGTCAATCCATAAAAACTACCACATCGAATTTATCGATCTCGACAAAGAATCAATCCCATTCCTCTCCCAATTCGAAGGCACGAAGCTTCTCTTCAAATACACACTCTCCTACACCGACGAAGAAAACACACACGAAAAAAAAGAAAACCACACCGGCGAAATTGCATTCGAAGGCTTCATTGTTCTCTCGCTCACAGACGAAGAAACAAAAGAATTTCAAAAATCCTGGAAGAAAAAACTAATCCCAGAAAAGTTTCAGCTTTCGCTCTCAAACTTTGTATTAAACCGCTGCTCAGTTAAAGCACTCGAACTCGGCGATCTCGTGAATCTTCCATCACACATCCCAATTCCCCAACTATCAAGGAAAGATCAATAAACACTTCACACACCCAGTTCTTCAATAGTTTCATGGGTCCCCGAAGAACTTATCCCGCACCGCTTAAAAACACGCGCGCACGTACTCTCACCATCCGTCGCACTAACTAACCCAAGTAAAAGATCACTCGTTGTAATAAAAAAATCCCTTTCTATTTTTTCTCTACGCCGCGCGTAATTGTACGCATACTCAACAACTTTTTTAGATTCTATATTAAGAGGGAGAAGCTCTTTAAGGTCCCTCTTTCCACCATCCAACCCATATGAAATTTTATTCCAGCCCCTTTCTATTTCTCTTCCCGCTTCTTCCCACCCAAGCCACGGTTGTTCTTCCATTAAAACAGAAAAAAAATATTCACTTTTAATTTCAGACACATTCCCAAGAATAAACCCTGCATTATTCCCAAACACATCAATCCAACCAAACAAGTCCGCATAAGTCGGCTGTGCATACCCACAGAGACCAACCGCCCACAAGAGATGCTCGGGAGTTATTTTATCATCTCTCCGGTGACGAGCAACCTCGCTTGCCGTCACATAAACCTTCCACGCCCGGTCGCTCAAAATCTCCTCAATGTTCATACAAAACGAGATAGTTACTCCTTTTTATATATTCCGCCTCTCCACCATGCGTAAAAGTTATTTCCTAACTCCAGAATCCCTTTCGCAGAAATCCCATAAACATAACCGATGGAAACCCCTATTTTTTTCTTAGCCCGATAAACACTTCCTTTTCGTATAACACCACTCAAGAGTAGCGAAAGATTTATAACCGCCGCCAAGTAAATATAAAGCATAGACGATAAACCAAAAGCTTATATACTTAATACATATCT
>CAZBTP010000005.1:0-45734 GCA_964494915.1 Candidatus Woesearchaeota archaeon
AGTTAATTGAGACTAACAATAGAGCAGTCAGACTGCTCTATTCGGAGATACTGGCTAGCTATGTGTGTGCTATCCTCCCTAAATTTCTCAAGAATAACTATCCTGTAAAGCATAAATTATGCAGTTCTGGAAATTTATATTCTTTTAGTATTCCATAATCTTGAACATATTCATAATTATTGGGATTTAAGTCTTTTTTATCGGCAGTAACAAATAAAAATAAGTCTTTATCTTTTTGATGTTGTAAGGCACTTGCCAATATTTGACAATCGGCATAATTTTCTATAATATCCCCTAGTAAACTAACCAATTCAAATTTTATCTCATCAAGCGGAATAACCTTAATATCGACTTTATTTTTTAGAAATTTTTCTATTTCTATCTCGAAAATATCTCTTTCTGAAGAAAAAATCTCTTTTAGTTTTTTCTCGTTTATTTCTTTATGCGCTAAATAAAGCTTTTCTGCAATGGGTAAATCTCTCTTTGACAAATATTTACTTTTATCCAAGGGGTACTCGTGATTTTCAATTTTTTTTAAAACTTCTCTATGGATAATTGTAAGTTTTGTAATAATATTATATAGTTCTCTAATAACCGCATGGCAAATGATAAATTTGCTCTGCTTATGAGCAAGGTATAGGTAACATTTTGTTACAATTTCCTTGCTTTTATCCTTCTGATAATTCGCATAATTAATTATGACATTAGAATCAAGAAAACTATCTTTCTCCATTTAATCTTCTCCAGTCCAGTCTTGCATTATTTCTCTTATTTTTTGGACTTCGGGAGAGATATTTATCTCTCTATTATCTAGTTTACTTAAATAAATAGAATATAAATCTGAAAGAGCTTCTTCTGCACAAGCTTTTCTAACCGCAAGAGGGTTTCCAAGATAGAGATTTAACAAATTTTTATCAGAAAATCTTTTTTTTACTGAAATTGTTTGATAAAATTTATAGGTTGCTATGAATTTCCATATAGAATCAAAAGTTAAAAGAATCTTTGTTCTGTTGTTCTCCAAATTATCAAAATATGAAAGTTTTCTTACTGTTGACACAAACCTCTCAGTAAGCCAAAAAACCTCTTTAAATTCTTCATCTATTGGGCAGACGATACAGAATTCATTGAGTATCTCAAATATCTTTTCCTTATTCCAAGAATGTTCTTCAGTAAGTTCTAAGAAATCGTCTGATAATTTGTAAAGTCTATCATTATACTCTATGTGTTGTTCTTTTTGAATTTGTTTTGTTTTCTTATTATGATTTTCTTTCATAAATATATCGATAATATTGTTTATTTTCTGCTTATGCTCAAATATCCATTCTTCTTGATAGTCCTGTGAAGGATCCGCAATCATTAAAGGAATTGCACCGTATAGATACCAAACTGTTGGAAGTTTAGATAAACCGCTCTCTGGAGAGTTAATTACCCTTACTGCAGTTTTTGCCAATTGAGTTTTATTTGGAGTTCTATTAATTTCCTTATATTTTTTCATAATCAAACTGAATAAAGTTCTAAACATTTTTCTTTCATCATCAGTTATTGGAAGATCGAAATATGTGTCTCCAAAAATTCTTTGATATATTTTTGCTTTATCTGCCGAAATTATCTCCTTAACTTTTCCTTCCTTGTTTAACTCTTCAAGATAATTACTTGTTGTTGACCAGTTAGACTCTATCTTTATTCTTAGCTGTTCAATCGAGAGTGGACCTTCTTTAAGATGAGAGAGTATTTCTTCTTTAATCTGTTCTGCTGTTTTTCTAATTGTCATCGGAAATCACCTCTTCTTTTTTCATAATGAATAGACAAAAGAGAGATTTATAAATGTTTCTATAGAGTCTAGATATTTTTAATATAGAGTAAAGATTTAAATAGTATATAGCTAATTGAAATCTATAAAATGTGTGTGAACAAAATAAGATGAAAACAAATTGGCAAATCAAAATAAATTTAGGTAATGGAGGATATAGTTTAAAATGAAATTCGCAGATTTTTATAAGAAATTCAAAATTGAAGTGTATGAACCTTCTTTGGAAAAACAGAAGAATGAGGTAATAGAAGAAAGAATTGTTGCTTTATGGATGATACATCAAACCATAGAAACTAATAAAAAACTTGTTAGGGCGACATGGAGTCTGGCTATTGTTAGTATATTATTATCTGCTTTAACTTTATATCTTCAATACTATGGAAAACGACTTTTTTAACAGGAGCTACTTATTCAACAAAGCCCGTTGGGGAGAAAGGTATATAAACATTCAAGGATATAGGAATGTAATTGGATTAGAGTTATAAATAAAGGAAAGGAGGTGGAAGCATGAAAAATAAACCTATGGGCATGAAAGCAGGATGTTTAGGGGGTGTGTGTGCGAAGTGTCGTGGCTCAATGGTGCTTGTTTTTGGTATTGTCCTCTTAATTAACCAACTCTGGAAATTTGCAGATTGGGTGACATTGGTTGCAATCCTTCTTATCCTTGCAGGTATTCTAAAACTAATTAAGCCAGGCTGTGGTCACTGCAACTAAAAAGAATTTTTATTTTATTTTCTTCTGTTAACTAAAGGAGTAAGAAATATAAAAAAAGAAATAAAAAATTAATCTAGGCGGCAAGTTCAGCATCAATTGCCTGTTTAAAGTTCGGGAAGGGCTGTGCCCCGCTAATCAATCTTCCATTCACGAAGAATGCCGGAGTTCCCTGAACACCTGCGGCGCTACCCTCTTGCATGTCTTTCTGAACCTCGCCTCTAAACTTTCCTGAATCGAGGCAGCTTCCAATGTCATGCCCTAGTTCTTTTGCCCATTTCTTGAGGCTATCAACACTCAACGCCTGCTGATTCTCGAATATCTTATCGTGCATCTTCCAATACGCGTCATCGCCGCCTTTCTCACGTACACACTCAGCTGCCTCAGCAGCAGGCTGTGCCACTGGATGGATGCTTGTCAACGGAAAGTCTCTAAAAACGAGTTTAACTTTTCCTGTATCAATATATTCTCTCTTTATTTCTGGTAGTGTCTGTTGCCAGAATCGCTCACAAAATGGACACTGGTAATCAGAGAATTCAATCAGCGTAACGGGGGCGTTTTTATCTCCGAGGAGCGCATCGTCATCGATGCTTACGTCGACTTTCCCACCAGAAGGCTGAGGACTCGGGGTCGGGGACGGGCCGGTTGGATTGTTAACTACCTGTCCTGTTAGTGAACCAGAAGGGCTGTCGCGCGTAAAGAAAACAACGACGAAAACAACTAATAAGGCTGCTAAAACGAACGTAGAATACTTCCAGAGCGCAACTTTAGAGATAGTTATCGTCCCATCATGAGGGGCAGGTTTAACACTTTGTTTAACACTCGGTTCATCACTCATTATTTCTTAATCCTCCTTTCAACTTTTAGTGAGCAGAGTGGTTTATATAATCTTGCAGAGAGCGTAAAAATAGAAATCACAAGTAATACCATCGCAATAACAATGATCTCGTTTCCTCGAAAAGGCAACGCGACGAGTATCGAAGAAAAACCAAGAAAACCAAGAATACCGAGTCCGCATGCTGCACAACCGGGGGCAACCACGCCCAAAAACATACCAGCTCCGCCGAGTAAGCCGAGCTGTTTTACTTGTGGGTACTTCACAATAGAATATCGGTATGTCAATAAGCTTACAAACGTGCCTACGAGGATGCTGAGAACAATAATGCTCCAGAGAGAAAAGGGCGTTATCTGTCGTACAAATCCAAACGACAAAACAAAAAGAATACGCAATGCTTCACCCAACCCAAATAGATGATAGAACGATGCGATGTTAGAGATGTTATATAGTAACCCATTAAAAAAGTAAAAAATAAGTGCGACAACGATCGATAAAAATCCATACTTCCAGGTGCCAAAAACGCGCTTCCAAACCGTAAAGATCTCACTAATTTTTCTCATATAATAATATTTAAGAGAGCATAATGCTTTTAATCTTTGCGGTAACATCTTCTAAAATCGCAAGAGAATTTAAATACCTATACTGCGTCTCGTCAAGAGAATAAAGGAATAAAGAGATGCAAAAACACTGTATGTACTGTAAAAATCAAATTGATGAAAAATCAGTTATCGATGTCTGTCAGCGCTGTGGTATCAAAGTCTGGGGCGAGCGTATGTTTAACGCAATAGTTCAAAACATGGAAAACGCACGCAACGATGGAAACCTCTTTCAGGGTTCAGTTACAGATTCTCTATCCAAAAACACACAAAATCGTTAGTGTTGTACCCTGTTAATATTTCCCGCCTGGAATAAAATTTTACTTGATGATTCAGATAGGCTTTGCGTGGTAATTTAGTTATTTCCTAATAAGATTAGGCGGTTTGTGAATAATTAAAACTCACGAAAGTTTTATAAAATTCTACCCTTTCATAATTTTGATATGCGCTCTGTATGGTCTTCGGGCAATATAGAGCCACTGATATTTCTCTCGACAAAGTATTTTTAACATCCGATCCCTTATTTAGTCTATTGCACAAAAGAACGAGAAAATGAAAATACGAAAAGCTTATAAATTAGTGGTAGTTATTAATAGTATTCAAGTCCCCGGTATGGCTCTTCGGAGTAATGCCGGGCTTCCTATTCATTCTTTGAGGTTTCAATGGTAAAGAAAGCAATAGTTTTTGTTGATGCAAATAACTGGTACCATAATGTAAAAAAGTTCTTTAGATGTTACAGAAATAGCCCCACAGTATACTGATAAAAGTTCTGTTACTCCATGGTATCAAGCTGAAGACAATTAATCTGGTGCTGAATCTGTGTAGGACACAGACATTTGATACCTGTAATATTTAAGCTCTTACATAAGAAACATTATACTTTGTGATTGGTATCATAAGTCACTAGCCTGCACACCACATTTCTGCTAACAGTAACTTTTTTAAACCATCCTTCCGCCTATACGCTATGTTAACACACAAAAGACTTAGAGAGAAAGGAAAGATATCACTGACGCGATATTTCCAGGAATTTAAATCAGGAGATAGCGTCGCAGTCGCTCGCGAGCTCAGTATTCCCCTTGGCTACTCAAAGCGTATTCAGGGGAGAACAGGGAAGGTTATAGAAAAGCGTGGTGCAGCGTACCATATTGAACTAAAAGATCTCAACAAATTAAAGCGCTATTTTATCAAACCAATTCACCTCAAAAGAATACAAACCATACAATGATCTTAGAAAAGAAACCACTCGCCATCACGGAAGTTAACGACCTTGTGAAAAATCTTGATGAACGGCAACAACTTAAAGAGTACCTTAAAACATTTATGAAGCTCTCCAAGCAAAAAGCAGAGGAGCTAAGAAAAAAACTAGAGGATCTCAATAACCATAAAATCAATGGAGAGCATATCGTCAAGATTATTGATACGCTTCCTGCAGAGCCAGAAGACCTTAATATGATTATAGCTGATGTAACATTATCCCTCGAAGAAACAACCCAGATTCTCGAAATAGTAAAAGAATACGAAAAATAAAACGGTAAAAGGAAGGTTTTTATACTGATTCCTGCTCGTAGTTTGTGTCCTTTTAAAAGGCACAGAGAATATGACGGAGAAGGAAGAATTCGTGATAATCCTAGACTATCTGCCCTATGGTTACCCGATGGAGCGGAAAGGGCTTCCTCTAGCGCAAGCTATCGGTATTAAAACCTTTGCTCTCCTTGAACTCGTTCCTCGTAAAGGAATTATCCTTGCACCAAAGGAAAAGGTGTATATAGGGGCGGAGAAGAGAGATAAGATATACTATATCGCAGGCCGTCTTCCTCGAGAAAAACTGACTGAGACCTCAAAGCTTCAATTGCAAGAATTTATCGAAGCTGTTGTTGTAGAACGCGAAGAGGAGTTCATTGGATTCTTCAACAACGCACAAGCGATTAACACACGCCTCCATCAAATAGAGCTCCTTCCGGGCTTCGGTAAAAAACATACACATGAACTCCTTGAAGCGAGAAAGGAACATATCTTCGAATCATTTGGAGATATACGAGAAAGAGTAAAGAATATTGCTGATCCACGGAAGGCAATTGAAAAGCGCCTCATGGAAGAACTCCTTGAGAGGCAGCGATTTAATCTCTTCGTAAAATAATGGAAACCGAAAAAAAACAAAAATCACAAGAGAAAGATAAGAAACTCTCGCTGAAAGAAAAAACGCAGAAGGAGCAGAAACGCCACGAACAAGATAGTATAGGGGAATTACTCGTACGAATCGCTGGATATGACATCCCAGGTTCAAAAACTGTATATGCAGGTATTACACGCGTCAAAGGAGTTTCGTGGAGTATTGCAAACATACTCTGCATAAAATTAAACCTTCCGCACAATAAAAGAATCTCTGCGCTCACAAAAGAAGAAATCAAGCTTATCGAGGAATTCCTTAAAAAAGCAACTCTCCCTCCTTACCTGACCAACCGTCGCATAGATCCCGAGAGTGGGGAGACAAAGCATGTTATTGGTACGGACCTTGATATGAAGAGAGACTTTGATATTCGTCGTATGAAAAAAATGCGGAGTTATCGTGGTCTTCGTCATAGTATTAACCAACCGGTACGTGGACAACGGACGAGATCTCATTTTAGGAAGCGAGGCAAAGCGGTCGGCATACGGAGGAGAGTATGATACGGAAAAAGAAAAAGTATGAGCGACCGAAGAAACCATTCGAGAAAACACGAATCGAAGAAGAAAACAAACTGAGACAACAATATGCGCTCAAAAATAAACAAGAGATATGGAAGACACTCGCACGGGTGAATTACATGAGGGATAGAGCAAAGGCTCTTGCGAAAGCACCACTTGAGGAGCAAGAGGTCTTCTTTAACAAACTAAGAGCATGCGGACTTAAAATAAACTCCACCGCGGATGTACTTGGACTTAGGATCGAAGATCTCCTTAATCGCAGACTTCAGACAATCGTCTACAAGAAAGGAATCGCGAATACCATCAAACACGCACGTCAACTTGTTGTTCACAAAAAGATCATTATCGATAATCGCATCGTTAATGCGCCTAGTTATCTTGTCCCTCTTGCAGAGGAAGATGTGATTGCTGTTAAACTAAAAAAAGGTAGACAGAAAGACCAGATAACACAAGAGGCGGAGAAGGTCTTATAATGGAAACACCGCAGGAAGAGCCTCAAGCGCAGGAAATAGAAACAATATCCGAAGAAGAACTGAGAGGAGAGTCAGAAAAAAAACTAAAGAAAAAAGAGGGAAAAACAGGGATTGCCTACATCAAGAGTTCTTCGAACAACACGATAGTTCATATTACTGATCTTGCGGGTAATACAATCTCACGCATTTCTGGTGGGATGATAACAAAGCACTCGCGACTCAAGGCAAGTCCAACGATTGCAATGTTCACTGCCAAGCGCGCCGCTGAACGCGCTATCGATCTCGGCTTTACAAAACTTTACATACGAATGCGTGGTCCTACTAATATAGGCCATGGTCCTGGGGCGCACGCAGTAGTAAAAAGCCTTGGCAAATCTGGTTTTGAGATTGTGAGCATTCTTGATACAACACGGATGCCTCGCGGCGGTCCAAAGAAGAAGGGAGGAAAACGCGGCAGAAGAGTTTAAAAACCGCTTTTTCATCACTACTCAATGGAAGTCGTGGCAAATACTCCGGAGAAGATAATCCTTAGAATACCTGCGAATGAACCACTTACAAATGCACTCCGAAGAACAATCTCGGAAATCCCAACACTCGCAATCGATGAAGTAGAAATCTTCAAAAATGACTCGGCACTTTTCGATGAGGTCCTTGCTCACCGGCTTGGTCTTATACCACTTAAATTTGAAAAAGGTATGACATCAAAGACAAAGATAGAATTTAAACTCTTCAAGAAAGGACCCTGCACAGTCTACGCAGGTGATCTTCAAGGCCCTGGCAAGGTTATCTACGAAAAAATACCTCTTACAATACTCGGAGAGAACCACAAATTAGAGCTTTTAGCAACAGCAAAACTTGGCACTGGCAGAGAACATGCAAAGTACATACCAGGAATTTGCTTTTATCGTCATCTCCATGAAGTAAAGAGCACTCCTGAAATAGACAAGATAATCTCTCAATCAAAAGGGCTTATCAAACCAGAAAAAAAAGGCAACAAATGGATCTGTGACATCAACGACGCAGAAATCGATGAGGTAATTGCAAAGGATAAAGACGCACTATCCGAAATACAAGAACTTCTCTTTATCATAGAGTCTTTTGGTAACATGCCTGCAAAAGACATCCTTACAAAAACAATTGCAGTTCTTGAAGATAATCTCGACGAATTTGAAGAAGCGATCAAATAATTTTCTTGATGTATGCGGAGAGCAGGGATCGAACCTGCGCAGGCACTACGCCACTGCCACCTCAAGGCAGCCCGTTTGACCACTCCGGCATCCCCGCATATCTTTCCATACTTATAGCGGATTATAAAACTTCCGTTCGTACTCGGAGATCAACCGATATAGATCGCGGGCTTTCCTGGGCTCGCCTTCCCTGCTTCCCGCATTATGATTATACATATCATGAAGAATTTCATCACGAAAATAATAAACCTGTGGATCTAAAACAACTTAGATCAAGAAAGATGCCTCTTGAGTGTTATAAATAGCTAATAACTTATGATTGTTCCAAGATAGAAATTTATATAAATAAGGCCTCTTATTTTTTTATATGGCGCGGCCGAGACTGTCGGAAGAGAAAATTGCACTGATTAGAGATCTTGCAGCTGAAGACTTGTCGAATAGTAAAATTGCAAAAAGGGCGAATGTTTCTTGGCATGCTGCTAGGAAATACGCTGAAGCAATTAGGAGGGCTGGGCAAGAACAAAAACAGGGAGAGACAATCCAGGTTATGTATACGTTGTGTGAGAGGCATCTCAAGGATTTTCTAACCACAACAGATAGATTATATAGAACTGGAGATGCCGCTCTTATGACTAGATATATTGATGATATAATATCTATCATTCGTCGTAGAACTAATGATTTGATTACCGAAGGTAAGACTATCTATGGGCTTGATAATAAGGCTATCTATGTCTTTCTTGACGATTTAAATACTGTTATAAGATACTTTAATCTAAGAGCTATCGACCCAAAGAGGGAAGAGGAGCATATATCAGTGAGGGAAGCGGTGGAACCGTAGAGGAACTCTGACTTAGCAAACCGCGAGAAAACACTAACAGATAGCGCATATCGAGCAAGGCTGTATGATTTAATGGGCAGAGGAGATCTGCCGTCAAAAAAAGATGGAAAAAGAAGATATGTTGATAAGGTTAGATTAGATAGGATAATTAGCGATCCTACTCGATATAGATAGCTGGTTTTCCCGGGCGTGCTTTCCTGGACTTGCCTGTTGGGTCGTGTTTATTTTTGTTATTAGCACTAAAAACTTCAACCTTCTTACCAACTCTGCCACAAATTTTTTTAGGATCATACATCTCTAATTCTGTAGGAAGGGTATAGACGTAGATCTTCTCTCCCTCTCTGCCTTGTTTTTCTTTTAAGAGCGTTAATATATTTAATATATCGCGAACTACGCTTTCTATTGCCTCTTCTGCTTTATCAAATCTATCGTTGATTTTTTTCTCATCAACAGAAGGCCATTCTGCTATGCTTACAAATCCTTTGTTTCCGAGGCGCTCCCACAATTCCTCGGCGAGATGCGGACAAAATGGTGTGAGCACTCTCACGATTCTTCCCAAATCTTCTTTGTGTATGTTATCTTCCAAACGTTCAAACAAGGCCCGTATTTTTATAACCGCAAAATTATAATCCATATGTTCTAAATCAGCACTCACTCCTCGTATTGTTTTGTGAATATAGTGTTCTGTCTTCGCGCTACTCTTTTCTAGTTTCACACGACTACAATAACCAATAATCTTCTTCAAAAACTTCCAGCTTCCTTCTATTCCGGCAGAACTCCACACAAAGTCTTTATCGGGGGAAGCAACAGATACCAGAAACAACCGTAAGGCATCACTTCCGTATCGTGTAATCATCTGGAGCGGATCAATGATATTTCCTCGTGATTTCGACATCACAAAACCATCTTCTCCATGCAACATTCCTTGATTAAACAATCGCGGAAACGGCTCATCAATCTTTAAAAAACCACAATCACGCAACACCTTCGTAAAAAATCTGGCATAAATTAGATGCATGCACGCATGTTCAGCCCCACCGATATACATATCAACAGGCATCCAATAATCGACATGCTTCGCTTCAAACGGGTTTTTCTTATTCTTGCTATCGCAATATCTTAGGAAATACCAACTACTATCGAAAAACGTATCCATTGTATCTGTCTCTCTTCGCGCAGTTTTTCCGCACTGATGGCATCTTACATTGACAAACGCTTTATTTGTCTCTAGCGGATTTCCCTTCCCAAAAATAACTTTCTCTGGCAGTAAAACTGGAAGATCCTTTTCAGGTACTGGGACGATACCACAATCATCGCAATAGATTATTGGTATCGGTGTTCCCCAATAACGCTGTCTTGAGATTAGCCAATCTCTCAATTTGTACTGCACGCTCTTTTTCCCCAGCTTTTTCATCTCTAAGGCAATGGTAATATGTTCCTTCGCTTCCTTACTAAACAAGCCATCAAACCCCTCGGAATTAATCAGCATTCCTGCCCCCTCATATGCTTCTTTCATTGTTCTGCTATCGATTTTTTTCCCTTCTGGTTGAATCACCGCCTTTATCGGGAGCTTGTATCTCTTTGCAAACTCGAAATCTCGTTGATCATGTGCAGGCACAGCCATTACCATACCCGAACCATACTCAGCCAACACAAAATTCCCCACATATACTGGAAGCTTCTCTCCTGTCAAGGGATGCTCTGCATACGCTCCTGTAAAAATCCCCTCTTTTTCAAGCGCTTCAATATCCTTCTCTTTCGTTGATTTTATCTTCTTCGTTAAGGCCTTTACTTTCTCGGCCTGTTCTTTCGTTACAATCCTCATTAAATCTGGATGATTCAATGCAAGAACTAAGAATGTAACCCCGAACAACGTATCCGATCGTGTTGTAAATATAGGCCATGCCTCTTTATTAATCTTAAAAACAATCTCACTTCCCTCGCTTCTCCCAATCCAATTGCGCTGCATAATCTTTATTCGTTCAGGCCAATCTAGTTTTTCAATATCTCGCAATAATTCTTCAGCATAATCAGTTGTTTTGATAAACCATTGTTCACGCTGTTGTATCTCAACCTCTCTTTCAGGATGCCGCCAACATCTTCCATTATGCACTTGTTCATTCGCAAGCACTGTGCTACACGCCCCACACCAGTTTACATTCGCCCGCTTCTTATACGCAAGCTCCTTTTTATAAAGTTGTAAGAAGAAATACTGATTCCATCGGTAGTATTCTGGATCAGAAGTGATTAGCATCCTACTCCAATCGTAGCTTAATCCTAACATATGCTGTTGTCGAATAAAATTCTTTATCGCATTCTCTGTAAATTTCTTCGGATGCTTTCCTTCTTTAATTGCAGCATTCTCGGCAGGCAATCCAAAAGAATCATATCCCATGGGATACAAAACCGTGAAGCCCTGCATTCGTTTATGCCGAGCGTAGATATCACCAAGCGTATAATTAAACGCATGCCCTAGATGCAAACCAGAAGCAGAGGGATATGGAAACATTTCTAATACGTACATCTTCTTTTTTACCTGTTTTCTATCTTCGTGAACCTCAAAAACTCTTTCTTTCTCCCATCTCTCTTGCCATTTTTTTTCAATTGATTGAAAATCAATCTCTTCTTTTACTTTCATCATCACACAGGGAAAGAGGATAATTTAAATCTTTTCAATCGCGCTGAGTAAAATCCCGCGTCTCCCATCCTGTGTCTCGCCAGGAAAAATTTCTAATCCTAGAACGCTGTCGCCCCCCAAATAGAGGGCTCCCTCGGGGACACTCTTCACTCTTTCAGAGGCGATAATCACACACGGTTTGGAGGGATGATCCTTTCGAACCCAGGCGTGTCGAGGTGTATCGTACTTTCTCAACTGTTTAAAATGATCCTTTCGGACCCAGGCGTGTCTAGGTATGTTATATTTTCTCAACTGTTCAAAATCAATAAGGCACCCAAGCGAAGAAACAACATTGCCTACATATCGAAAGTCAATGCGTGCGATCCCATGGATCTTATATCGCTTACGTTCTGATTCAGGTAGCGCATAGGCGGGTAAACTCATACTATTCAATTTTAACGACCGTATTTAAAACTTGCTTGCATCAACCGCCACATTTATATAACAATCTCTCTTCTAAAGGAACAAATGGAAATTGCGTTCTTTGAAATTCAGGGCTGGGAAAAACCACTCATAGAAAAGACGCTTAAAGGACATACCATTTCATTCTTCAAGGAACCACTCTCAGAAAGAAACATAAAGGCAGCACGCAACACAGAGATTATTTCGGTGTTCATTTACTCAGAGTTAACAAAAGAACTTATCGCCCAGCTGCCAAATCTGAGACTAATCGTAACACGATCAACAGGGTTCGATCACGTTGATATTGAGGAGTGCAAGAAACGGGACATCATCGTTGCAAATGTTCCTCATTACGGTGAGAACACGGTTGCAGAATATACCTTCGCCCTTATCTTATCACTTTCGCGAAAAGTCCACCGTGCCTACTTCCATTCACAACGCAACGATTTTTCTGTCCATAATCTAAAAGGTTTTGATCTCAAAGGAAAAACCCTTGGTGTTATCGGCACTGGCAGAATCGGAAAACACGTTGTAAAGATAGCAAGAGGTTTCGACATGAATGTCCTCGCTTATGATATCTACCCAAACGAAGCAGCAGAGCGCGAACTTGGTTTTACGTACGTTTCGCTCGTAGAGCTTGTCAAAAAATCAGATATAATAACGCTCCATACATTCTACACAAAAGAAAACCATCATTTCATCGACAAAAAAGCCTTTTCGTTAATGAAGAAAGGGGCAATTCTCATAAACACTGCCCGCGGACCTCTCGTTGATACAAAGGCGCTTGTTGATGCGCTCAATAAAAAAATACTCGCAGCAGCTGCGCTCGACGTTCTCGAAGATGAAACCCTCCTTAAAACAGGAAAGCTTACAAAACAAGACAAGCAGCTCCTCAAAAACGAAAACGTTATCATCACTCCCCATGTAGCATTCAACACCCAAGAGGCATTAGAACGTATCATGGCGACAACCGTCTCAATCATAACAGACTTTACTCATAACACGTTAAAAAGAGAGTGCATTGTTACCTAGTGTGTTATCTGATTACTTTTATGCACTTGTTTGATCTTTTTTATGTCAAGGAACTTGACGAAAACCGCACCTTTCAGGGTGCGGTAGGTTCCTTGAGCATCCAAAAAACTAACAAACCACACCTTTTAAGGTGTGGTAAAACTCAAAGTTTTTTTGATATAGTTCATTTTAATAATGAAAAGATGAAATCGGGAGGATATAGAATGAAAGCAGCGAGTGGTTTAATTGTATTACTTGCGGGTTGTCCTATTATAGAACCCCCGACTGGTTCAGAATATGATCCTCCTCCGCGTCCTACCATGCCAACAGTGTATAATCCTCCTCCGCCTCCTATCACCCCAACACAACCCCCACGACAGCCCCCAAATATAGAGATCTCTTTCCATAGCACCACAGGCGTGCCAGGATTAAATACAGTTGATCAAATAGAAAACAATCCTCGCGTTGCAGGAGTCATAAGTGACCTTGAAAGATTGGGATATAACTTCGCGCTCTATAGCGAACCAGCAATCCATCCGCCAAATATAGAAGGGACGTATACACTTACTGGCGAGCAAGAAACTCCTTTCCGAGGCGATATTATCCCAGGAACATTTCACTGGAGTAATCAAACACGAGATAACCATATTACAACAAATTATTCACAATTCTTCTCCGGGCTTGAACAGAGAGGGGTAAGCACAGCTGGAGAGATAATCCGTGGCACTGGAAATGGCTTTACAGTTTACTCGATAGTTGATGTTTCACAAAATAACGGTTGCGATTTCAGAGGAGTTATTATAATGACTGGAGAAATAACAAACGCAAGAAACATAGCTACAGGACTCTATTGCAGTGCGATACTTGAGCAGGATGCTCAATGCGGGGCAGTTAGTGCAGCAGGAAGCTTTGTATTAGAGCGGGAGTAAAAGGCTCTTCGATATATACTATTAGACTTTTACTTTAAGTGATACATTAACATATATTATAGAACGACATAATGTTTTTTAATGTGTTTATTTATATTGTTTTATGCAAATTGTGGATGTAGCTAAAGAGAGGGCTGAAAAGGAAGAGATAAGTAAAGGTCTCTATACTAAAGCAATTTCTTTGGCTGATGAAGTATTTGGAAGCGGGCGTATTTCAGGTGGGGGAAGAGGCATACTCAGCAGTAGAATGTATGATTCAATTTATGTTGATTTTGATAAGGAGAGTTTACCTCTTAGATGCTGTGTTGAAATCAACCTATTAGGAAGACCAGAGATCAGAGTGCATAATGAAAGCGATTATTCCAACGCTATAAAATTTGGTGAAGAATTTGAAAGAAGATTTGGCGGGGAAGTTACTTTAAAACATAACTATTCTAATCGGTCTTGATTAGTCTTGAGAAGATCATCTATAAAATCTTGTCTTTTCCTAGATTTCAGAATTCCTATGCGGAGATACTCACCACCAGCGCTAGCTTTAAATACCTCTCCGACAATCTCCTCTCAACCATGAGATACAAAAAGCAATTAAGCAAAACCAAAATAAAACTAAGAATAAAAAGAAAAACAAACCCTCGCGTAAGAGAGACACTCGTACTAGCTCTCAAGCATCCTTCGTGGCACAAACTCTCTCAGATTCTCTCGTCATCAACACGAGCCTACGCTGCAAAAAACCTTTTTGAACTGGACAAACACACAACCGAAGGAGATACGGTAATCGTTCCGGGGAAAGTCCTTAGCCAAGGAGATCTCACAAAAAAGATAAGAATCGCCGCGCTCTCAATTTCGATAACCGCGAAAGAAAAACTTAAAAAAACAAAATCAGAATTCATTCCTCTCGATGAGGAGATAAAGAAGAACCCAAAAGCAGAGGCAGTAAAACTCTTACCATGAAACAAGAACAACAGACTATTGTGATAGATGCAACTGATACGGTCCTTGGCAGACTCGCAAGTTATGCAGCAAAACAATCACTGCTCGGGAAAAAAATCATAATCGTAAATTGTATCAATGCCATTGTAACAGGGAAGCGAGCATCTATCCTAAGAAACTACAAACAGCTCAGACAACGCGGCGGTTCAAGTCTGAAAGGACCTCATTTTCCAAAGTCTCCTGAGCGAATTATGAAGAGAACAATCAGAGGTATGCTTTCGTACAAACAAGGTCGTGGTCAGAGTGCATTTAAACATATTCGGTGTTATAATAATATCCCGCCCGAATATCAATCGTCAGAAAAAATATTACTCAGAGAAGAAAAAAACACACCAACGCTCACTCTCAATGAAATAAGCACAGAACTTTAACATGGCAACAAAACAAACACCGAATGAGAAGATAATATTTTCAGGAAAGCGAAAAACAGCAATAGCAAGACTAAGGCTCAAGCCAGGGACAGGAAAGGTCTTTTACAATTTTCTTCCCGCAACAGAACTCTCGCTCTTCCATAGACTCGCACTCGCGGAACCAATTCGTATTTATGTTAATGAACTCGGACAACAGCTTACCTGCGATTTTTACATCACCACAACGAGCGGCGGTAAAGAAGCTCAAATCCAAGCAGCCCGTCTTGCACTCGCCCGCGCCCTCCTTGAGATTACTGGATCAGATGTTCTCAAAAAAGCCTTTATTAAATACGACAGAAACATGATTGTCCCAGACTCGCGGAGAAAAGAGACCAGAAAACCAGGAGACTCGAAGGCACGAGCAAAGAGACAAAAGTCCTTCCGTTAGTTCTTGAAAGGAGACTATTATATTACCTGTTATCTTTACAGAAGCAGATGTCAGAATATTTAAAAAGAAAAGTCTCTTCTATGAATAATGAAAAGAGGTATAGGAATTCTCGTTCTCGCAATTATATCACTCGCGCTTCTCTATGCTCCTCAATCAGAAACCACCACGCCCCTCGGACTTTCGTGCGCTAAAAAACCTATTCCTCAACAGCCAACAACTCAACTAACATCTGGTCAACCAGTGTCTGGTTTCTGTTTCTCGTTGGAAACACAGGAGATCATACCCGCAACAACACCAACACAAGAGGTTCCAGTAGATTATTACTATGAAAATATACGCACGCTCGGCTGGCGATTTAACGTTGACAGCGAAGGAGCACGAGTTAAAGGGCCAGAACTAAAAATTCTCTCTAAAACAATCACACTTCCACTCTGGGCAGTAGAAGCAAGTGGTTCAGACCAAAACTGTAGGTATTACTCCTTCCTCTACCAACGCCAAGCACAAGGCTTCAACTTTGATCTGCCATTTGCAAAAACTGAATTTTCCGATTATGATGGAGACGGAAAAGACGAAAGAATCTGCTACTACTCCACAGAACCAATAGCAAGAGATCTATTAGAAATAGCTGCACTTAGCGGTCAACTTGATATAGATCTTAACAATCCCTGTCCTGAGATCAGAGGCAAACCTATTGAAAGTGATCAACCGTGTTCTCAAGCAGAACAATGTAGCATTCATGTGCCTCGCGGTGAGATCCAATACTTTGGCTTTACATTCGAAAAAGACGCTTGTGGTAACCGCCTCGTGAAAGTAGATAATAATGGACAGGCTATTCGTAACAATGATTTAAAGCGACAGGCGAATACCTTCTTAGTACAATGTAAACAAAAATATACTGCGACACAGCCCCGACAGCCAGAACCAGAGTGTCCAACAGATGAGATCGACCTGGGAAGAATATATGTTGAGGCTCATGTTGATGTTGTTGAAGCAGACGTAGATCCTGCAACAAAGACATTATTGTGGGAGAAGAAGGTTGATGATAACAAGCGAGATATTGCGATAACAAAGGTAACGACAAATGCAAAATTTGTACCAACTGTTGATACAAATGGGAAGAAACTTATGGCCCCGCAATTCGAGACGATAGTAGACTATCAAAAGAAAGAGTTTGAAGGAGGAACTAGATTTTTGGGTGCTATTTTCGGATTTCCGCTTGATGACTTATATCTCGCAAATTTCAAGGTAGTGAAGGGTATTCAGAGGAAGTTAAGTGAATCTGGGCTTAATATTAATCTTATCCCATTCGCATGTGAAAGAGAGGGTGTGGGTTGTAAAAGTGTTGCAGTTACTCTGAGTAATGATCCTCAAGAGATTGATAATGAAGCAAGATTAGGTTCTGTATCAAAGATAGAAAATCAAAAGACTGTAATAAAACTATGGCGATTAGATGGAAAGAACTACCTAGAGATCCAGCCAAAAAATGGAAATTTCCCAACACAAGAAATCTCTGATCAGAGTGCAATTGAGATCTTCAGGCGTTTTGTGACAGAACGTGATGCTAGTATTGACAAAAGTTGGGAAACTATTGGTAGGCTTGGTGTAATCACATCAGAAAACAAGAATATAATAACAATCTTTAGTCCGACTTTTGCAGGGGATGGAAAAACTATACTAAAAGACAAATGGAAAAGAATAACAATAACAAAAAATATAGAAGGAAGATTTAACGAAGAACGTAAACAAGAGATTCTAAACTCAGCGTGTATAATAGGAAAATAACTACTCTTTGTAAGGTTCGCGACAGAATCTTTCGCTCTTTTTTATAATCCTTTTCTTTTCCGTGTCATTGATGTAAACTCCTTCATAGAGTTTTTTCCCGGAGACAATAAGATATAGTTCAAACATGCCCTCTAATGGAACATATCTCCATGGTTCTGTCTTAATTGTTCTCCCTTTATTCGTAATATAGATTGTTATCTCTTCATCCCGAGCATTTTTTACATGTGGAACAACTATAATATCGCCATTAAGGCTTCTACGAACGTCAGCATCTTTCACTCTCTGCCCGGCTATTCTTATCCTATTCTGTAGCCACGATAAGCCGCTTTCCCTTTCAATACGATCAACTACCCACATCGCCTTGTAAGGATCTTCTTTGGCGAGTCTATAGGTAGAATAAAGACTAGATAAAAGTAATCCTAAACCTCCACACAGCATACTCCTTCTCGTGTTCTTCTCCATGTATATTTGATGTAGCGATGATATTTAAATCTTTCTGATGTAACTACTAATCAGTAGCATGTGGAAAAGGATAAAAATGAATCCTCTAGATTTCTTTCTGGTCTGTATTCTCTGAAAACAACTCCTCAAGAGGATTCTTCACCTTCTTTAACTGTTCATGTGAAACATGCGTATACACTTGCGTTGTACTCAACGAAGAATGCCCTAGCAAGGTTTGTATTATCCGTATATCGGTTCCCTGTTCAAGGAGGTGCGTCGCAAACGAGTGTCGGAGCGTATGGGGTGTAACCTTCTTTCCGATACTTGCCCTTTTTCTTGCTCCAGCGATAATCTTTTGAATATTCCTCGTTGTTAAAGGTTTCTCTTTTGAAAACAAATAGGTATTTTCCTTCCCACGACCATTCAAATAGTGCTGCAACTCCAGCGCAAGATCCTTAGACATCATAAACACTCGATCCTTTGCACCTTTTCCATGTCTCACCCATCCGCTTCTCTCGCTCGAGTTCAGATCACTCACTTTTAAGTTCACCAATTCAGAGACCCTCAATCCAGAAGAATACAACAGGGACATGATCAACCTAGACTTGTGAGTGTCTGCACTGTCAATCAAGTGCTTTATCTCTTCCTTCGCTAGCACACTCGGTAGCGTCTTGTCCTTCTTTGGTATTTTAATATTTCCAAATTCTTTTTTCAAAACTTCGACAAAGAAAAACTTTAACGCAGCAGCGGCGAGCATGATTGTGTTCCGAGATTTAGAATCAAATAATTCAGATAAATATAACTTTACATCACTCTCATTCAACTGCTCAACTGGTTTATTCACTCGCCCAAGAAACTTCTGAACAAAAAACACATAGTTTCGGACAGTCAAGGGGGAAAATCCTCGCAATCTTAACTCACTCTTCAGTTGATCAAGAATTTCCATAAACATTCTTCCTCTTTTCCAGACGCATGATTAAATCTAAAACGAACTAGTATATAAACGATTCCACGCGCTTCCCCTGCTCCTCAGCAGCGTTTATCTTTTTTTTCGAATGAACCTTATTTCGGGATACGACACAAATTAGAAAAACAAAAAGAATATAAAGCAATAAATCCTCAAGAAGATTATAAAAAAGAGGGTGAAATGGCTAAAAAGAAAAAAGATAGTTTTAAACTATTAAAAGTTGCTGGAGGCATACTTTTAATTATTGGTGGCATTTCAGGATTTTCTGCTAACATAATAAAATCAAATTTTATAGGTGTTTTAATTTCCGCAATTGCTTTCTTTGTGGGATTATGGTTAATTGGTCAGATAATAGAATAAGATGACAGACTTAAAGAAAAAGAATAAACTTGATTTATCATATAATAAATACTCTCAATCTTTTAACACAACTATTATTATTTTATTTACAGTCTTTATAGCAGTTTTATTACCAGTTTTAACTAAACAAATAATAATTGGCAAGAATATTCCTTTTGTCTTTATTATTTCAACTTTTGTAATAGTCTTAATCTTTTCAATATATTATTTGATAAAGTTTCATAATGAAATGGAAGCAATAATGAGAAAGATAGATAAATTAAAAATTTAACGCTTGCTCATGTAAATCAATCCCAACCACTTATTCTTAACATCCTTTAAACTCTCTGCCAATTCAGGAAAAGAAAAAATCTTAATGTGTTTTGCAAAATTTTTCATATCCCCATGAATACTTGCATAGAATACTAAATGGGTAATTATACTGGCTAATTAAATCCGAGATTGATTCTGCTTTTTTGTCTGAAGAATATCTAACTTGCCATATCCAATTTGAGCCTTCTCCTTCAGGAGTATGCCAGTTTGAATTTTCGTGGAAAATTATCTTTAGAAAAGAATCTCTCTAATAGTAGAAATTATCTTCTATCAAAAACTTTTGATTATACTGCTCTATTCCCCCGTTTGTTAAAAAGTTTTGATATACTACCTTACAATCTCTACAAACCATATATCCATTACCCAAATCTAAACAAAGTGGCTCTTCATAGAAGCATTGCGATTTAACTATTGCAGAATTATCGCTTTTTGCATTAACTAAAGTAGTTATAGAAAAAATCATAGCCATTAATATAACAATGCTAAATATCTTTGCCATAGTGTTTAGGGTCAAAACGACTATATAAACATTATCGCAATAAAAATATGCTTTATTTTTTGGGGTGAAAACACCCGTAATTCGGGGAAAGATTTATATATTCGAAAGTTTATTATATAGCACGAAGAGGAGATGAGGTGATAAAACTGGATACAACCTTTACAAGGTTAATCTACGTTGGTGTTGGTATTTTCTTAGCGATTGTTTTTATAGAACTTGGTCTCAGTGCCACGTGTTGGCAATATACAAGTTCGAATAATGCAAGTTGTACTGCAGCGAACGGTTGCATCTGGCGGGCTGATGCTTGGGGTGGATGGTGTTCTGAGTTGAATTGCTGGAGCCTCAACACGCAAAATGCATGTGCAACAACAAGCGTCCCGGGAAAAAATTGTACTTGGCAACCAGGTACAACAAATTATTTCTGTGAAGATATAAACTGTTGGAGTTTTTCTGGAACAAATCAGAATGCATGTGAGAGTAATATTGCAAACAAGTCATGTACATGGGCAAATAATTGTTATAGTACTGGAACAATGGCTGGCTGCAGCGCGTACACAACACAGGCAACATGCACAAATGCGACGGGGTGTGCATGGGGATTATGTCAAGAGAAGGGCTGCTATGATTATACAACCTCTGCAACCTGTGGCGCGGCGAGAGACTGGAATGGAAGAAATTGTACTTGGAGTAGTAGTGATAGTAAGTGTAATTATAACAGCTGCTGGAGCACAAAACTCTATCCGAATGAAACTGCGTGTAATGCAGCACAGGGCGTAAAGTGTCAATGGAAGTGGAATGCCTGCCAAGATGTAGGATGCTGGACTTACGATTTTACGAATGAGACCGCTTGTGTAAATAATACCGCAGGACTTGGGTGTACCTGGACATCAGGAAGTTATTGTAGCACAGCCGGTTGTTGGGCCGAAAATACGAATGCGACATGTTCTGCAAAGCCAGGATGTCAATGGAAAGGCTGGACAAGTTCAGGTTGGTGTAATGAAGTTCAGTGTAGCAATTTCGGATCAATTGGGGGAAGTAATGTATCATTAAATACCACAGGGAATCGGAGTTTGTGTGAATCTAATACCTATGGTCTAGGTTGTAAGTGGAATGGGGATCCGCCAGGCAATTTAACGAGCGGTTGGTGTTATCAAGAGGTAAGTTCAAAGGCATGCGCGAACTTTACTACTGAGCGTAATTGCGTTGATACGCACTATTGTTGGTGGACATTTACAAATACGGCAGATCAAGCAGCCGGAGGAACCTGTAGCGAACCAAGTTGGGGAACAGGAGCCTACCAAAACATTTCCTCTATTTCAAATGATTGGAACCCGGGATGCTATCTTTTTGACCTCAATTCAACAAAATGTAATAATGTGCTTGGTTGTAATTACACAGGCGGAATCTGCAATAAAGTAAGCGCGGGAACCTTTTCTGAATATGGAACAAACATAACTAAGGATGGCATCAAATGTTCCTACATTAACGATTCTGCGCTCTGTAACAATATAGCCGCCTTATCAAACTGTTGTGCCTGGCAGAATAGTAGTTGTGTCAACAATCGCTATACGACATCGTGTTTTGATCAACTTAAACAGACACCAAACGGAGAAGAAGCATGTGAAGATGCAGAGACAAAAGGAGACTGTGACACGATTGCAGCAGATCCGTGGTATATGCCATGTACGTGGAATAATGTTAGTGATCGATGTTCATTTAAGGCTACGTCGGTATTTGGCAATACAACCCAAAGTTTGATTAAATTAGAGAACGAGCGTAATTGTGAAGCGGCTGGCGGCAAATGGATTACTGAGAATTATTGTGTAGGAAATATCTCAGTGCCGACAGGACGATGCGAGTACAAGTTTAATGACGAAGATGATTGTGACAAAGCCTGTTTCGCATGTGAGTTAAAAGACGGTAATGGCAACAAGGTGAATGCAACAAATGCGCGAAGCGCTTGTGTTGACTCTTTGTTAGGATTCTGTGAGTTTACTGTTAATACGCGCGCGCCCAATGGAATAGGATATTGTAAGGCAAAGGAGACATGGAGAACAGGAACAGCAGGCGATTGTAATACGAATTGTGGTGATTGTACATACAAAGGAGATCCATCGAATAATGATACAACAAGACGACCAAGTTACTATTGTACACAGAGTGACGCAAACAAAGATGGAGGGGGATGTAAATGGATTAGTGATAATAGTACAACACAAGGAGGATATTGTGCCAAGAAAGGTGAGAAGACGTGCGAGGATGCATGCGATCGATGTAAGGCACAGAGCGAATGTGCAAGCCTCGGACGAAAGGCTATTGCAAATCAAACAGGAAGTTGTAAGTGGCAGGGAACAACGAACGATGGCAGCTGTGTTGCAAATACGGGAGAAGAAGTAGAGATCTGTTGGAATGGGGGGGATGATGATGACGATGGATTAATTGATTGTAGCGATCCTGGATGTTATGTAGATTCGTACTGCGGACTCGTCTCAGGAGATTGTTTTGGATGGAAGAATAATAATACCTGCCTCTCAAATAGTTGCGAGTGGGTTGTCGATAAGTGGGGAAGCTGGTGTGATTTTAAGGGAGGGCAGTGCTGGAAGTACGACCGAAATGAGAGTGAGTGTGCTGGACAAACAAATTGTGTTTGGAACAATGGAACAGGAAGTGGATGGTGTGAGCGAGACTGGGATATTGCTGAAACATGCATGGGAAACAACAGAACACTATGTAATGCCGACACAAATTGTGTCTTTACTAATGATACTTGGTGCGATGGGTTTGGAAAGGGTGGTGATTGGTGTAATACAATGGGCGGATGGTGCGATCATAAAGACTTTGCTCCAAAGAATTGCTGGCAGAAATCCAATAATGCAACCTGTAGCACGACCACAGGATGCAACTGGAAAGTTGATCAGTGGAGTAAGCAACATTGTGAAGTAAACTGGAGCGCGAATTGCTGGCAGTACGTAAATTCGACAAACTGTGCTACCTCGTCATTGTGTATGTGGAGAAATGAGACTTATGGGGCTTATAACTCTGCATGGTGCGATAGCATTATGGGCGAGTGTTGGAGTGTATCAACCCAGAGTGCATGTAGTGCAAAAGGAACGAAATGCTCATGGAGAAATGAATCTTGGGGGGGTTACTGTCAGCCTGCCTGCTTCAATACAACACTTGATTCCTCAGCGAGCGAGTGTGGCGCTGTTTCGAGTTGTGTCTGGAAAGCTGAGAATGGATGGTGCGAAGAGTCTGCAATGACCGCATGTGCAAACTCAACGAGTACAAATAATCAAACATTGTGTGACGCAACAAGCGGCTGTCAATGGAATAATCCTGGATGGTGTAATCCAAAGGGAGGATTTACCTGTGGATCAACCTCTGGTGGAGGGGGAGTTAGCGCCTCTGCAGGGGGTGATTGTTACAAGTACGATGGCAATGAAACATTATGTACAAACAAAACAATCATTAATACGAGCTGTGGTTGGATTGTGAATTCTCAGCCTACATGTCAAATTGACTGGAGTAAGGATTGTTGGAAGTATACAAGTGTCGTAGGAGGATGCAACTCAACAAATGGATGTTGGTTTAAGAATGATTCAATCGGTTCATACTGCACAAATGTCATGGATCAGTGCTGGTTAAATACGACCCTTATTGCTAATGCGACAGCGTGCAACCAAAACGCCTACTGTAATTCAACACTTTACGGATGTGAATCGACCTGTTATTCAGCACCATCACAGACACAAAGTGCATGTGTTGGAGTAGCTGGTTGTCGGTGGAATAGTGGATGGTGTAATCCATCTTCGGTAAGTCAACTTTTTGATACAATGGAGGCAGGAGCGCCAGTACCTTTGGGAGGTGATCCGTGTGGGCCTCTTGGCGGAGTAAACGAGCCAGCGCAACAATCTGTCGATATTTGCGGATTCGGTATGAAAGACATGGGCGATGCATACGGCTTCGGTGCGAATATGTATGACTTTGGTAATGCGTCGGTGTGCAATAAAGAAAAGATCTCTTCCTTTGTAGTTGGTCTTGTAGGAGGGGCGTTTAACACTTCTGCTGCAACTGAGAAAGTAGGAGCAGGCAATGATACAGTAATATTGTTGGTCTATCTTGACACTGATGGAAAATCAACAGGCGGATGTGAACTCAGTCATAATAGTTCTGCTGAAGGTTACGAATTTAGGTTTAAGTATGCATCAATTTGGAATGTAAGCACCAACAAACCCCTAGAAACATTTAACGCATACAAGTGCGACAATTCGAAATGGACTGCAACAGATGTAAAGTTAAGTACATGGAAGAAATCAATGTGCTCTGAGATTGGTGGTCCGCTTATTGCAGTTGAGAAAGCAGATCTTGCACGATTCCCAACGCTCTACGATGCAACAAAAGACATGAGGGTCTCTATAGCAACAATAGGACATATATCAGGAAATGTAACCGACCCATCAGACAGGGCTGGACCGAGTTGGGTAACACCGGGGTCTGTTGATTTTGAGATTACTGATGTGTTCTCCTATAATGCTGATGCCGCAAAGTTCGAAGATATCCTTAGACAAGGATTTGTGAAGTACGAAGATTGTTTCAATAGTTTAGATGATGATAGTGATGAAAGTATTGACTGTAACGATTGGGACTGTCAGTATGCTTCAGTATGTAGCGGGAAGGGTGTTAATTCAACTGGCTTTAATGACACGACCACGGCCCGCGTAGTAGGGGTAAAGATCGAGGAGTATCCAGATGCTGCGTTACTCATGTATGACACGGACAAACCAACAAACGGCACACTTGAATTTTACAAGAATGACTCCCGTTGTCTAAAATTGAATGACACGATACATGATATGGGTATAACAAGTGCAAATGTACGCGACTATAAACTCTGGCACATCGCGGAGATCTATAATGGGAGTGTAACTAATAATCTTGAGTATCCATTGATTAACGATACTACCTACTACTATAAGCTCCGTGTATGTGATGCTAGCAACAAATGCGCACTGAGTAAGTGTAGCTCATTTACCACATCCTCGACAGCGAAGTGTGGCTATTGTAATTTCGTTGCGCGATTAAAGGTCTCAACTGGATGGAACGTTTCATATGACTTTGAAAGAGACGGAACATACGAAACTGCTCAAGGAGAGCAGTGTGGCGTGACAGCGGGTGTAAAGGGCAATTACACGACAGGGAGAAGGGTAAATATCAAGATGGAAAAAACAGATAAAACGATTTACTTTGAATTCCTTAATGCAAGCCTCACAAAGACAGGATTGAATGATAAAGTACGTTCAATTAGTGATAGTGGTGCTGTTATCGGAACCTCGACACTTGTTGGACTTTCATCAGAAACGCGGGATAAGATTATTAATAGTTTACACCCTGAGGCATGTAGAATTAAAATTCCATTCAGTGAGACGTGTAACGCACTCTTCCATTGCGATGATAGTGGCGCAAACTGTGTTGATAGAACCTCCTCTGCAACACTGATTGATGCAGTAAACTGTGTCTGGCAGATTCCAGACTGTGAGTTCTCAACCTATCGAGAATCAACCTCAAGTGGAAGCAGTGGAGGATCAAGTAGTTCAGGCGGTGGTGGAGGATCTGGCGGAGTGTCAAAGAAGAAGACAGCTAACGCCACTCAAACTGGGGAGGGCTACACAGCCCCAGGAGAAACTCAACAACAAGAAACGAGTGGAGGTACAGCAGAAGGAGATCGAGGAGTTCCCCAATTCTTGCCAGAAGAAAGAGAGGGAAAATCCAGTGTATTCTTCTGGGCAGTTATAACGCTCATACTCGTCGCTGTTGGCGTTGCTATCGTATACATCAAGAGGTCTTCTAGAGTACGAAAATTTAGGTAAAGAAATGGAAAGGGGGAGATTACTCAAGTGGGTTATCATTATAATCCTTGTAATAATTCTTGTTATTGGTCTTATACTTGGTGGTAAAACAATCAAAGAAAAACGCGAACAGAAAAAGGCAGCTCTACGTGTTACCATTGTGAATAAATCAACGCAGCTCCCTCCCGAGAGCCAAAATTCCATTCTTAGCGCTATCCAAGAAGGCTATGCTCTATCTCGATAAATTTTATAAACACCCCTTCCATTGAAATATCATGGTAAATCAGAAACTAAAAATGGCAGTAATCTCTGGTGCTTCTCATGCTCTCAAGTACAAGGAGAAAAATCCACGTGCAGGAGACAGTGAGATAATACAACATATCACGCGCGAGGTAGATTCTATTCTCCAAAATTTCGAAGAGGAAAACGAATAGGTTGGCCAAACAAAAATATTTATAACCTCTCGTTCTTCCTTTCTTAGAGCGGGGATTCCGGAGTGGTCAAACGGGCAGGACTTAAGATGTCAATCGTTCCAACAAGAATGATCAAAGCTCAGGATCCATTGAACTTAGAACCTTACTGCAAGGTTGTAGAAGAAATCCTGTGTGCTTAGTGCCTTCGGAGGTTCGAATCCTCCTCCCCGCATCAATCTATTATCCCATCGTAGGTTATTCTATTTCTAAAATATCTTAATTTATTAGCAAACTGTACTTCGCTATCTGAGAAGTTCAATTTTCTAAGATAGGAAACTTCTCCCTCATGTGCTCCATGACCCGAAGTCTAGTATTAGGTCATAGGAATTTTTTATAAGGTGATTAGCATTTGTTTCGATTATCCCAATTTTATCAACTGCTTCAATTAAAGAGGCATAAGATTTTTCTGTCTCTTTTATCAAAGAGTCTGTTCTTAACTTATATTATTTCTGTTGAAAGAAGTCCTGGAGAGTCGTTATAGAATGCCGAATCAAACTTCCCGAATTCCAAGCACAGAGGTAAAATTGTCTCTTTGTAATGGAGGATCAAAACAATAATAGTCAAAATGTTCTCGAGTAACTCGAAATCGAGAAAGAACTAACTCTTTCGCGTTAGAAAGAAAAATAAAATCGTCCGCATCTCTAACCCTATCTCGCTTATACTCTTCATACTCAACAACTAGTTTACCATGAAGCAGAGCATCCTCAAATAATTTTATATAATAGGAACGATTTTTTCTACCACTCTGAAATAATCTCTTCGCCTCTTTTATACTCGCTCTCGAAGGAACCCAAAACAGATTTACATTAGGAAGACTGCCGCGAAATAAATCATAAAGTTCCCTTCCAGAATCTACTCGTGTTGGATTCACGATTCGTACATACTGTCGAGGATATTCTGTTTCACAAACACGAGACCCAACATGGGACGCAATTCTATTATACTCTGCTCTGTCTATATACTCAACCTCGATTGAGATATTACGCATATCATAGATAATACGAATAGATATTTAAGAATTGTCATGTCTAGCAAACTAAATTTTCTTATATAAAGTATAATCATTCTCCTTTTTTATGATTATTAGACATTTCATTCATTAACTTAATGTATCCATAGAGCATGTTTGATGCTCCTGCATGAAACATTTCCTCTGCCAGCTCTTTTTTACTCAAGTCTCTAAGTTGATTTTTAAAATCATTCCAGAGCTTTGGGAATACTTCTTTGGCTAATGAATCTGCTGTCCTCATTGAGAGAGCATAAAGGTGTTCTTCATCTCTATCATCGTGCTTAATACCACAATCAGAACAAATATCTTTATCATTCTCTTCCATCAAGTATTATGCAAGAGGGGGATAAAAAACCTTTCTATTCAATCAAACAGATCTTCCAGGAGCATTGGAATGATTATCTAAAGCCTAATTAAACAGCAACTACCATTTCTGATTCTGGCAGTTTCTCATCATTTCTTTGAATAATTATTGGGTTTTTCTCAATTAATTGGTTTCTTACAGAGACTTGGAAGTTTAATCTAATTTCTATTGACTCTTCATCTATATATGCTTGAAATGTCCATTTGGGCACAGCACTCAAAGCAGATTTATCCATTCTTAAGAATTTTGAGGCATCAAATATTTGAATTCCCGTTATAAAGTTTTCAGAGTCTATATCAATAACCATATTTTCGAATTCTAATGATCTATCATATTCTCTCTCTTTTACCTTGAAGAAGAGAATATCATTTAGATAATCGTAATCCATTTCTCCTTCTCCTGTTAAATGTCTGTTTGCTTGTTTCATATTCTAGGTATTTGTTTCTGTTCTATAAAGTAGAAAGTAACTATATTAACCTTTCGGATGTTCATGTCTATTATTATTCTCATGAATTTATTCTTCTCGTGTTTGTAAAATACGGCATAATTACCATTGTTTTGTAAACCAACTAAAAACGGCTCTTCATAAGATAAATATTCTTTCAGTTTTTTACACGTATATATTTCTCTCTGTTTCTCACTTAATCTGAAGAATGTGTGGTTTGTGCATTCAAAAGCTTATAATTAATAAAACTATGACGATAGTGATGATTAGAGGTGTTGCACGCAAGTATTTTGAGGGTATAATATCCTGTACTAGTGTTGCCTCGTTTTATGATTCACTCTTTAAAACAGCACACCGGCTATTCTCGCATGTACATGTTCCCTGTCCGCAATCCAATGTGCCCGGAGCACATTCCAGCGTGCAAAGCATTCCAGAACAATCAGGCGCTTTCTCACGAGGAACACATCCAGGTGCATGACAGCACTCTTGTGGTACACAATCAGTATCAACACGACACTCGCTATCTCCGGTGTTTCCTCGAGAAGGCTGCGGAACAATATCTGAGTCTTTTACTTGTTTATTTTTCAAAACACCAATAATAACAAACATAGCAACAAGTATAATACCTACGATGATAAAGAGAGTTACTTGTCCTTGTCTCCTCTTTTCCATCATGCATATAAGAAACATGCCTATATAAATATTTAAGATACTTTCAAGATAGTAGACTAAGAAGCTCTCACTTTAATCAAAGAGAAGTAATGACAAAATTTATACATTAAAGTATAATAGTCTTTATAAACAACATCCCTATAAAACTCTCGATGGCAACACGAAAAGAGCAGGGAATAAAAAATTATACTGCAAGTGTTTTCTCATACCCCGATATATTAACAAATGAAAGGAGGTTTTCAAAATGAAAACCACACTAGCACTTATGGTAGTGGGGCTCTTATTGCTTTCTCTACCTGCTGTTTTCGCAGTACGAACGCCGGGTGTACCAATCACGCCGGACATTACAACTGAAGATTTTGAACCAAGAGTTTGGATGTGCGATAGCCGCCTTGTTCTTGATGACGCAGTTGAACCGGGAAGAATCTCCGAAGACGGTCAGTTCCTCAAGGAAAGAATTAATAATTATGCCTTCGAAGGAGAGCAAATCCAATGGGAAGTACTTGTTTTCGATAAGAACGGCATTGAAAAAGTCAAAGACGTGTTTGGAACCATAGGAAACTCCCAAGGGGCAGGCAACGAGATTGAGGTTAATTGTAAGTTGAGCGGGATTGTTCATCCTAGAGATGAACTAGATCCAACGTGTAATGCACGAATCCTTGAAGAGGAGCTCAGATACGCACCTGAGAACACCGCAGCATACTACACATGTACACTCACTGTTGAAACCGCGGAAAGCATGTATGGGGAATTCTGGGTGACTGTAGAAGCAGAAGATGTTGATGGCCTCTCTGGGACAATGGACGAGAACGAATTCTGGTTCTTTAATCCGGTGATCGCTCTCAGTGTTGATGGACTTGTCGAATTCAGTGATGTGAGACCAGGAGCACAGTCCTACTCAAGCACACTGACTGTCGGTAACGACGCAGATGATGGATCAGGAGTATTACTTGACATGTTTATAGGAGGTACAGACTTCTATGATTCTACATCAAGTGGAGCGAAGTGTCCAACAACGAACCAACTTGAATTAGAGAACTTTAGATACTTTGCCACCAATGGTGCCTATTCGTCATTACTTGATTCGCGAAAGGACGTCGAGGGATATCTCCCAATAGAGTATGGTAATGAGTTTAATAGCCCAGAGCCATTCTATAACAGAAACGAGATCCTTCAAGTCGCGCCAAATGGCCCGTACTACTCAGCGAACATCCTCGCGCCGGGAGCTGAAATGGCACTTACATTCAGATTAAGCCTTCCAGTACCATGCAATGGTGATTTCGATACAGGAAGCATCTTATTCTGGGGTGAAGCAATCTAAGACCTCTTTTATTTATTTTTACTTTTTTTCTTTTTATACATAACAACGCGAGAAAGAATAGCAACCGTAGAAACATGAAGAAAACAAGAAGAAACATCTGCATTGGGACAATAGCGCTACTTGTTGTTATACTCTCGTTGACAGTTGCCAGCGCGGGTCCTGTCCAATTGCTCTGTCTCGAGCGAGGCGAACAAGTCAGATTTTCTGAGTGTAATCCACTCATAAGAGACAAAACCTGTACGAGCAGCTACGGCTGCCAATTCTGTGTTACTGTTGCAACGAGTGGCGCCTACTGTCCTGCAAACATCAATGCCTGCAACTCAAACCAACTTACCTGTATAACTGCTATTGATCAAAGCCCTGATGTTACTCCTCCTACAATAGCACTCTATACTCCGCTCAACGACGAAGTCTACAGTGCAAAATCAATCCTCCTTAATCTCGAAACAAATGAGAACGTTGATCTTTACCTTCGAGATAATACTGCTCCAGAAGAGAAATGGAAATCACTCTGTGGACTCTGTACAAGCTATACAAAGAAGCAAACCTTTAGAGAGGGCCGTAATGATATCACGCTCAGAGCAATTGACCTTGTAGATCACATCACTGAAACAACGGTTGTCTTCTACATCGATAGTAAAAAACCAAAGATCTCAAAAACAGGACCGAAAAAAGGATTTGCATCAGGCACCTTTAGTGCAATTTTCACTGAAGAAAATCCAACGCAACTTACCCTTACCTATGGTAATTTCCTTCAAGGAATACAATCCTACACACTGGATCTGATAAATGATTGTACCCTCACAAAAAACAAATACCAATGTGAAACAACAGTCGATCTTTCAGCATATAACGAACAAACGATCGAATACTCCTTTACTATTGAAGACATTGCTGGTTCTACTCATAATAGTAAATTAACGCAACTTAGAGTAGATTCGACACCGCCTATCGTTCATTCTGTAGAATATATACCAACCAACAATATAAAAGGAGATCTTACCGTGACAATTACTGAAACAAACCTCGATGATGTATCGTACCGTGACAATGGACAAAATAACCCTGTTTGGAAAAGACTCTGTACAAAACTTGATACAAACAACCAATGTGTAAAAAAAATAACAATTTCGCGAGATACAATCGACATCGATATCCAGGTGACCGATGAAGCAGGCAATGCAGTTGCACAAAACTTCCTCATTCCATAAGAAGCATGCTCACTCAAGAAGTGTCGTCATGCTCTTTAAGGTCCTTGTTCTATTAGGACTCATTTTCGTAATAACAATCAGCTTCCTTCACCAGGTAACGGCGAGAATTATTATTAACGAAATAGAACTTAATCCAGCAGGCATAGATACAAACAACGAATGGATCGAGCTCTATAATGACGGCTCTCCCATGAATCTCGAAGGATGGTACATTCAAGACAAAAACGATAATATCCACACACTTCCCTCACAAACGATCATCACCTTTCTCGTTATAGAAAATCTTGGAGGGCTCACCAATGAAGACCAAGAACTAAAGCTCTTCAACAAGGATGACTTCCTCGAAGACACAACAGCGCCTTTCTTGTTGACAGACAGAGACAACGACGACCGTACTTGGAGTAGACTTCCTGATGGTGCATCAACCTTTTTATTTCAGCAACAAACAAAATCACTCCCGAATGAACCAACACGTATCGAGAATCTCTCGCTCGATAAATCCTGTGTCCTCGAAACAGACAGTATAAAACTCAACGCCCAGATCACTGGCTTCTGCATAACTTCGGTGAAATTCAATGTCCTTGTTGATAATGAGCTCCGTGCATTTCCTGCGACACGAACAGAAACAAACAACTATTCTGCAATACTCCCTCCATCACTCCTTGCCCCCTCACAGACAATCTTCTGGGATGTAGCAAGTGAAGACTGTTTCGCACGAGAGGAAATCTCGAGCCAACAAAGTTTTTATGTTAATCACCGCACATCCATCATTGTAACACCTCTAATACCGGATGGACTTAACAACTGGTATATTACTGAACCGAAATTCCAACTTATTAATCCAGACGCAACACAACTCTTCTATCAGTGGGAAGCCTCTATTATTTTCCCTTATCTAGAACAATTCGGACTTGAAAATACACCGAACAACAATTCTATCATTGGAGGATTAGCTACTCTCAAATTCTGGTCAAATATATGTGACGAACCAATACAACAACGTACACTGAAGACGGACTTTACAGACCCAAGGATAACAGATCTTCGGCCATTGGAGAACGCACTCATTCATGACCCTAAACCGAAAATCAGCGCGCGACTTGATGAACGCTTCCGATCAAACGCAGGTTTTCATCGGGAAACGATCGCCCTGCTCCTAGACGATCAGCCTCTCACGCCAACAATCGAAACACACAGCAATGGAGACATTGTCTTAAGCTTCACACCAGAAACAAACCTTGCAGAAGGGACTCATACTCTTTTCCTCAATGTCAGCGACAATGCAGGTAGGTACTCAGAAAAAACATGGACATTTACCCTTGACATTCCCGATATACTTGATCTCATCGTACACACACCTGAAGAAAAAGACTATCACATGAATAAAATACCTATCGCGCTTAGGACAACACAAACAGCATCTTCAATCGAATGGTATAATGCAAACGACAAAAATCCAAGATTCCTCACACTCTGCAGAGATTGTAACGAGTATGGAATCTCAAAAGAAAAATTTCGCAGCTTTAAGGAAGGCGAAAACAATATCATCGTTAGAGCAACTGATCTCTTTGGTATGATCATCGAAAAAGATCTTCGTTTTACCGTCGAATCAAAGCCGCCAATCATTTTTACAACAACCCCACATACTGGTTTTGCATTAAACCCCTTCTCCATTGAATTCAGAGAAGAAAATCCTACCTTACTTTCAATTACCTACACTACAGATAGAGAAACAAATACACAAGAACTCGATCTCTTAGCCTGTGAGAAAAGGAAGAAACGTACACAGTGTACTCATACACTTGATCTCACTCCCTTTGACGGACAAACAATTAGCTATTACTTTACGCTTACTGACAGCGCAGATAATCAAGCAACCTCTCGAGAACGCACACTCATGGTAGACCTCACACCACCGGTTATCAATGGAGTCGAAGCAATCCCGAACAGAAACGGTGTTGAACTCGTCCTTGATGTTCGTGAAGACAATCTTGCTGAAATAACCTATCGAAACCAAAACGAAAGGAATCCAGAAGAAAGATCATTTTGTACAAGACTAAAGAATAATCGTTGCAAGAAAAAATTCTCCCTTACCTCAGGTCGTTATGTCTTCGATATCATCGTGTCTGACAAGGCGGGCAATGCTATTGCACAAAACATTGAAATAACTGTCTAACTAAAAACCTAGCGTCTCTTCCGTGAGAAAAATCTAATAAACGCGTCCTCTAGTTTCTCCCTCCCAAAACCTCGCCGCAAATTTAATGCACTTCTCCGCAATATGTCTTCGATCTGCTCAGATAAGGTAAACATATTTCTCTTTGCTCTTAACTCAAGTTTCCTCAACAACCTCGAATCTAGATACAGCACTACTCGATTCTTATGTTTATATTTCGGCTGCAATGTAGCAAACGCCTTCTCAATATCATCACTCGTCCATCCTTTCTTTATCAATGGCTCTCGAATCTGATAATCATCATATCCGCGTCTCCTCGCCTCTCGAATAAACTGAATAAGCTCTTTATTCATCATCTTCAATTACTTCCTCTTCGGCTGCACATACACCTTCTGTACTGCAAAGGACTTATAAATCCCCTCAAGAATATCGGTTCCTGCATAGCCTGCAAGTAAACTTAACCGTGGATCAAAATCAAACACAATTCCGACAAACACACCGATAATAATCGCAATCACGACTGTAATCGCATAGTATCCCCACAAAATCCTCCTCCGCAAAGCCAACGCCTTTAATAATCCAACAACACCGCGGGTGAGACCTCCGACACCTCCTAATAATGCAGCCACAACGATATCGTTTGCCATCTCACCTCTCGTTCTTTTATTATTACAATTACAATATCTGTATTTATATATCCTTCTAGGCTAATTTCATCCACCTAATTGCGATTCGGGATACGGATTTCTTGGAGAAGAGGTTAAAGCTTACTGTCATCCGGGCTTTGTGTCTTATTCGGAAGAGAGCCTCTTTTGGAAAGCATGAATTTGATAAGAAAAGCAAGAAGGATTTATAGGTAGCCTGTAAACAGATTAGGGTATCGACAAAGAGGAAGAGGGGAGGGTGTATTTGGAAGTTTAACAAACCTTTATGAAGATAGATTTGATGCTATCAATAGTAATTATTAGACATGCCCCTATCAAAGGTTCTGTTTGTCTTATCCAGAAATAAGGTTGCCTCGACAAATAAGATAAGCTATGCTGAAGAGCAGAGCCTTAAGGAGCAATAGTATATGTGGTTGTTCCTAATAACTCGTCATCAACATAATAGTTCAAAGTATACAATCCAGGAGACATTCTTTCCGTATTCTTCTCCTTTACAACATGAAGAGCAAGATAGTCCCTTATAGGAACGGTATTATCTTCTTTTATAAGTCTCTCGTCATGAAAAGTTTTTATTTTAAACATCCTACCTTTCATACCTATAATTCTGGCCACATGAGTAATCCTCTCTCCTCTCAAAAAATTTTTCTTTATACCGACAAACTCTCTACAAGAGGGATCAACTTTTCCATCCCCATTAAGATCCTGCCAGTGATTACATGTGAAAAACGTATTTTGAAGTACATACCGAGGAATATCTTCTTGATTTCTCTCTAAATTTTTTTGTTCTTCTGGTTCATAAACATTAAAGTTTGTAATGCCGACATCTTGTCCATCGACAGACCATGTAGCAGCATATGATCCGGGAGGAAGCGTCATTGGACTAAAGGAATGGTGCTGGAAGTAATCGTTAAAACTTATTCTACTATCTAACCCATATATTTCTCTTTGAGCACTATCTAATAGCTTATAGGTTATAATCTTTCCTTTCCTATTTACGGTTCTAACTACATTACTTATCTTCTCACTTGCAGAAAATCTATCTTTTATACCTACAAATTCGTTGTAGTTAGCTTGCAGGGAAAGTTTACCATCCCCATTAAGATCCTGCCAGTGATTACATGTGAAAAACGCTTCATCTGGTTGTTTTGGAGGGGCTTGCTGTACAGCTTGATCAAGCTGTCTCTGTACTTTCGTTCTATATTCATCTTCTATTTGTCGCTTCCCTTCTTCTGATATTTTATTTCCTACACCTTGCATAAACAGCCCAAGTAAACCGCCGTTAATTGCGCCAAAAGCAGACAGCGTCCTTCCATCATCAACTTTTTGCGTATATCCGACATATCTTCCTTGAGCATCATAGACAGGTTGAGGAGTTGTACAACTAGGCGCACATGCGCAAAGCGCGACTAATCCCAATGATAAACTTCTTCTATTTTTATTTATTCTCATAAAAATAATACGAACATAGGGTTTTTAATCCTTTTGAAACCCTTCTCCATCCTTCTTAGGAAACTCAATCTTAATTTCCTCGAGTTCAGCATCCTTCAGTTTCGCCTTCCCGCTCCTTCGCTCTCGCCAGGCTCGAAACTCTCGCTCCCAGTCATCATCTTCGTTACGCCACTCTCGAATAACGCCAGTCAGCTTTCTTACGTTGTCCTTTCTCTCATGCTCGTCTTTTCCCTCAAACTTCCATGACAGACTATCAATCTTCCGTCCTTGTGTGTCCACTATAGCCATATAATCAAGGAGATTTAATTCTATTTAAAAATTTGGATACTCTTATAAGCGAAGCATTTGATAAAGAAGTAACAGTTTAACAAATTTTTTCTTATCTTTAACGAAGGGTTGCCGTCTTAGTACCTTCGGGACAGATTGCCTCTGTGAGAAACAAATGATTTAAAAAGAAGTTTAATAGTATTATGACATAAGTAGTAGGGAGTGAACAAACCATGCAAAATCAGGAAATAAGTAAATTACTAAATATCCCATTTAATAGAACCTGTAAATGTGTAGGTAATCGTATAAACTGTCTAACGGCAAAAGAATGGTTAAAAAGTCAAATTGGTGTTTGGCAATTTTTCTATGAAAAAAGAGATATTAGAGACAAAGAGGTTCATCCTGCTACATTTCCAATTTCATTATCTACTAAAGTCATTGAATTATTTACTCATAAAGGAGAATTAGTTTTAGACCCTTTTGTAGGGAGTGGTACAACGCTGATTGCCGCACAAGATATTGATAGGTCTGCTGTCGGTTTTGATTTGCATAAAAAGTATATTGATTTATGTAAAAAAAGATTGTCAACAACACGTCTTATGGGCACATCAAAACAAGTTGCTTTGATGGATGATGCACGAAACATCAATTCCTATTTAGAGAACGAATCAGTTGGTTTAATCTGGACATCTCCGCCTTATGCAAATCTATTAAACCGGCCAAGAAAGAATAAATCACGTAGAGACAGAGATAATAGACAACTTGGCAAAGTAGAACAATATTCACAAGACCCAAATGACCTTGGTACATTAGAGCTGGAAGAATATACTCAAGCTATGGGTGATATTTTTGAGAAATTACTACCTCTTCTCAAACCAAAGGGGCATTGTGTAATAAACGTTCCAGATATGTGGTGGGAGAATAAAAGAATAACAATACACATTGCGTTGGTTGAAGAATTAAGAAAACGAGGTTATGAACTGCGAAACATAATAATTTGGGACAGAACCAATGTTGTAAATGGAATAGGTATTTTTGGTTGGCCAAGTAATTACATCACCATGGGAGTTACATTTGAATATTTACTTGACTTCTGGAAACCTCCAAAAAATTAGGCGAAAATATGACTCAAACATATACGAAAGAAAAACTTATCGAAAAATTGAAAGAGATTCGTGCTAAAGGATGGATTGAAAACGCACGTCCCGGAAATGTTGGTGGAATAGGAAATACAGTTGAGGATATTCTCGGAATAAAGGAAAATAACCTTCCAATTCCCAATGCGGCTGAGTGGGAGTTGAAATGTCAGAGAATTGGAAGTTCTTCATTAACCACTTTATTCCATATGGAACCTTCACCACGAGCCTTGAATATTGTTCCTAATATTTTGTTATTGAAGTATGGTTGGAAACATGAAGAAGCAGGTAAAAAATATCCCACAAACGAAATGAGTTTCAGGCAGACTATACATTGCTTATCAAGAAGCGACAGAGGATTCAAAGTAGTCGTTGATAAGAATTTAAAGAAGGTATTGGTCTCCTTTGATTCAAGTTCGGTTGAGGAAAGACATAAAAAGTGGCTGAAAACAGTAAGTAAAAGAATCGGTTTGAAAGAGTTGGAACCGCAACCATATTGGGGTTTTGACGACTTATTTCATAAAGCTGGAACAAAGTTGCTTAACTGTTTCTTTCTTCAAGCAAAAGTAAAGAAGGAAGGAGAAAAAGAACATTTTCTCTATGAAAAAATCTTAATGTTGAAAAAATTCAGTCTGGATAAATTCATTAAAGCTATTGAAGAAGGCGTCATTCTAGTGGATTTTGATGCCAGAACATGTCATAATCATGGAACAAAGTTTAGAATGAGGCAAGATAAATTACCTGTACTTTATGATCTTGTCGAAACAATATAGATTTTACCATAACGGCTGCGACAACCGCTAAAGAAAAAAAGACGGCAACAGCGAATTTTCGGCGAGCCCCGAACTCGAGATTCTTCCCTTCGGGAACGTTGCATTAAAACTCAATCACTCCGAGAGTTCAAGTCTTCTTGATTCAACATTGTCAAATCCCATCGAGATTAATAATCTCTTAGTTTGTTGATTTCTAACCCAAATTATTTCAGCGTTAGGTAAATACAATTCTGGCGTTACTAATTGTGCTGAATGTTGATCCTTCCCTGCTCTTCCCAACCATTTTGATTTTGACCAAGATGGTTTGAAAATTAGTCTTTTTTCATAATCTGTCATTTGATAATTCTTATGACCTGCATTCAATGCGATATGCCAATAATCATAATCCATAAAAACCCCCTCAATATCTTCGAATGAAAAAAGAACATCGTTTGGAAAATCACCTTTTTTTCTATATTCTTTTCCGTTAGGTCCCTCTGACAAGATTCTTCTCCACTGATTCTGATAACCTGTTATTCGGATATCTTCATCAGTTGTACCAACGGACAAAAATATTGGATAAAAACCAACTTCTTTTTTTAACCATAAATATGCCTCTTTTAAGTCCTCGTCAGCGTGTTCAGGACTGGCTTTTACTCTTCCATAAACTACACTATCCAAAGATCTGCAATGATGGTATTGTAACATAAAAATTAGAGATCGACAAGTATTATTAAATTTATCGAGCCCGAACGCGACTTCTTCGTCGCTTCGCTTCTTGACCACGTTGCGCTCTTCTCCCTTCGGTCGTTGGGGTATTTAACAGCGATTAAGAGGAAAGCTCGTTGCACCTCGCTCCACCAAAATCCTCGCCATCTTGACTAATATCATTTCAAACCTAATTCTTTAGCTATGGAAGTCTTTATCTTCCTAGCGATCTCATCTGCATCTTTTGGCAGTTTAAGATTTATTTGTTTCGTTTCCATGGTATTAATAGATATTTCTGGATATTTGAATATTTCTATGCGTAACCACAATTATTAAATAGTTCATTTTAATAATGAAAGGATGAAATCGAGAGGATATAGAAATATAAAAGCAGCGGGTGGTTTAATTGTATTACTTGCGGGTTGTCCGTTTGCAGAAGACCCGACTGGTTCAGAATATGATCCTCCTCCGCGTCCTACTACGCCAACAGTGTATAATCCTCCGCCTCCTGTAGTCATACGTCCTACTACGCCTCCTACCACGCCAACACAGACCCCCCCGACCCAAATCACGCCAACACAATTCTTAGCAATCCCGGGAGGACACTACTACGGGGAAAATCTTAGAGTCGACGGTTACTCAAGGTTAGGTGATCAAGTACTGTTCGAAAACCATACGAATGACGGACTTAAGAGTATATCTTTTGATAGTGACGGATTTCCACTGAACTATGATGACAAACTCCAACGCGAGGTACGCATCTATCCAGGCTATTTCGAAGAGTCAGAAGATGATCTATTGACTGTAAAAACTATCAAAACAGGAGTAAACACTCATATAGACTACGATATAAAATTCTTCCTCGGGGATGGCAAAGTCTTCGGAGAAGGGACAGTCACAGAAGACTTTATTCTCCAAAGTAATAAGACACTCTACTACGTCGGAAAGAGCAGAATAGTGACAGAGATAGAGGGAGAAATCATAAGCGAAGTCGAGGGAGTATTATACAAGGGGAACTAACACCATCCCGCTAAAAATGGAAATGGGCCCCCTTATACTTTTCTGTTCATCCCTGGACTGTGCTATCAAACTTCCCTTTAAAAAGTCCGTAATTGCTTAGCTTTCTAAAGCTCCGATGATAAAAAACTACTGATTTTTTGCTAAATTTCATCCTTATAGACGATAGTTACTTTACAAAGCTCCTATGAGAATTCTATAATCGAAAAGCTTAAATTGTTTTTAAGCTTTATTGTGATATAAAACATACGACATACTCCTATTCGTGGTCTAAGCCACACTATGATAAGTCGTTGTAATGTTTTATTTTTGAGAGGAGGCTCTAATCTAAGTAACGATTTCGAAGAGTCATAGCTTTGTCCAGAGTCCTCCTTTCATCCATCATAGGACCATTAATATCTGAATTCTTCTTGATTCTTGAGCATAGCATAGATAACACAACACAATTTTCTTGCGGTTGCACAAATTGCTTTTTGCTTTCCTTTTTTCTTTGCAAGTTTTTTATAAAATTCCTGCAAAGGGTTGCTTTCTTTTGTCCTCACAATATTCCAGCAAGTTTCTATAAAAGTTGTTTTCAAAACTTTGTTTGCTTGTCTGATCAGTTTCCCAAATCGCAAGGTGTTCCCAGATTGGTGGATACTTGGCACCAATCCTGCATAACTACAAAGTTTATCTGCCTTCGGAAATCTCTCAATTTCTCCGATTTCTGCAATAATATCCAATGATCTTGTTGTACCAATTCCAGGAATTGTCATGAGTAATTTTGCATTTTTGTCAGTACAAGATTTTTCTGCAATTGATTTGTCTATTTCTTCTAACTTGTTTTTATGATACTCTAACAAGTCAAGATAGTGCAAGATTATTTTATCATCTGGAAATTTTTCTCTTATCCACAATATTGCGCTCTCGCATAAAGTTGCATAACCAAGTTCAACTCCTCTTTTTATCAGAATTGCGTGAATTTTATTTTTGATCTGTGTAGTCTGTTTTACAAATGTTCTCCTTTCCCTTGTTATTTCACGCAATCTCCTAACATCTTTTGGAGGAATGTAACTCTCTGCAATTAGATTTGCTCTTAGCAAATCTGCCAAAGTTGATGCATCAACCGAATCCGTCTTTATCCTTGCTTCTGCAATTGCTCTTGTTCTTGACGGATTTGCAAGTTTAACTTCATACTTCTTAGCTTCAAGAATTTCATAGATATATTCCCAAACACACGTGCTTTCAATAACAACTTTAGTTTCTTCTGGTTTGAATCGCTGCATAAAACTTCCAAAGTTGTTTTCACTATTTGTGAATTTATCCTCGGCTAACTTGTTTCCTTGCTCATCTTTTACAACTGCAACAGTAAACTGTTTGTGTATATCCATTCCGATATAGTTCATTTTCTTTTGCCTCCTTTCAGCTAATAACTGCTGATTAAAGCTTTCAGCTTTAATCTAATTTTCTAGAATTCTCATATCATCTAAGTAGACACCCTTTATAGCTACTATAATACAAGAATGACTCCCCGAATTTTCTGTAAAAAAAGTAACCTAAATTAAGGACTTATTTTAAAAAGCCGCCAGAACAATAAATTATATAAAGGAGGATATTTATTCTACGGTTATGGAAAACCTTGAAAGAACTTTGGAAAAAGTTGAACTAAAGACAGAGGAAGCAAAGCCTTTGACTATGGAGAAACCACTTTATAAAGGACTCCGAAAGGTGGAAGACAAGCCTTACCTTGGCGGTACGGGCGTTAGGTATTGGATGTAAATGTGTTCTTAGAGCAAAAATGAATAATTCTGTTAGCTGGGCTAGTAAGGAGACTGAAGATTTAGTAGATGGAGAATCCTTTAAATTAAAGAGAACGAGAGAATTTGTTTCTAGAAGATTGGGTGTAAGCGATAATGAGATTATAAAAGAAGATTTAGGTTTTGTTGCAATGCCTGAAATTCTATCCGCTCAGTATTGTGCTCTCTCCGGAAATATGCATTTACTTGAAATTTCTCCCCCTTTACAGGCTTTTTTATCCTATGCTATTTCTATTTATGATATTCTTTCGGATAACCATTTGTATAAAAATGGAAAACCAACTTTTCTAAAGGCTTACGGAAGAGATGCTGTTTTGATTGCGGAAGGAATGTATAAAAAAGTTATACGGGAACTCTCTATGGAATTAGGAAAAGAAGTGTTTAGGGCTGCTAAAATTGTAGATGAAATGTATTATGGTACAATAAAATTGGACAAAGTAAGGAATAGCAGAATAGTTAGTCCTTCTGAGGCTTTTTTATTACAAGATAAATTAGCTGGTGAACATGCTTACAACATTGCTGTTTTATCAAAAGCTGAAGAATTGGGCAGGTTTTCTTCTCACCTTGTTAATGCAATGACTACTCTAGAAGATTTGATAGATCTATTCGGTGGAGAAGATTTTACTGGGAGTAAAACGACCGTACCTATTGCATTTCTAGCTGAAGAGTTTGGTTATGTTCCTGAAGAAATTCCGACCATCAAGAAGTCCTTAGCAATTAAAAGAACAAAAGAGTATATAAATAGACAAATAGCAAATTGCAGAAGAGCATTGCCTTCCGGTGAAACATCAAGTAGAGGCCTATTACTAAAAATAGTTGAAGATATGGATAATTTTAATAGGAGATTTCCGGAGGGGTATTTATGATTTATAAAATAGATGTAAAGATTAAGGGATGTAAATCGTTAGAAGACGTAGAAAAATTCATGGAATTAAATAAAGTCAAAATTATCTTTTTTGCCGAGACACATGGTATTCTAGATGAATTAATAGTTCAAGATAAGATAATCTCGCAGCTAAAACCAACATGTTATCTTTATGAACTTCTTGAAGAAGAAAAGCTAATTTCCAAAATAGATTTTATTAGGTTTCTAGAAAAGAAAGATTCAGAGAGATTCTCCATAATTTCTTCTTTTGGAGAATTAAAACCAACCGTTCACATAGCTAAAAAATATAATCTGCCTTTGATCGGATGCGATGTAAAAGATATGTACAGAAAAATCAAAGACTTTTCAAAAGAGATTGACAAAACTGAAGAAGAAAAAATTATGTTGAAAAGAGAGAAAAAGCAAATTGAGGTAATTAAAAACTCTTTGATTCAATATGGTATTCCAATTTTTGTTTCAGTAGGGGCTTTTCATTTAAGAAAAGATTCGCCGCTATTTAAGGAAATTGAATTAAACCATATTATTGTCTATCCTTTAATTGATGATATGAAATTGGAAGATTTAGAAGAGAATTTTAATATAAAAGATTTTAAAAAAGTTACTTATATAATAGAGTCGGATAAAAATGGCAATTAAATTGAAAATTAAAGATTCTTTGTATATTTTGAGAGACTCCGAAGATAACTATATCTTTATTTCAACTGCAACACGAAGGGTAACGAAATTCCAAGTAGACCCACTAGTGAAGGATGTGATTAGTTCTCTTGAATCAGAATCTTTAGAACAGGATTTAGTTGGGAAACTATCCGGCAAGCATAATGTTCGAGATATAAATTTATGTTTGCAGGCATTAGAAAAAGAAGGAATAATAAGAAAATATGATAAAGATTTAAAAGAAGGCAGACATCATAGACAATTATTATTCTTAGACGAACTAACTGATTCAAGGGAAGATACCTTGGAATTACAAAACAGAATAGAAAATTCTAGAGTTGCAGTTTTTGGCGTTGGCGGAATTGGAACGTGGATTGTAAATGGTTTATATCAAATTGGTGTGGGGGAAATAAGAATTACTGATCCTGATTTTGTAGATGAGGGCAATTTAAATAGACAACTATTTTTTGATTCTGGTGATGTTGGTAAGTATAAAGTTGATGTTGTAAAAGAAAAATTAAAAGATGCAAATATTGTACCTTTCAAGAAAAGAGTAGAATCAAACCAAAACCTTGAAGATATGATTTCTGGTTGTAATTTCTTGGTAAATTGTGCTGATTCTCCTTCTGTTACTGAAACAACAAAAATAATTGATAGATATGCCTCTCAAAAAGGGGTTGCATATTGTGTTGCTGGAGGATATAACTTACATTTAGGAATGGTTGGTCCAATTATCATTCCGGGAGTTACTAAAACCTTTGAGGATTTCATAGAATATCAGAAAGGGATGGACCCATTAAAGGATTTAGAAAAAATAAGAGATATTAGACAAACTGGAAATCTTGGACCAATTGCTGGAGCAGTAGCAAACATTCAAGTAATGGAAATTTTCAAATATCTTACAGGCAAGGGAAGAATAAACTTGAATAGATTTGCAGAAATAGACTTTATGGATTTAGGAATTGAATGGAGAGAATTTTAAAAACAAAATAACTAAACAGTGCTCATCTCTGATAGTAGCACTTCACAACAACAAAATATAAATACTATTCTCAAGATATTGTCATGTGAAAATTAAAAAGTCAAGAAAGCGCGCACTATATTTTAGCAGTTTATTCACAGTTGCTTCACTGAATCTTGGGTGTGCGTTTGGTACTAGAAGCGTTAATGTCGCTTATGAAGATTGTGTTTCTTCTCCTTCTGCAACAACAATTGAAAGGGCCGTTTCTGTTGGCGAGTTTAATCACACTCTCGAACTAGACAAAAAAGAACGCCCAATAATTGGTTGTGTTAGGAATGGCTACGGAATGCGTACTGCAAAGGTTGTAGCTAGCAATAATCCCAGTGAATGGGTAAAAGAGGCCTTTGCCAAAGAATTAAGGACAATGGGATATCAAGTTTCAAATGAGTCGGATATACGGCTTAATGGAACAGTTGTAAATCTTTATACAGATATGTACCTAAATTATGATTCAAAACTTTCTTTAAGAGTAAGGGTAAATCAAGGTGAGAGAGTCCATTATGATAAGATCTATGAAGGTAACGCTAAAAAAATAGCTTGGTTTGTGACGCCAAAAGAATATGGTGACGTATCAAATAAAGCACTGCAAGACGTAATGAAAAAGGCTCTTCCTGAGATTGCTAGAACATTAGATAAACTAATACAAACAAGTAATGATAAACCTAAGATTTAAATTCCGAAGAACTGCTCTATCTTTTTCTACACTGATAGCGCTGGCATCGGGTTGTGGCTATTCGCAAAGAGAAATGCCACAAATAGAAACAAATAAGTATGTCTACAAAGTAGAAGAAGGAGTAAGAATCTATGCCGAGCCATTTGATACTGAAAAAGAATGTCGAAAAGTTTTCCAACACGACCTAAACAAAAAAGCATATCTCCCTATATTTTTAAGAATAGAAAATACAACAACCCAAGATATTAAACTTGACCGAGATAATGTAGAATTTTTCTCAAGCAATAATACGCCTTGGATGCAGGTTCATGGCTCGAGAGTGGCGCGTAGTTATGAATCCGCAGGGAGTGCTAAATCAACACTTCTGGGATTTCTTTTCGGTGCGCTTTCTGGAATGTTATCCGCGCTTCAAGAACAACAAAACAATTACGAGCGTATCGCAGATTTCGAAACTAAAGGCTTGAATTCACTAGAATTAATTATCACAGAAGGTAGAGAAGAAGGCTTTGTATACTTCAAAGATAAAAAAGAACGTTCAATGAGTAAGGATGAATTTGCAAGCGAGATTGTTAATGGTAAACTATTACTAAAGATATTAATTGAACAAAACAAAACCCGTGCTTATACATTTGATTTTAAAGCCCCTTCCAATTGGGAGGAACGTTAGAAATGAAGATTGAAATTGTTAAACATAGTCATAACACTGGCGAAAGTAATATTCACTACCAATTGACGCCGGCATTAGTCCATCTTCCATATTAATCACTTAGGGCTTTGGCTACTAAGACTATTCCGCCAATAATCATTGCTAAGAATATTAAAAAGGGCAATAAGGGCTTAACCCAGAATAAGATGCCATAATTTATAAACCATAGATTCTATAT
>CAZBTP010000006.1:0-14906 GCA_964494915.1 Candidatus Woesearchaeota archaeon
AATTCTCATAGGAGGTTGTGGACGAATTGGACTAGAAGGATATATAAATATAGATATTGTAGTTGTAATGGTATACTGCTGTTTTCAATAAGAGTTAAATATACCTGTTTCTTTTCATTTTCATGGAAGTGCTCTTGGACACAAACTTTATTATTTCTTGTTTATTAAAAAAGATTGACTTTCTTGCGCAGTTGGAGGAGATGGGTTTTCAGCCTCGTGTTCCGAAAGAGGTCGTTGAGGAATTGAAAGACTTAAAACGCGATGGGAAGACGACGCATCAGGAGAGAATTGCAATTGGACTTGCGCTCATGCTGTTCCAGCAGCGGAAGATTCGGCGTATCTCTCTTGGGAAGAAGCGGGTTGATGAGAGTTTGATCGAGAAAGGGAGGAAAGGGGTGTATATTGCGACCCTTGATAAGGGAATACAGCGGCATATTCCTAATCGAATTGTGATTGCGAATGCGCAGAAACGCGTGATTGTTGAGAGGGATTGAGAGTAGTGAAGATTTAAATAGTTTGTAATAGAGGAGATTATATGATGATTTTCGGAGAAGTGTAAGGAGGTATGGGAATATGGAATCTAAGAAAGCAGCGTATGGACCAATGATCTTGCGGATATTTCTCGGTATTCTGTTTTTTGTAGCAGGTCTTGGGAAGATAATGAATCCACCAAGCGTGGTGGATATGCTTAGTGGCCTTGGTTTTCCTGTACCGACATTTTTTGCTTGGATTTTGCTCCTTTCAGAGCTTGTTTTTGGTTTAGCATTGATCTTTGGATGGAAGGTTCGGTATAGTGTTTGGCCGCTTGTGATTGTTTTGGTGGTTGCACTTTTGGTTGTGTATTTGCCTGATCTTGATTTTCAGAATCAGGGGAATATTATGAGTATCCTCTGGCACCTTGTCGGATTGGCAGGGCTTGTTAGTTTGGCATTCACTGGAGCTGGTGCGGCTGCTGTAAGCAGGGATTAATTTTATTTTTCTTTTTTTATTTTTTGGAGGGTGTATGGAAGTTAAACAGAAGAGAGTGATCGTTATCGGAGGGGGATTTGCAGGATCGTATGTTGCACAGTCGCTGGAGAGATATTTTGAGGTTATTTTGATTGATGGCAAGGATTATTTTGAATTTACGCCGGGGATTTTGAGGAGTATTGTGAAGCCAGAACATATGCAGAAGATTCAGGTTTTACACACACATTATTTAAGGAGAGCGAGAGTTATTCTTGGTTGTGTGCGTGAGATTTCCGATCGGTATGTGATTGTTGGGAAGGAGAAACTGGCATTTGATTATCTTGTGATTTGTTCTGGATCGCGATATAGTGTGCCGTTTAAGGAATCTGATCTTGTAGTTGCGACACGTGCTCGACATCTGCGGAATTGTCACCACGATCTTTGTCGGGCAAAGAAGGTTTTGATTATTGGCGGTGGTTTGGTGGGTGTTGAATTGGCAGGAGAGATTTTGTGGCGCTATCAGCATGAAAAAGAGATTATCATTGTGCATGCAGAAGATAAGCTGATTGAACGAAACCATTTGTCTGCGATTCGATATGCAGAGCGATATTTGCAGAAAAAGGGAGTGCATATTCTCTATAATGAGCGAGTTGTTGGAGGGAAAGGGAAGACATATTGGACTGATAAAGGAAGGGCGATTCGGACAGATATTGCTTTTTTGTGTACTGGCATTATTCCGAATTTTGACTTTCTGAAAAAACATTTTTCTCGTGCCTTGAATAAACTATATCAAATAAAGGTTAATGATTATCTGCAAGTTATTGGGACTAAGAATATTTTTGCTGCAGGTGATGTGACTGATCGTGTTGAGGAGAAGACTGCTCAGAATGCGCAGCGCCAGGCACGTATTGTTGTGAGGAATGTTTTTGCCTTAGAACAGGGAGCGAGACTTTCGGCATACCATTCGAAGAAGACACCGCTTGTTATAAGTCTTGGGCCGTATAATGGTATTTTTGCGCATACCTCTTTTACTCTTACGGGTTTTATTCCGGGGATGATGAAGGGCGCTATTGAACGCTGGCAGATGTGGAAGAAGCGTTTGTGAATGAGATTCTATGTTCGTATAACTCATTCTCGATTGTGATGGGATTTGATGGGATAGAGAGATGAAGGATTCCTTCACTATACTCTTTTATTACTGCTGTTAGATATAGTTTAATATTTTGATCACGTGTGAGGACAGTGATCGGAGAGTCGTACGCGAGTGTTACTCCGGTTGCTGCTAATTTCTTGTCTGTTTGTGATATATCTCGTATCGAGTCTGTTTCTCCATATACAATTTTTCTTTCTTCTTTCCATTTCTTGATTGGTGATTCTTGTGTTGCAAGGAATTCCACTAATGATTTGTATATTTCGTGTTGATGTTCATTAAAATTTAGTCGCGGGTCTTTGTTTTGTAGTCTTCTTATAAATGCGTACATTTTATCTGCGTAGCTGCGAATCAGTTCGAATGTTTCTTCACTTCCTTCTTCGAGTTCAACATTATGTTTGTGTTTCTTCCTTTCGTGGTATGATTTTTCTCTTAATACTGCTATAAATCTGCAATTGTTGTTGAGCAGTGTGAGTCCTGTACTTAATTCATCTACGACTTCAGAGATTGCGAGAAGAATACTCCCTTTCATGTGTTTTTCGAGTAGCACTATTCTTTCTATTAGTTTTTCCGGGGTCTCATTCGATATCGTGTTGAGTCCACGAACACCCTTATATAGTAGATGTACAATATCTTGCTCAAATGCGAGGTTGGTGAATGAGGAATCGAGGAGGTATTGTGTTCCCATAGAAAAAGAGCAGCGTGTTAGATTAAAAATCTTTCTGTTTTTCAATTATTCTTTTGCCTTTCATGTAGGGGACAAGGACAGGGGGTATTATTATTGACCCGTCTTCTTGTTGGTAGTTCTCGATAATTGCGATGAGCGCTCTTGAGGTCGCAATGGCTGTATTGTTGAGTGTGTGGACAAAGTGTTTTTTGTTATTCTTGTCTATGAATTTGATGTTGAGTCTGCGTGCTTGGGCTTCTTCCATGTTTGTTAGTGAGGTGATTTCGAAATACTTTTGTTGACGGGGACTCCAGGCTTCGAGGTCTGCTCCTTTTGCTTTTAGATCTGCGAGGTCTCCTGAGCAGGACTCTACTTCTTTGATTGGAATGCCGAGATTTATGAAGAGTTCTTTTGAAAGGGATAGAAGTTCGTTGTAGTATATGTACGAATCATTTGGATGGCAGATCACAACCATCTCTTGTTTGTTGAATTGGTGTGTACGATAGAGTCCTTTTTCGTCGATGCCATGACTCCCAATTTCCCGCCTGAAACACATGCTGTAGGAGGTTATTTTTATGGGGAGGTTTTTTTCATTGAGGATTTTATTGATAAACATGCCGATGATTGGGTGTTCTGAGGTTGCGATAAGATAGAGGTCTTCGTTTTCTATTTTGTATGCCATTGCTTCTATTTCTTTGCTTGAATAAACTCCTTCAAGAATCTTTTTTCTGATCATCAGCGGCGGTTCGATGTACTCATAGTTATGAGATACCATGAAATCTCTCGCATAGTTGAGGATTGCTTGATTTAAAAGTGCAACTTCTCCCTTCAGGAAGTAGAAACCGTTGCCTGCTATATGCGCTGATGAATCAAAGTCGAAGAGATTGAGTGATTCTCCGAGTTCTGCGTGGTTTTTTATCTCAAAAGGGGGTTTTGTTGGTTTTCCAATTACCTCTCTGATGAGGTTTTGTGATGCGTCTTTTCCTAGTGGAACTGATTTATGTATTATATTGGGGATGATTTTCATTATCTCTGTTATCTCTTGCTGTAACTTGTCCGCCTTTTTTTCGATTTCTGCGATTTTGTTCGGGATTTGCTGTGCTTTTTTTAGTAATGATGTTGTGTTTTTTCCTTTCTTTTTTGTTTCTGATATCTCTCGCGAGATTGCGTTTCTCTCATGCCTTAGTTTGTCTACCTGCGTTTTTAACCTCCGCCAATCTTCATCTTTCTTTTTTACTTTGTCAACGAGTGGAAGTTTTTCGTCTTGAAATTTCTTCTTTATGTTCTCTTTTACGAGATCCGGATTTTCGCGAACGAGTTTGATGTCTATCATTTTTGAGAGAGGAGATTCTCTTATTTAAATGATACGGTAGCTTTTTAAATTGTCGTTTTGTTTGATGGTTATTATGTTCATCTCAGTTGGCTGAGATGAAAGAGCTGGCACACGCGGCGTGCCAGCTCACTTTTTAAAATAGGAATTTGGCGTTTTTTGCTTGAATAATTATTTCTGCTTATTGTGCCTCAACAAATACCCGGACTTTCTTCTGCGCTTTTTATCTTTAACGCCGTTTTACCATTTTTCTTATTTATTCTCTTCTCCAACTCCTCAACTGTCTTAAATGGCCTTTTACAATATTCAATTATATTTTTGTGATGGAAATGATGATCTGCTGTTATGAAAATCTTCATTTTTTATCACCTTCCTTAATTGATTTATTCAGTATGTCCTTTAACTTTTCATAATTCTTTTTTGTAAACTCTATCACTTTTTCCGCATATTCTTTATCTAGGATTGTTCCATAATAGAGCATTCCGTTTCTGAAGAACCTCATCTGATCTAAGAATTGAACATCTTGCTCTTTAAACTGCAAAATTCTCCAATAAGCAACTTCTGCCTCGTGCGCTTTAAAGCCAGAAGCATTTAATCCTTCAAGGAGCATTTTTGCTCTTGTCAATTCCATAAGGATATCATAACAGTTTTTCACATAGTCATTTGCGTTCTGATCTTCAATACCCATGGTTTTTATTAATTTTAGTAAGTAGGCATAACCTTGCTCAGCTTCCATAATTAAAAACTTTGACCTGGATTTATCTGGTGATTGTTTTTTGACAATTCCGTCTTTGATAAATTCATCAAATTGTCTTACCCCCTTCATATTTCAACTCCTCCTATAAGGACAATTCCATTAAACAGGTTTTCTCTTAAATGTTTATGAACATCTTTAAATGATGGGTAAAAATTAATGAATATTGTTCTTTCAAGAGTTTTATCAAAACTAGTTAATTCAAGCTTTTTCTCTTTTCTTCCAATCACTGCAATATCAATGTCAGAAGTTGTTGTATCTTCGCCTTTTGAATAACTCCCAAAAAGAATTATAGTGGACCCTGCAAATTCCTTTTCTAAAAAATCGGCTAATCCGGAGCTATATATCTGTCTTAAATTATCCACTCTTTTTAATTGAATAACTTTATGATTATCCCTGTTTAACTCAATAGACCATCTTTTAGAATCTTCATCTTGCTTTACATTTACCAACCCCTCCTCTTCTAGTTTTGGCAGAGCTTTTATAACTGCTGGCTGAGTCACTTCAAGCATCCTGGCTATTCCTCTCTGATTTAAAGACATCCCTGCTTTAACAAATAATAACCTCAATATTTCCTGCTGTAGTACGGTTAACCCTTGTTTATATATGTTTACCATAGTAAAACTATGTTTACTATAGTTTATAAAGATTGCTATTCCTAAATATATTTATTATTTACCAATCCTGGGAGATTTCCCTATAGATCGTGCAAAATGGCTACTTCACCACCCTTCAAATTCCTTTGAATTCCTTGTTTGGGCTTGTTCTGGTGCGCTATTTCTGCTTTTTAATGGAAATACCTTGCTCGTCGATAACCCTATGATTTGCTACCTTATCTAAAACAAGAAAAAGACCGGAAATCTACATCCTACCACCTACTCCAACAAAAGCAAATGCTAATTCACTAGAATCTTTCCATATTAGGTAAACCAAGGCGTCTGCCCAGTCTGGAGAATAATCTTCAGGATCAACTACTCTCTTTTTCTCAGTGCTTGTGAGTTCCCATTTCATAGCAAGAAGATGTTTTGTTAAGTCTCTATGATCGATTATCTGAATTGATTCTTCATTGAATAATGACTGAAGCCGGAAATAATTTTCTACTTTTTTGTTGAAGAAAATATCTTTCTTAACTGCTTGCTCCCCAAAATGGCATCCTATAACTATTAAGTTTTCTATGTTTTTTTCAGAGATTATCTCTTTTAATCTGCTTAATGGTCCTGTAGTCTAATGGCAGAACATTTCCTTTACACGGAAAGAGCGAAGGTTCGATCTAAACATCAGCCATACTTTTATTACTTGGTTTGAATGAAATTTCCTAGAATAGGAATTTGACGTCTTTTGCTTGACAGACAACGCCGTAGATTGCAGCAATAAAAAAGCAAATGCCGAGGATGTGATTGGTAAGATTACTTTCTAGGATTTCGAGAGAAATATATCCTGCGGTAAAAAATATTGCTATGAGGGTTTTGTTTTTTGTTTTTGCAGTAATTTGTTTTGTTCCTCTTTTTTTCATTGGGATATAAACAGATAACGGTTTTTAATCTTTCCGCATGTTTGGGTTTATCTTTCAATACGATCCCCTTTCGCAGAATCTTCTTTTACATTCGCAACATTTATATCGCTGAACTCCCCCCCCCCTTTATTATGTCCATTGCGGACAAAATTAGAAGAGGAGCAGTAAATGCAATAGTTTATCATCCTCTTCTAATTACTTTTTTAATATGATTACATAGACTCTTTTTCCTATGTATTTCTTTGGCGCGTCTACCTTGGCGCTATTGCCAAAGGGGGTTATAGTCTTTTCATAGAAGACTTCAACATTGTCGCTAAGTTTTATCTCCTTATCGATTAATTCTATCTTCCTCATGGATATCTAAGGATATCCTCATATTTAAACGTTTTTATATACTTATTTATCACCTATTATCTTTACAGAATCAAACAGAGAAAATAATATAAACAATGAGTAACTTAAAATCATGAGGTAACATTAATAGCGGATACTACAGGAAGAAATTATTTAGATGAAAGCTGAATGGAAGGGGGCATTGGTTGGAGGAATTATTGGGGGATTAGTTGGAGTTTTATTAGGCATCTTTGTGATAATTGGAATATCAATTGCATCACCACATCCTGAGACTACAGGAGTTGCTTTAGTTGGATTTTTGATAGCTCTTCTGATATTTATTTTATCGGGCTTAGTCATCGGTTACTATCATAAGAAGTATAAACTCTTTTTTATCATTAGTTTAGTAGGAATAATTTTACAAATCTTGATGTTATTGATTACATTCAATATAAATATACAAAACAAAATCTTGTACTGGCTATCTTATCCGGGCTTAATTTTGATAGTTTTTCTTGTTTTAGGAATAATAATTCAGAAAATTAAAAAATGAAGCTTAACAAAATTTTATTAGTCATAACAATACTTTTGATTTCTTTAGTTTCAGCTATGGGAAACGACTTATCAAACAAGACAAATTCTATTTCGGCAGAGAATCTTAAAGCCATCTCTCCTTCAGAAAGCATAGATGTGATTGTTGTTTTCAAGAACGAAATAAATGAAACCATCTTGGAAAACAGTGGGGCAAAGATAAAAGAAAGCTTAGATTCTATAGCTGCTTCTATAATAACCGCGAATAAGGAATCGATCAAAGAAATACGAAATAATTCCAATGTTGAAGTTGTGGAATTGGATATAAATCTTGAATTGTTTGGAGATGGAAGCTCTGCAAGTTTAGACAGTCAGATAGTTCCATGGGGAATTGAAAAAATCAATGCTCCTAAAGCATGGAATGAATCAACTGGGAAAAGAATTAAAATTGCCATAATTGATTCTGGAATAAATAAAAATCATCCTGACCTTAAAGAGAGAGTTGTTGGAGGAATTTCGTTTATTAATAACACGGAATATTGGAATGATGAATCTGGTCATGGTACTTCGGTAGCAGGAGTTATCGGTGCAACAGATAATATTTTTGGTGTTGTTGGAGTAGCCCCAGAATCAGAATTGTATTCTGTAAAAGTAATTGGTGCCTCTGGAGGAAAGCTTAGCAATTTCATACAAGGGTTACAATGGGCAATTGACAACGATATAGATATTATAGTTATGAGTTTAGGTATTCCTGTTGATAGCCCTTCACTCCACAAGATAGTTGATGAAGGCCATAGTAATGGAATTATTTTAGTTGCCGCCTCTGGAAAAGATGGTCAAATATACTATCCAGCAAAATATTCAAGTGTAATTGCTGTTGGTTCTATAAATGAAAATAATGAATTAACAAGCGAAAATGGGGCGGGAGAAGAATTAGAATTAGTTGCTCCAGGAGCAGACATAATTTCTACAAGTGCCAACGGATATGCTTCATTTGATGGGACTTCAATGGCTGTTCCTCATGTTGCAGGAGTTATTGCTCTATTGAAAGAGAACAATCCTTTATTGTCTAATAATGAGATAAGAGCAAAATTACAAAGAGATGCCTTTGATTTAGGAAGCAGCGGAAAGGACAACTATTTTGGTTATGGTTTAGTTAGTGTAAACCTCAAAACAGAAACCCTGAATGCCACGATGCAGATTGTATTCTCAGATGGTCTAAACAAGACCAATTTTGTGAAAGTAGAATTAATAAAAGTGGAAGAAAAGTCTGAAAGAGTGGTGCATACTTTGTTTTATAACTCTAATAACAAAATCGAAAATGTTTTTGTAGAGCCTGGAATCTACAAAGTTAAACAATATTATGAAAACGACATTTATGAAGGAAGCTATAATGTTTCAGAAGGAGATTTAGTTGTCGTGCCTTTGTATGTAAATACCCAACAAAAAGACTTTGTGATAGATGCCCCATGGAGAATTGAACCTGGGAAATCTATACCGCTATTATTACTTATACATGATGCAAATTTAAACAATTATCCCCTTGATAAGATTGAAGTAAAAGATAGTTTAGCAAATATAGTTCGATATACTTATGATTACAGCGGAGACTCTTGCGGTTCAGATAATACAAGAATTATAAAAGAACATCTGTGGTATGAACTTAAATCTTTAAATCCAAATATATTTTTAAAAGATACTAATAATACTATCCACTTGCAAATAACTATGTTTGTTAGTAATGGTTGCTTTGCTGGTTCGTTTGATGGTGATGTTATTGAAGAATTAACTGTTAAAGTAGATAATCGTAAATACCCCAAATTAAAAAACTGGTATTGTGGAGACACCCATTATCATAGTATTTATACTGATACTTCTTTTGCGGGCGTTTATGGCGAAATAGGAGCACCAGTTGATGCTACAGAAGAGACACTTAATGCTATGGGCATAGACTGGATTACTATCACAGATCATTCCAATTCACTAACAATAAATAAAAATTGGGGATCTTTTATATCTGATTGTAATATTAGCAATAAATGTTTAATCGGAGAAGAAATAAATTGTGATTATAGTTCGGGATCAAATCAAAGGAACCATTACTTGGGATATAAATTATTGAGCGTAAAAGAAGACACGAACCCAGGTTCAATTTTATCTTTTGGCATTCCTACAACAAAAAGCTGTAGCGAGGTCATAAGCGAAGTTAAATCTGAAGGAGGATTTGGATATCTTGCACATCCTACTGATAGTTTACTTAATGGGCTGGCTTTTGGTAAGCTAACTAATTATTCTTTACCTTTCACAGGTTTAGAAGTCTGGAATGAGGCTATTGAAAATGTTGGAAATTTACCTAAGTTAGAAGAAGGATTAAAAAATTGGACAAATCTTCTTTTAAAAGGAAGAAAGGTCTTTATCTCTGCTGGTTCTGATGCACACGGAGATTTTAATTCTAAGACAAATTATTTAACTGGTGAAAAATCTTTTACTGGGCTTGGCAGAGCACTTACATGTTGTTATACCCCCTCATACTCAAAGTCCAATGTTTTTAATGCCTTGAAAAATGGAAATTGTTTTATGGGAAATAATGGGGCTCTAAAATTTGAGATCACCACCCCCGATACAATAGGAATTTTGGGGAGCAATATCTCTGGGATAATCGGCGATTCTGCTACCTTCAAAATAGACTATAATCTGAGTGAGGGGTGCAGGTTAAAGCTTTATGAAGGAATTTTAGGAAATAATGGAGAAAATGTTATAAAAGATTGGGGAATTGTAAGTGGAGAATCTTCTAAGATATTTACTGCTACTTGGGGGTTAGGGGATCCTTATTATAGAGTTGAGTGCATAAACGGTACCGACCGGATATATACAAATCCTATTTGGGTTAATGTTAGTGAACCCGTATGCAACGATGAAATTCAAAATGGTGATGAGTTAGGAATAGATTGTGGAGGTTCATGTATAACCCAAAATCAAGAGGTCTGTAATAATCAAGATGATAATAAGAATTGTTTGATAGACGAGAATATCCAAAGAGAATGCAGTGAAAATTATTTAGGAGTATGTGCTATAGGAATGGAAACTTGTATAAACGGAAACTGGAACGGTTGTCTTTTACCACAAATAGAAATATGCGATAGTCAGGATAATAGTTGCAATGGAGATATTGATGAAGTTATAGAATGTCTGGAAATACCTATAATTCATGATCCAAAAGAAGGCGAGATATTGAATGACAGAAAAATTCTCATTAATGTAAGTACAAATAAAGATGTTAAATATATAAAGTATCAAGTAGATGGGAGAATCTCAAGAAATAGAGAACCAATTTATTCCACGCTTTGTTCTAATTGTAGTAATATTGAGAAATCCATAATTTTCTTAGATGGAAATCACACTCTGGGCATTGTAACAATAAATCAAGATAATAGACAATCAGAAGATTCGGTTTCTTTTTTTGTGGACAGCAAAGACCCTACAATCTCCAGAACAGAACCTACTAAAAATAAAATTAATAATGGAAAGTTTGATATAGATTTTAGCGAAGATAATCCTTCTGGGCTTATTTTATATAATAGTAATAATATTACCACCATAATTTATCCAGTCGATATAGAAAATAACTGTATTCTTGATAGAAACAGGTATAAGTGCCATAAAGAAGTTAACTTAGGTTATTTTGATGGACAAAAAATAGAATATTGGTTCAGGCTTCAAGATGTAGCGGGAAATGTGGACACTTCAAAAGAAATAATGATAGAAGCAGATACAACTAAGCCAGAATTAAACTCATTTAATTATTCTATTGATGGAAAAAGAGTTGAATTCTTATTTAATATCACTGAAAAGAATTTTTATAAAGTTAATTATATTGACAGGAAGGATAGCAAACCTAAAGAAAAAGCGATATGCTTGAGATTAAAAAATGGAATTTGTAAGATAAAAAAGAGCTTTATTCCTGGAGAGCATAATTTAACAATAAGTATTTTAGATGAGGCAGGAAATTTGATTCAAAGGCAAATTGAATTTATGATATAAAAGAAGTTTGATGGTAAGAGGTTATTCTTTTTGATTTATGAAAAATATTCAGTGGTTTTGTTATTGGCAGTTAGCGATACAAGGACTAATTTAATCGTTCCATTCCTTTATTCTGCCTTCTTTTATATCTTCTAAACTTCTTTTTATTTTTCTGACTAATACTTCGTCTACTTCTGCGGCTTCTTTCAATCTTTCGTATTCTCCTTTTGTTATTACTATTGTTTCCGTTTTCATGTTGTATTAAAGTGTTTAGGGTTTATATAATTTGCTTTTTAGGTTAATAGAATCTTGTTTATTTAGAATAATAAAAATCCCCTCGCCCGGATTCGAACCGGGGATCTTCCGGGTTCTGCGTTTCTGCTGAACGCGTTTCATTCTTGTCTCGTTCTTTTCGAGAATGTCTACGCGCGACTTGTGTCTACAGCCAGACGCTCTAACCACTGAGCTACGAGGGGATTTGTAGAGGAGACGCGGAGGTTATTTAAAGCTTCCGCGGAAAGATTTAAAAATGTCATTCTCGTATAAGGGGGATGCAAAAGGGTGTCTTATTCATGATTTTTCTCTTGGGTGTTCTTTCTATTAATTTGAGTTTTGTTTTTGGGCAGGATAATGTGAGTACGGGTAATGAGGGCAATGCTACTTTAGATAATGAGAGTGCTATGAATGATACAGGGGTGAATGAGACGGCTGTGAATGATACAGGGACGAATGAAACAGAGGGAGAGACAAACGAGAGTTCAGGGGATGTTGATAATGAGACATCAAACGAGACAGAGATTATGGATAACCTCCATGGTGCACGTGTGCGCTTGTTGCAGTTAGAGCGTGCGATATTGCGGAGAGCGCTACTGGGAGATGCAGTCATTGCTGTTCTTGCTAATAGGAGCATTAATACAACTGATTTGGAGGGTATTGTGAGGGAATTGCGTTTGTTGGCTGATGAGGCTGGGCGTGCTGCGAACGGGAGCGATAGTAATTTGAGTGTCCAACACTTTCTAGATATAAAGCGGGACGCGAAGGTGCTTATTAAGGAATTTCGAGGGAAGGTGAAGGGTTTGTTAACTGGAAATAATCGTGTTGTACTTAATCGTCGTCTGAAAGAGATTGAACGGCAGGAGATGCGTGAGCTTGGGGAACGTATTCTGAGAGAATTACATGAACTTAATGGCGCTCGTGTTCAAAGGATACTTGCGCATATGAATTCTGAGAATGAGAGTCTCGTAGAAGAGGTTCGTGAGGGCAAGATTGCTGTGCGTGATGTCGTGACGCGTCTCCGTGCTTTCGAAAGGGATCTTTCTGATGAAGAGAAGCGGCTTTTGAGAGAGCGATTGCGTGATGAGCGTGTGGAGCGTCGCGTGATGCGTGTTGATCGTGTTTTGCGAAATGAGGGGAAAGCGCTCACGAGAGCGAGTGACCGCTTGCGAGAGCGCGCTACACAACTTGAGGGTGAAGGATTTACGAAAGCGAGCGCATTGACATCGGCACGTGCGGAGCGGTTTCGTGAGGCTGCTGATAAGGTCGGTGAGGCACGAATGATTGTTCGCGAGGTTCGTGCGAAGCGATCAGGAGGTGAACGAGAATGAGGTTTCGAACAGTGATTATTCTTTTGGTTGCTTTAGCTCTTATTGTTGGCATATATTATTATACACGTGATGATGGGCAAGAACAGCAAGTACCTCCCCGTGAAACAACACCGACACCGACGCCAACACCGACACCGAGTGAATCTGGTAGTAGCGTCGATGTAGATACGAGTGATATTGATCGGCAGGATAGTGGTACATTAATTAGTTCTTCGGTTATTGACGAATCTGACGATGTTGCGCTCGGCGATCTGTACTGATTGGTTGTGAGTAAAGTATATGATACTTTGTACAGTATCTGCTAATAAAAAGTTTAGTATTCTATAATAGTATCCTAAAGTTTAAATATTTGGGATATACAAAGTATATACATGAAGAAGATAAGGTTTTTGTTCGAAGATCTATAATCGGAAGATTTAAATAGGGCCTATTTTCTTGTAGTTTATGGAAACAATTGAAATTGGCGGGAATGATCCTATTCCAGAGATCATAGAAGCACATAAAAAAGCTTTGAGCACTCTTGAGGCTAAGTTATCTAGGGAAGGGGCTAGAGTAATAAATGGTTTATATGTCGGAGAAGCTGAAATTCATGGAACTGTAAGTTCATGGGCTTATTGGATGGATGAATACATCAAAGGCTTGCAAGGAACCAATCCGGAATATTCTGCTAGCTCTACTAGAGAGATGTTGCAGCTTAATAGTGCAAGCCAAGGGGCAATTGATAGGGTGATTATTGATCTAGGTCTCTATAGAGATACAATTTTAACTTTGACATCCACAGCTTCATCTAAACATTCCTTTCCTTCGGTATCTCTTCCCTTACATTGAATAGGAAATGTTTGTTCAACATATTGATTTAATTCCATAATTTCTTAGAAGAATAATCCTATATAAATATTTATAGTGTTGTTATAATGATATCTCCTTTCGTTATTATAATTGTGTGCTCTGCCTGTGCTACTTTTTTTCGTGCTTTCTCAATGAGTTGAGGGTAGTGGTGCAAGATGTGGGCGTTTTCGATATATCTCAGTGCGAGTAGCGCCCGCGATCCGAATTTTTTGTGGAGCCAGCGGGCAGCAAAGGGAAGTGTTTTGTATTCTTCTTTTATAAATTCCAGAATTTGTCTTGCTTGTTGATCGCGGACAGGGTTGCTGTTTTCTAGATGATAGATGCCTGAGGGTTTTCCATCGATGACAGCGCCTGCTCCTGTTGTTGTAAAGGGTTCTATTGCGTAGACTCCTTCTTGTATTTGGTTTGTTTGGTTGTTGTCATAGTTTGGGATATTTGTTCCTGTGTGGAGATTGTAGCGATCAATACCATGACCTGAGAGATTTCGTATTGGTTCGAAATTGTGAGATGTGATTGTTTTTTCTATTGCTCTTCCTATTTCGTTTATTGGGGTGTTTGATTTTATTGTGCGTATCGCGCTTTCGAGAGCTTCTTCTGCTGTTTTTATGAGGTTCTTGTTTTCTTCGCTGTTTTCAAGGTCGAGGGAGAGTGCGGTGTCTGCAATAAACCCGTCATTATGGACGCCGATATCGACCTTCAACAAACCTGATGCTTTTGTGGTGTCATTGAATGAAGGAGTTGCGTGTGCTGCGATTTCGTTTATTGATAGATTAACAGGAAATGCTGGTTTTCCTCCTAGCTCGAGAATTCTCGCTTCGATTTTTTCTGCTATTTCGAAGAGTAACATTCCTGGTTCTATGAGGGATTTTGCATATTCGCGTACTTGTTTTGCTATTGTGCCTGCTTTCTTTAGTTTTTCTATCTCTTCTGTGTTCATGAGCACGAAAGCAGCTGCTTCTTTAAATAGGTTGTGGGTTTTTTTTGGAAATAGCTGCAATTATATGTGAGGCGCGAAGCGCCGAACGCGCCTGGCATGTCTTTGCATGATGATGAGGAAGGTGCGTATAAGGTTGCTTATAGTGAGCTATAACGTTAGTATTTTTGAAGAAATGACACAAATGTGACGGATTTTTCAGTTTCGTAAGCAACCTCTCTTGGATTAGGAGTGAGCGGTCAAGGGCTTTAGGAGAATAGAATTAAAGTTTCT
>CAZBTP010000006.1:15006-43297 GCA_964494915.1 Candidatus Woesearchaeota archaeon
TTCTTAATTCTAGGAATGGTATTAATACGTTAGGATGTAAAGTTCCTTCTAAACCTCTCATTGTTTTATCAAAAGTTCTTAAGTCTTCTATTGTATAAGTTCCAATACTTTTAGGAGGATAGGGTTCAAGTTTCTTTCTTAATTCTAGGAATGGTATTAATACGTTAGGATGTAAAGTTCCTTCTAAACCCCTCATTGTTTTATCAAAAGTTCTTAAGTCTTCTATTGTATAAGCTCTAATATCTGAAGCACCTTTGCCCGGCGCACTTAGCGCCTCCTGCGCTATACCGACAAGACAACCATAGTCAACACCAAGGTCGGAATCGCCATGGACATCAGACCTGGACCCAGGCCCAAACCCAAAGCTGCTGATAAACCAGGCCCTCAACTCAGGCGTGTTTCCTTGTGCTGAACTTGGGAGTACGGCCATTGCAGTATCATAATAAAACATTTCTTCTCCTTTAGCAAAAATACAATCGGCATAATCCCTCAGCAATTCCTGATCTCTTGCCAAAACTTTCAAGACTGGATGAGCCTTAACTTGCTCTTTCGTAAGCCATTCGTTTACCTTTCCAAGTTCTCCTTCCTTAAATTCTTCTCCTTGCGAAGCTCTATAAGCGTCTTCTGTCGAAACTAAGGCTCCTTTTCTTAGTTCACTTTTTAGAGTTATTTCTCTTAGAGTTTGAGAATCTAAAACAATTTTGACTCTGCCATCGGGATGATAAACAACAGCATCTCCAGTCTTAAAAGAATCATATATCCAAGTTTCAACAGCAGCGTTAGAATTTCTAACCTCAAGTCTTTTTCGCATTAATCCAGCAACAGACATAGGAACTCTGCCATCTACTATTAATTTTGGCATCTGCTCTACAGTTCTGCCATAAAATCCTATGTATACTTTTCTTGTTGCATTTAATTCTGATACCATGCTCTATTGTGAAAAATAGGGTTTATAAACCATTTGATTAGTTACTACTAGGTAATTGCTATATATGATTTATGCCGATCTAAATTGTTTTTTTCTTTGTATAGTTTATCTATGTGCTTCTGTAAAGATAATGGGTGATAAATAGGAAGATAGCGACGATAAAGCTAAAAGGTTCGGTTAAATAAATATTATAAAATAACGAGAGTAAAATTAGCTATCACCTTTTAATTTAACAGTGCCGTCTATGTAGAATAATTTTTGTAGAATCTCTTTATTGTTCTTTCTTTTGGGAGGTAGTTAAATATCTTATCCCCGTTTGATTTTCCAATGCCAACGAGATCGTCTTTGTGTTTTGGGATCAGTGTTCCTTTTTGTTTTTTTATGTCCAGGTCTGCGCCTCTGCGCCAGTTGTCGAATTCTTGTTCATTTATCTCGATTATGTTTTTTGTTATTTGATTCTTGAGGAGTGATAGGGCATCGAAATTTATTCGTGGATCAGTATCCTTCTTGCTTATGAGATAGATGCCAATGAGTTCAATGTTGATTGTTTTTCCTAACTTTATGAGTTCTCCTTTCGTTAGATCTCCTGTGAAACCGCGTATTTTTTTCTTTCCTGTTTCGAAAAGAAGGTAGGGTAGGTTTGTGATGCCGTAGATCTTTTCTAATTCTTCGAGTAGCTTTTTCTTCTCTGTTGCTTTTAGGAATTTTACATTCATTCTCGCCTTCCTGCTTGTGGGGTTTTGAATAGATGTTTATAGATCTGCATTCGGTCTTTCTCTTCGAGGCTTACTTCAATTTCTGATGTACTATGTCTCGGGAGAGCGTCTATTGTGTGTTTATCCGTGTATGAAAAGAGCCATGCTGTTGTTGTTTCTCTATCTCTTGTTGTTTCTGTGATTCTTTTTAGGTAGTAGGAACGATCTAGATAGTAAAATGTTAAACTTGCATTTATCCCTCTATAGTCTATCCTATTTGCTTGGAGCGCAATTAAGGTTACCCAATCTTTTATTCTCCTTCCAAATCGCACTGTATTATAGTCTATTTTTTCTGGCTTGTTTCCATATTGCAGAGTTAGATTCCACTGGTTTGCGATTTCCTCGAGAATCTTTTGATTGAGATCGATAAGTAAGGCTATGTCTGTTGTTCTTGGGATTGCGATAAGATCATTGAACATATCATTCGCAACTGCCTTTCTCAGTGCGATTCTGAGATCTTTTTCTATTCTTTCTACGCCGATATCATCTAAATCGTTTATTGTTCTTTTTTCTCGAGGGTAGTCTGTTGTGTATTTTTTCATTGTATTTCCTCGGTGAGCGTGAATCTTGCGAGGAAAAAGCCCTCGGTGTTATTATCATGCGGATAGATGCGACAGGCTCTTTTTACTTCTTGTGAGAATGTTTTATCTTGCCAGGACGTAATGCCAGGACGGCTGGTTATTGGAAGGCTGATTGATTCTATTTTTAGCGGGAAGTTTTTGAGCGCAAACTCAACAACTTCTTCGTTTTCCTCAGGCGTGTGCGTGCAGGTTGAGTAGACGATTGTACCTTCTTTTTTAAGGCATTTGAGCGCGAAGGCTATGAACTTTTTTTGTTGGTTTGATAATTTTTTGATTACTTTTAGATTCCAGATTTGAAGAGTTTTTAGGCTTGAGCGGAGTGTTCCTTCTCCTGAGCAGGGCGTGTCAAGGAGGATTCTGTCGAATTTGTAGTTTGTATGTGCTAGCTTTGAACAGAGGGTTATTGCGTCTTGTTTCGTAACGATTGTGTTTGAAACGCCGGCGCGTTCTAGGTTTGATGCGAGTATCATGATTCTGTTAATTTTGAGATCGTTCGCGAGGAGCGTTCCTTTGTTTTGCATTTTTGCTGCAATTTGTGTTGTTTTTGAACCGGGAGAAGCAAAGAGATCGAGGATGAATTCATGAGGCTGTGGATTGAGCGCAATAACTGAAAGCATTGAGGATAATTCTTGGATGTAGTAATAACCGAGGATGTGCTCGATGGCGTTCCCAAGTTCGCCGGGAGCGAGATTCTGATTGACAATGAGGATTTCTGGATATTCTTTCCATGGTTGGAGTATTGTCCATTTTTTCGTGAGTTTTTCTAGTAATTCGTTTGGAGCGATTTTTAGCGTGTTACAGCGGATGATGTTTTGTGGGGAGGTATGGATTATGCTTTCGAATGCGTTGAAGTCGTCTTTATTTGGGAGGAGTGTTTGCATACGTTCTTTCATGAGGGGTTTCATTTCATACATTTTCCTTTATAGAAAGCTCTGTTTTTATTGTTGTTGGTTGAAGAGGCGGTTGTGGATTCTTGGAAATAGCTGCAATTATTTGTGAGGCGCGAAGCGCCGAACGCGCCGTGTATGTTGTAGTGTGGGAGTTCTGTTCTATTTAAAAAACATAATTTTATAAATAAGTAGCTGTTTGTAGATTAAGAAGAGTGATAATTGATAAAACCTCTTGAAAATTCTTGAGGTTTAGGGGGGTTAAAATGAGAAAAACGAATTCAAGGATGATAAAGCTACCATCAATAGTTGAAACTGGCGGAGCACTTGCTACTGGTTTAAGTTCAGAGGAAGTAGAAGAACTAGATGCAAGATCATTTGATTATGGAAGAAGAACTGCCAAACCCACTTTGGACGAGTATGTAATAGGGCCTTTTAGCACAGCACTCAAAGAAGAGGCTTTTACTGAAGCAGTAAGAGAAGTAGGTTTAGATTCAGAAGGAATCTTGAAGGGCGCATATTCAACTGACAATCTTCTTAATGGCAAGAAATTTGTTGTTAGTGTGTATCCTACTAGTAGTACGTCATATGAAACTGTTTTATCGTCAACTAGAGGTTTTCTAGATACGGTAATAGCAGATAGTGAAACAGGAGTAACTCGGGAGGGGAGTAGAAAAGTCGATACAGATGCTTATATTTTTATTGAATACCTTCTAACTGAAATGGATAGATTTAGAACTGAAAATTCAACTAGGTTTAATAAACAAGATTTAGCAGTAAAGGATCCTAAAACTGATGAAAAACTTCCATTAGATGAAAAGATTGAAGAAATGTGTGTATACTTGGAACTTAAGAGATTTGCTAATCTTAATCCAAAAAATGCTGATGGTTTTCATGATGCTCGGAGTTTAAGAAGTCGTATAGAATCATTTTTAAGGGTTTTTGAGCAAGGCATAATAGATAGATACGGCATAAGTCCAGTAGGATTAGGAGAAAGTCAGGCCTTTGATTATGAATTGGGCGATGGGTCTGCAGTGAGGTATCTCTTTTTCCCTAGGCCTTCAACTGAATATGGAAAAATTTATTCTGGGTTAGTCGGAAGGGAAACAAAAAATATCGCAGCAAGTAATGGTGATTTAGATATACTGAGAGAATTGGCTTTTAAGACTTCATATGGGTATATGAGGGGAGGGGCGGGCATTAGGGTTAGTACAGAAACCGCTGATAAAAGTGCTGAGGCTAAAACAAAAATAGTAAGGCTATCTAAAGATGGCACTCAAGAAGAAAGGGTATACCCAGTGTTTGATAGTAAAGGTAAGGTTTATGCAAGAGTTGGAAATGTATTGGACACTCTGGGAATGTTGACACAACGACATACATCAACACCAACTCAATTAAAAATAGACTTTTTTGCAGCACCTCCTAGATATTTAGTAAGATAGTCTTTTACTGGTTTTGATACAGAATTGTTTTCTTTTTTTAGTGTAAAAAACGCTGACGGAACCTTTATATACTTGAATAGATAGTATTATCTATTAGGTAGAGAATAACAATGAGACAAGAAACCTTACTAAAGATTATAGGACTAATGAGAAAGAACATGGATTTAGGGCTAACTATATCTCAAATTTCTAAATTATTGGAAATAGGGTATGTTCCAGCGTATAATCATATAGCTGAAATGGAAAAAGAAGGAATCATAAAAGTATTAAAAATAGGTAATTCTAAACAATGCAAATTAAATTTAGAAAGTCCAAAAACAAGACATCTCCTTCAAGAACTTGACATTAGAAGAAAAGAGGAATTATATAATAAAAATCAAAAGCTTAAATCTGTAATTGAATCTTTGATATCAAAACTGACTGAAAAATACATCTCTGAATTGTTATCAATTGTTTTATTCGGAAGCTATGCAAAAGGAACTGCAAATAAACAATCTGATATTGATTTAATGTTTATAGTAAATGATCTGAAGGATAAGAACCTAAGAGAAGCAATAGAAAGAGAGTGTGTTGGTTTCCAATACTCACATAACGTTAAAATTAGTCCGTTAATAACAAATATTGAAGAATTAAAAAAAATGTTAAACTCCAAGGAATTAAATGTTGGAAAAGAGACTAAAGAGTTTGGAATTTCATTATATGGTCATGAATTATTTTGGAGAGTGATAGCATGAAAGACAGAAAAACAGTACTAAAAAATCAGATTGAAGGTTTTTTGAAAAAAGAACAGCTTCTCAAGAATGAGGAATATAAAAAATTAGAAAAACCCTATATTACCAAGGCAAGAAAGAATTTCACTGTTGCAAATCTTATGAATAATATATCCGATCAAGAAGAACTAAGAAAAATGCTTAATCTTGCAACTGATTTTGAAATGTATGATTGGGTGATAATTGTTTCCTATTATGCTATGTACACTTCTGCACTATCCGCATTGGCAAAACTGGGTTTTAAATCCAAAAGTCATGCTGCAACAATCACAGTTTTGGAATTAAATTACGTCAATGATCAAAATAAAAACGGAAAAAATCTGGAAACTAAAGATATTCACAAACTAACAAAAGCTTATACTTTAAGTGAACAATTAATAATAAAATTGATGCAAACAAAAACAAATAGAGAAACGGCTCAGTATGATGCAACGCCTAGTATAACAAAAGAAATGGCCCAAACGGCATTAAGTGATGCTGATGAATTTATCACAAAGATTGAGGAAGTTCTAGTTTAATTTTTTCTGGAATAATTTCGACTGTTTCAAGGGTATCTAACTCACTTTTAGATACAGAATTGTTTTCTTTATTTAGTTTAAATACTAGTAAAGTCTTCAAATGAAGACCTTACTGAAGATTAATAATATTGAAAATGGAAGAAATAGAATGTCCTTTTTGTAAGATAAATGAAGAAAAGACTCGGGTTTTGGAAGAATCTGAACACTCTTTAGTAATACTAAGTAATCCTAGATTAATGGAAGGGCATACATTAGTGATTCCAAAAAGGCACATAGAAAAATTATCTGAGCTTGAAGAAAATGAATTAAAAGATTTGATGAAAATGGTTATCAAATTTCAAGATAAAATTCTTTCTAAAATTGCTAAGGGATGTGATATAAGACAAAATTATAGGCCATTCCTAAAACAAGATAAGTTAAAAGTTAATCATTTGCACATTCACTTACACCCAAGAGAGTTTTTAGATGAGTTATATGGAAAATGTCAACTTTTTGAGAAAGATATATTTAAAGACCTAGAAGATGAGGAGAAAGATAGAATATTTGGATTATTAACCAAACTGTAGTGTGTATGGATATTAATTCGCTAGCATCAAGCTGACGGAACCTTTATATATATAAATAGCGTAAAGTTCATAAGGCATGAGAAAAAGAGTTGGTTGGTTTGTGGGTATTTTGATGGCCGTCATTATTGTAGTCGGGGCTCGTGCGGTTGTTGTCGAGTCTGATAGTGATGGCGATGGTGTAAAGAATCAGCAAGATAATTGCCCGCAGGATTATAACCCTGATCAGTATGATGGCGATCGAGATAGGGTTGGTGATGTGTGTCAGGAATTTTTGTGCTGTTTTAATCAATTTGGGAGAGAACAATGTAGTACGATGGGTATTGTGCAGTGTAGGGATAGTGGAGGGGCGGTTGTTGAATGCATCCCGCCGAAGCACGGCAGGAGAGCGAAACTGGGAGATGTGCGAAATTTTAGTCTTGTTAATACCACTTCTCAGAGTGATTGGTTAAGGAATTTAACACAGGCAGTCAATGATACCGGTGTTGCCCGAGGCAATTATACGCCGGGGACGTACGATTGTGATGATTTTTCTGATGATTTAGAGCGAAATTTAACGGCGCGAGGGTATAATGCGACGTTCACTGCGTTTTGGTGTTATGATAATACTGGGACGACAACGAGAGCACATGCGGTGACTGATGTCCACGCTCCTGATGGGAGCTTGGTTTTTGTTGAACCGCAGACAGGACAGATTATTAATATGGATTTTGATGGTGATGGAGTTGTTGAGACGAGGACTCACCACGAGCGACGAAGGATTCTTACTGATGATAATTGTGAGATAGAAGTTTATGATAGTGAGGCTGCTGCAAGTGCTGCTGGTGTGCCTGTTGATTAGTATAAAACAAATTATGTTAATTAAATCCTAAATAGTAACACTCTTATTTTTTATTCAGATTGAGAGATATACGTAATATGTAGAAACTATATAGTGACCTCATAGAAAGAATTATAAACCTAAGAGCGCCCAATAAATTATGGTTGTTCAACTAAGAGATATTACGCCTGATGAATTTGTAAGCATGGTGCTTAGTGAAGAAAGAGATCTTACTAGATTAAGATTGCCCGAGGGATCTGGATTTGATGATGAACAGATCACTTCAATGAGACAATATATTGAAGCAAAATATCTCGAATATATACAAGATCCCCTAAATATATCAGGTTCCAGATTAATTCAAGTTTCAGCACCCAGATTATACTTGCCGTACGTTGTTGCTAAAAGAACGGATCTTGTGAGAGCGAATCTTAGGGGAGCGAATCTTAGGGGAGCGTATCTTGGGGGAGCGTATCTTGGGGGAGCGGATCTTGAGGGAGCGGATCTTAGGGGGGTGAAAAAGTTAGATAAAGCTTTGGATTTAGGATATGCTATTTTCAAAGATACAATAGTAACTGAAGCAGAAATGGCTATTATAAAACCGATGCTTGAAAGACCGTTTGATGTGAGAGAAGAGCAGAATAGCAAATAGGCTTTATTATAGATAATTGCGCTGATTAGTATAAAACAAATTATGTTAATTAAATCCTAAATAGTAACACTCTTATTTTTTATTCAGATTTAATCATAGAAACGAAAGTGTTTTTAACTTACCATTTGATATTTGTGTAAGGAGGCACGTTTAGTGCCAATTTGTACTAATCACGAATAAATAAATAGCCTTTGTTTAAACTAGCGGGTGATAACACAGTCAATAGAAGAATTTAAGAATGTAGAACGCATATAATAGAAATGAAAAGAGGCGAGGTGGGTGTACTATTTGTTAGTTTACTCCTTATATTTTCTACGGTAGCGTTTGCTCAGGAGGGTGGGGAAACTAGTGGCGATATAGATGAAAGTTTCGTTGATCCAGGGACTTCTCCTGATAGCGCTCTTTATACATTTGACTTATTGTGGGAGGATTTTCGATTGGCACTTGCGACGTCGCATGAAGCAGAGGCCTCTTTAGAGGCTGCGTATTTGGATGAACGGTTTGCAGAGATGCACGCGATGATCCAGGATGGAGAATATAGTGAAGCGCAAGAAGCTGCAGATAGCGCTTCTGTTCTTCTCGAGGATTTTCATGAGGATGTGCAAGGGATTGCGGAGAGCGGCGGAGTAACCTATGATGAGTTTACTTCTTCTGAGGATACAAGCCTCCATGATTTTATTGAACTCCAGGATGATGTTATCGATCATAGCAATTATGCAGAGGTAGTTGATAATGAGTTGCAGGAAGCAGTGAATGCAGGAGAGATTGGCGAGGAAGATGCCGACACGTTGATCGGAGATTTGCGTGAAGAGACTATTGAGGAAGAGGCTGCTTTCAGCGAATTGGAGGAAGCGTTTGTTGAGGATGTTGCTGAGCGAAGCGAGATTACGACGCTTGAGGTTTCGTTAGAGGTTGAAGAGGAGAAGGAAGAAGAGGGTGTTGCTAATACGGTAAAGGAAGAGGTGAGTGAAGCGAAGATTGAGGAATTACGAGGAGATGTTATTGAACTGGAAGAGAAGATTGAGCAGACTGAGGAAGAGGGCGAGGATACAACGACAGAAGGGATATTATTGGAGAATGCAGTGTTGAAACTACAGATTTGTGAGGCTGCTCTTGCTCATGGAGATTACGGGAAGGCACATGGGCAGTTTACAGCTGCTGAGCATTTGATTTTGAATGCTGATCGATTTTATAGCGATGTTCGGTATCGTGATGTTGGTGATGAAGAGCGAGATCGTGTGTTAGAGGGATTACCGACTTATGAGAATATTAAAGAAATACGTGAGAAAATAGCTGAAGAGAATAGGAGAAATGTAGAAGACTATGAACGGAAGAAGGATGAGATTATTCAGAAGTATCCTGATCGTGCTGAGGGTATTCAGCAGATGTATGAGGAGTCAAAGAAGGTACAGGAAGTGGCGGAGAAGTTAGAGGGCGAGTATGATACGCAGTATGAACGATTGATCGCGGAGGGAAAGAGTGAGGAGGAAGCTACGCGTATCGTGACTGAGCGTTTTGCTGATGAGTTTCGTAAGTCGTATGGCGAAGATTATATTCCACCTGGATTTATTGATATTGATCCTGAGCTTGAGGTAATTCCTATTGGGCGGATTGATAAAATTGAGGGATTAATTGCGGAAGGAAAGGTTGAGGCAGGTGGTGGTTTTCTTGAGGGGCGAGAGTATATTGATCCTGCGACTGGTTATGAATATGAGTTTACTAAGGAGGGATATACCTATACTACTCCTGTTGGCATTGGCTACGAAGAAAAATATCCTGAGGGGTTTGTTGAGAGTGCGAAGGGTTATTTACGAGGAGATGAAGTACATGAATATGAAGTAGAAACAGATGAAGGGACATATGAATATAAGTATTCAGCTACTGGATACGAGGTTATTAAACCAGATGGCTCAAGTGAGGAGCATTCTTATCAACCTGGAACGCATGAGATTGTTGGAGGGGGGAAGATTGAACAGAAACCGACAGGGTTTGTTTATGAATCAGAGAGTGGGAAGAGTGTTATTTGGGAGTATAATCCAGAATATAGTAATTATATAGATTCTGCTACAGGGAAGGTGTATGTACCAGAGGTATCATCACATGTCGAACATACCTCGTATGATGTAGCGAGTAAGTCATATAAGTATAGTGATCAGGCCGGTGAGAGTTGGTCGTATAAAGGAAGTGGCGACTGGGAATCTTCAAGCGGAGAAAAATATAGTGCTCCATTAATAACTGTTGCGCCGGTGGGACACGAGAGTGATGGGCGTTATATTACTCCTGAAGGAACGACATGGACATTTAAAGAAGACACATGGGAATCTTCAAGCGGTGAAAAGTATGTGCCTCCGCCTAATAATTATTACGCGGTGCGCGATGATGGATCGTATGTAGATCATAAGGGGAAGGTATATGAGGCGGGGAGTACCCCTGCATATAGCCCGGGTACAACGACGAGCGGAACTGGTGGGTATAGTGATCCTTCGGGAAAGAGTTGGAGTTATGATAGTTCGAGTGGGACGTGGGGTTGTTCTACAACAGGAGAGACATACAATCCTTCAACAGGAGTGACTACTCAGAGCGGAGAAGGCTCTGGCGGCGGAACAGCTTCAACAACAGAAAGTGGGAATACGTATGGTTATTATCATGGGGAAGGGGGTTCTGGAAGCGGAGGATCGTATACTTTTGGTGGAGGATATTATACGAAGAATTCAGAGGGAGTATATGTTTACAATCCTGTAGGAACTACATCTACTGGCGAGGCGACACAGGTAGATCATTATGGGAATACCTGGACACATAATCCTGATGGTACGTGGACAGGTTCTGGTGGAACAACAGGAGCATACGGTGGTGTTTATTATGATTCTAGTGGTACTAGTTATTATGGGGCCGGCGGTCATACAGGAGAAGGGAGTTATAGTGGCGCAACATACAGCGGCGACACAACCCATACAGATACAGGAACATACTCTGGAAGCGGGACTTATACAGGGACGTATTCTGGAGGAACATATACTGGCGATAGTGGATCAACTTCTACTACAGGAGATACAACGACTTCTACTGGTGGAGGTACAACGACTTCTACTACAGGAGGTACAACGACTTCTACTGGTGGTGACACTGGATCGTATAGCGGAGGAGACACCGGTGGACATACTGGAGATTCCGGCGGCGGTCATTAGCGAGAAACGAAAGATTTAATAATTTTAGTGATGGATGATATGATTGCGAGTACGTGTATTACAACCCTTAGGTGATTTTATGTCGCGAATGATCTTTGATGCGTCAGGGAAGATAGCGGGTGTTGATGGTGTTCATGTTGCTGCTGAATCCCCTCTCCTGCCTGAGAATGGTAATGATTCAGCGTTGAAGAGATCTGATTCTTTGACTTTTTTAAAAGAGGACAAAGAAAAAACTGTTGTTGATATTTTTAACGAGGAGGAATATTGGAACTTATATGATAATGGTACTGCGTTGGAGCCGCTTCGTTTTTCGAATGGAAAGACGCAGGAAGATGTTGTGCGAGAGATTGTTGATCTTGTCCAGAAGGGAAAGAAGGTTATCTTTTTACACGGGGCATGTGGTACTGGAAAGTCTGCGATCGCGTTGAATGTTGGTCGTGTACTTGGGCGGACTTCTATTGTTGTGCCTGTCAAGGCTCTCCAGAAGCAGTACGAGAAAGATTATATGGAACGGAAGTATGTTCTGAAGCGTGATGGAAGCAGGATGAAGATTGCGATGATTAGCGGGAGGGAGAATCACGATTCCATTATCAAACCAGGGATTTCATGTGCTGATCTGTATCTTCCTGAGACGATAAAGATTCATGAGAGGAATTATAGTCAGCTCGTTGAGTATTATAGGAATAATCCGTTGTTAGATGCTCGTGGGGATATTCTTATGGAGGATATTGGAAGAATCCTGATTGCGCCGGCTAATCCCTACTGGAGTCCTATTCTGCCAGCTGATTTTGAGATTCGTTTGTTGCGTGATGCTCGAAAATATAGCTACGCTGGCGCTGATGGGAGGAGATATGTATTTTATCATCGGAAAGAAGGATGTTCATACTATGATCAATATCTTGCGTATGTTATGGCTGATGTTATTATCTTTAATGCGGCAAAGTACATGGCTGAGCTTCGTATTGGACGGAAGCCTGCGACAGAGGTTGATATTATTGATGAAGCCGACGATTTTTTGGATGATTTGTTTCAGCAAGAATCTCTTAACTTGACGCGCCTTGCGCGCGCGCTTGAGATGATCGTGCCTGATCATTCTGGAGTGAAAGAGAAGATTAGGAAAATTATTGAACTTATTGATGTTGAAGAACAGCGTAGCCGTGCTCTCGGGATTGATTCTAAGGAGATATATTCCTTGCGGGAAACTCAGATTGCACATCTTCTTTCTTTGGCTATCGGAGATGCTGCACTTGAGGCAGAGATTGTTATTGATGAGTTGAATTATGGAAATAAACTTCTCGAGATTGCACACCATTTTAAGGATATTTTCGATGACGTGTTTGTTCAGTATCGAAAAGACGAAGATAATCTGATCGTAACATTGGCGAGCGTTAATCTGTCTTCTACATTCCAGGATTTGATGGAACGGAGCAAGACGTTGATTTTTATGTCTGGAACGTTGCATAGCGAGGAAGTTATCCAGAAAATCTTTCGTATTTCTGATTATGCTATTGTTGAGGCAGAATGTCTTAATCCAGGGACTATTGAGATTATTCGTACTGGAAAGGAGTTTGATTGCAAGTACTCTCATTTTAGTTCAGGACGATATACGCGGGAAGATTATCTTAGCGCGCTTGGTGCGTGTGTTGTAAAAGCTCCGTTGCCAGTGCTTGTTCATGTGCAGGCATTTCAGGATTTACCTACTGACTCTGAGCAGCGTGATCTTGGTTTGTATGATGTGATGTGTTCAGAGATCTTGGTGAGCTCACAAAAAGAAGACGTATTCGGGAAGAGTGTCGAGTTGTTTAAACAGGGGGTTGTGAAGATGTTGTTTACAACAAAGTGTTCGCGCGGTGTTGATTTTCCTGGAGCGATATGTCGGTCTGTTATATTTACAAAATATCCTAATCCGAATGCACAGGATATATTTTGGAAGGTTTTGTATGAGAAACATCCTGCGGAGTATTGGACTTTTTATAAAGATAAAGCGCGACGGGAATTTTTACAGCGGATTTTTCGTGCTGTTCGATCTGTTGATGATCATGTGTATGTATTATCTCCCGACGTGCGCGTCCTTAATGCTGTTCGTGATTTGCAGTTCGTGATGCAGAAGGCCGTTACGCGTGCTTAGACGGCGTAAGGATGGCAACTATATAAATATGGTTTTCCTTGGATGATTGTGCTTAGTATTGATCCGACTATTTTCCGTGTAGGCTCTTTCCAGCTTACGTATTACTCGCTTGTTTACATTCTCGCATTTGTTACTCTCGTGTTTGTTCTTAAAAGATCTGTTCGAAATAAAGAACTTGAGCTGCACGAATCGGATATTTATAACTTTTTGATTATTAGTATCCTGGGGACAGTTATTGGTGCGCGCGTTTTTCATATTCTTCTTTGGGATTTTTCATATTTCTTAGATAATCCACACGAGATACTACGGATCTGGCGTGGAGGTTTAAGTTTTCATGGGGGGCTTGTTGGCGCGGTATCAACTGCTTTTTTCTATACAAGAAGAAAAAATATTTCATTTCTTAAGCTTGCAGATCTATTAATCATCCCAGTAGTATTCTTTCTTGCGCTTGGGAGGATTGCAAACTTTATTAATGGGGAGATTGTCGGCATTGTAAGCGATGTTTCGTGGTGCGTTATCTTTCCGGGTGTCGAGGGCTGTCGTCATCCTGTTCAGCTTTATGCGGCTTTTGGACGATTTCTCCTTTTGGGGATTCTCTTCTCCATAAAGAAAAAACAAAGGAACAGAAAAGAAGGCTTTCTCTTTTTCCTCTTTATTCTTCTCATCTCTCTTGGTAGGTTTGGTCTTGACTTTCTTAGAGAGGATATACGTTATGCGGTACTTACACCAGGTCAATGGCTTAGTGTTCTATTTGTGATTGTAGCAGGATACGCGCTTCTTAAGATTTACCGAGAAATGTAAGCGTTGCTACTCTTCCTTGTCTTTTGCGCTCTTTTGTTTTCTCGTGAGTGGTCCGGTGACCTTTACAAGAAGTCCGGGAAGACCGGTGCCTACCGGAATAGCTTGATTCAAAAGGATGTTTTCGATTACTGATTTTAACTCATCCTTGGCGCCTTGAATGGTCGCATTAACGAATTGTTTATCTGGCGTCTCAAAGGTTGCGCGCGCGAGTACACTTGCCTTATCGGTGATGATGCCCATGCGCGTTACACCCTTTACTATTCCTGATGATGTCATTGCATCGGCAACGAGTTTTAGATGACGCTCGTTTATATCAAGTCCTTGTGTCTCGATAACTTTTTTTATTTCATTGATGATTGTCTGATATGCCGCTTCTATACCGAAGACGTTCAGGACATCATGAATATCGTTTGAGAATACTCTTTCTCTGTCGATTCCTTTTATTTCGATAACTTCCTTTAGATTTGATCCTGCCGCTAAGATAACGAAGTCGCGTCCTCGCTTTGACACGGCAACCTGAGGAACGCCCTTTACTCCCGACACGACCGTTCCTTTCAGTTTTTCTTTTAGTTTATACATCTCTTTAAAGTTGAGATCGGAGACGTTCAAGAAGATCTTCATATCATGCAGTCGTACTTTGAATTTCTTGTCGCTTAATTTTTCAAGAATGCGTTGAGGATTCGTGTGACTGTGTTTTAGGGCTGTCCCGCGTAATTCAATCTCGATTTTTTTCCCGCCGAAATCGATATTGATCGCTGATAGAACATCTTTTAGTTTTACTTCCTTTATCTTCTCTGCTAAAATACGCGCCTCTTTTTCGTTATTGTAGTCTCGTTCGACGTAGAGTTCCATAATCGGTGTTGATGGCTGTTTTCGTGCGTCAAGGATCTCGATAAGACGCGGCAGTCCGAGTGTAATCTGCATCTGAGCGACGCCTGCATGGTGGAATACGTTAAGAACCATCTGTGTTGATGCTTCTCCGAATGATTGTGCGGTGACTACTCCAACTGCTTCACCAGGGGCAAGTTTGTCTTCTTTCAAGTGAATTTTTGAGACGTCTTTTCCATCACCACCATAGATAAACTGGATTATATTTTCTGAAGCATCTCGAATAGTTCCGTCGTACTCTGCCTTGAGATCTTGTAGCGCGCTTACTAATCTTCGGTAGAGATACCCTGACTTCGGTGTTCTGAGGGCTGTGTCCATGAGGCTGTCTCTTCCGGTAATTGCACCAAAAAAGAATTCTGTTGGTTTCAATCCATTAAAGAAGGGTGACTTGATAAATCCTCGTGCTTCTGGACTAAGATCATCTTCCTTGAAGAAAGGGAGTGTTCTTTTATTATAACCAAAATTGATACGCTGGTTCCAGAGTGACTGCTGACCAACGCAACAACCCATTTGGGTGACATTGAGGATACTCCCCCCACTCTCAGATTGAATCATCTTGTTTAGATTTCCTTTGGGATCAACATACTGCTTGACTACTTCGCCTATCTCGGTTCTCACGCCATTGAGAATCTGGAGGATCCTTGTCTCGCGTGTTTCCTCAACGCTCTTTCCAGGTATCGGTTCGAGTGTCCCTTGTTTATATGCTTCGATAACCTCTGTTGTTTTCTTTTCTGCTTGTGTAAGGATTTCTTTTGTTATCTCTTTTGCTTTATAAGGGACGTTTAGATCTTCAAGCGATAGTGTGTATCCTTTGCGCGTGAGATAGTTCATGCCGAGATTAAAGGCTTTGTGTATAGTAGCCACGGTGACGTCACGACCAAATTCTTTGTCTATTAGTTTTACCATCTCTCCTGTTTCAATACCAAATGTTTTACTTCCGCTTAGGATTGTTGGGATATGAATAGTTGTACCTTTGGGGAGAATTTGTGCGAATATCTCTCTGCCGTCTAGCTCTTTTTTTCTTAATCCGTTAATAATGCCTGTGGTAAATAATAGTTGATTTGCACTCGCTCGGTTAAGTGTGTCTTTTCCTAAGCTGTAGAGCCCTGTCACTGCATCGGCGACTGTTCCAACGAGATTTGTATTATTCTTTGAGGAGATGATGTTATTACTGATATTCAAAAGTATCTTTGCTTCAGCGAGTGCTTCTTCTGTTTGTGGACTGTGGATGTTTGTTTCGTCACCGTCAAAGTCTGCGTTGTAGGGTGCTGCTGCTGCGGGGTGGATTTGGAAGGTTCTCCCCGGTAGAACTCGTACATAGTGAGCCATTAATCCTTGTTTGTGTAGGGTTGGGTGTCGGTTGAATAATACGATGTCGCCGTTTTTTAGGTGGCGCTCGACTTTATAGCCTGGTTGTAACTCGGCAACGATCTCCTCTTTTAAATCTGCGGTGACTCTCTTACGACGACCGTCTGGTCGTATTATGTAGTTTGCGCCTGGATGTTCTTCACCACGACGTACAAGCTCTTTCATTACTTCGATGTTTATGCTTGTCACTGCTTCAGCGACGGTAACGACTATTGCAACTTCACGTGGTATGCCTACTTCGTCGATTCGCAAATACGGGTCAGCTGAGAGTACTGTTCGAGCAGAGTAGTTAACGCGTTTTCCTGCGAGATTGTGACGAATGCGGCCTTCCTTTCCTTTAATTCTTTCAGTGATGGTCTTGAGCGGTTGGCCTGAGCGATGACGTGCAGGAGGAATTCTTGATACATTGTTATCGAAGAATGTTGTGATATGGTATTGGAGGAGATCCCAGAGATCCTCTATGATTACCTCTGGTGCGCCCGCATTTAGGTTTTCCCAGAGCCGTTGGTTTGCTCGGATGATATCACTCAATTTGTGCGTGAGATCGTCTTCACTGCGCTCGCCTGTTTCTAGTGTAATTGATGGGCGAACAGTGACTGAGGGGACGAGAAGGAGCGAGAGCACAGCCCATTCTGGGCGAGCTGTTTTTGGATTAATTCCAATTTTTCTAAGTTCATCATCGGGAATGGTAACAAGCCTCTCGCGGATTTCGATAGGGCTAAGTCTCTTCTTTTCGATAAAGAAACTTGTTGGTTTTTCCAATCTAATTTTTCCGTGTGATTCTTGGCAGTGAGGACACTTGCGTGCATCACGCGCCTTTTTTGATCGTTCGACTGGCTTATAGCGTGCTTGTTTTTCTTCACTCAGTGTCAGCTTCCCGCATCGTGTACAGAAGCTCCGTAGACAAAGTTCGATAAGTGGGATGTATTTTATGTGGAGGACAGGACGTGCGAGCTCGATACTTCCTGTATGTCCAGGGCATTCTTTAACCCGTTTTCCGCAGGTTCTGCATCGTACACCTGGGTCGATTGCGCCGAGGCGGAGATCCATTAATCCGCCGTCAACAGGGAATCCATCGATATCGTACAATTCAGGAGTAACGATCTTTACAGCACTCAGTCGTTTAACCTGTTCAGGACTTAGGAGATTAAACCTCAGTGTTCGTACTTGTTTTCTGAATATTTCTATGCTCATCGTTCGTATTTGTTTTTTAATTCGAAGGTTGTGTGAATGCCAAGACCAAGAAGCTCGTCAATAAGTAACTTGAAAGCGTATGAGACCTCTATTGGCTCGGCATCTATACTGCTACAGAGTGAGCAGATCTTTTTGTTGTGGATTACGTCTTCGTAACCGAGAGAACCGCACTCCTTACAGATGTATACAACGGTCTTGTCCGAGTCGTAGCGTTCTTTTAAGAGTAGTGATGCACCATGGCCGGCAAGTGCTTGTTGTTCCATTTCACCTAATCGGAGACCGCCTCCCTTTGCTCTTCCTTCAACGGGCTGGCGCGTTAGGAGTGCTACTTTTCCTGATGCTCGTGCATGTAGAAGATTTTTTACCATCCTTCGTAGCTTTAGATAGTACATGTTTCCGATGTAGATTTTTGCTTCTAATTTTTTTCCTGTAACACCGTCATAGAGGGTTTCTTTTCCGTCAAAGCTGAAACCGGCGTCTTGGAGTTCTCGTTCGAGTTCTTCTACGTGTGCCCCGGTAAATGGTGTCCCGTCCATGATCTCTCCGGTAATTGCTGCCGTTTTGCTTGCTAATAATTCAACTAGATAACCGAGTGTCATACGACTTGGAATGCCGTGAGGGTTGAACATGAGATCAGGCTTAACACCACGAGAGGTGAATGGTATGTCGTCTGGTTCTGCAATGAGGCCGATAACTCCTTTTTGACCATGTGGCGAGGAGAATTTGTCACCAACTTCAGGTAAGCGCGAATCTCTCGTTCTCACATGGACAACTTTGTTTCCTTCGCTGTCTGCGGTGATAAATACTGCATCAACAACACCGCGTTCTCCCTGTCGTACAGCAGCACTCGCTTCTTTCTTTGCTTGGATACTTAAATCCTTCGCCTCAGACAAGAATTTTGGAGGAGTTACTTTACCGATAACAACACTTCCTGATGGGATATCTGCTTCAAGATACGCAACGCCGTCATCTTCTAAGAAGCGGTAAGATTCTTCGGTTCGATATCCTGAAACATCTTTTTCAGGAACAATAATCTCGTCACGTAAGCCACCCGCATATTGGAGTTCTGTTGTTGAATAAGGTCTAAAGTAGGTACTCCTACCTACACCGCGATCGACACTTGCTCGATTTAGGATTACTGCATCTTCTAGGTTGTATCCTTGGAATGGCATAATTGCAACGACTATATTTTGCCCGGATGGATAGACATCCAATGTGTCGTAGATAAAACTTCTCACGAGTGGCTTTTGTGGGTAGTGGAGTATTGATACGTCAGTATCGATACGGACAAGATAGTTTGCGGCATAGATACCGAGGCTCTGTTTATTCGTCTTACTCCCTCGCATCAGTCGAGAGCTCTGATCATGATTTGCAAAAGGTACAAGCGAGGTAATGAGCCCGAGAACGTCGATGGGATGGATCTCTAAATGTGTGTGCTCTTGCGTTAGCTCTTCTTCTGACAGTGCTACATAGGCGTTCTCCTCTTCTGCAGCATCAATGTACTCGATTATTCCTTGGTCGATTAGGTCCTGCCATGACATCTTTCGATCCTCTAAGAGAACGAGATGATCGTGCTTTAATTTCGATGCTCCGTGTTCAACAATGAGTAGTGGTCTGAGAACTCTTCCGACGTCAGAAGAGATTATTACTTGCTCGAGTGCTTTCTTATGCTGGATGCTTACTTCTGGAGTGATCTCTTTGTGACGGCGCATCTCCCTCAATTTCTGTGTGAATTCTTCTGGTTGTTCGGTGAAGCCTATGAATTTGCCGTTGAAGAAAATGTCTTTTCCTTTCTCGTTATTCATACCGAGTGTTGTACATTGTTTTATTAGTGCTGATTCGTCAATAAGGATTGCTGTTGATATCTTTGCGAGGAGCGCAAGGTTTTTTCTCAGTCCTATTTCGGTTCCTTCGGGTGTTTCTGTTGGACAGAATCGGCCGTAGTGAGTTGGGTGAAGCGTTCGTGCCATGAAGCTCTCTTGTTCGCCGGGAAGTGTGCTGGTTACTCTCTGGAGTTGTGAGAGTACTGCCATGTAATTTGTTTTATCCATGTTTTGCGTTACTCCTGTTCGTTCGCCGATCCAGGATCCTGTTGCTATTGCACTTTCGATTCGATGAGTGAATAAGGTGGATTTTGCGATTGTTCTTAGCGAATAGAATTTCTTTCGTTTTGAGATTTTTTGTAATGAATATTGGATATCCCTCACGAGAATGTTCATGTTTACTCTGAAGAGGTCTGCCATTAAATCTCCTGAAAGTTTCACTCGTTTGTTTGCATAGTGGTCTTTGTCAGTTCGTATTGAGGGGTTCTCTTTCGCCCGTAGATAGAGATTTACGAGATGACAAAGTGTCAGTGCTTTCTCGCTTCGTGATTGTTTTGTTGTGCCTACATGCGGCAATAGGAACGAATCTAACCTTTGTTTTATTCTGTCGACTATTTCTTTCTTTGTTCCTTGCACCCCCGATTTATCTGCTATATAGACCATTGCATCTTCTGCGTTTTGGACTGAAGCGCACTCGTAGAGATTTACAATTAAACTGTCTGTTTCGTTATTGATTGTATGGGCGATTTCTGCTTCCTTTATCATCCCCAGTGCCTTGAGGATTGCCACGATAGGTATATTTTTGAGGCGGCTAAAACTAAGTTCTAAGATGCCCTCGTTTGTTTCCGATATTGTTGTCGGGATTCGATAGGCTCCTCTTTCTGAAAATATACGGAGCGTGAGACCAAGTCTTCCTTCTTCGATAAAGGGTTGATTGCGCGCGAGATCTTCTGACATGACGATAATACGCTCGTTGCCATTGATTATGAAATATCCTCCTGGATCAAGTGGATCCATGTAGTGTTCCCTCAATTTATCTTTCGTCATCGAGTGTGTGTTGCAAATCGCACTTCTCACAATGATCGGTATACGGCCGATCTCTACTTCGGTGCTCTCTGTTTGATTACCATAACGGACGTTGAGTTCGACGTAGACTGGTGCTGCATAGGTAAGGTTCCTGAGTCGCGCCTCTGCCGGAGTGATTGCGTTTGTGCTGCCATCAGCCTCTATTAAATTTGGTTTCCCGACTCGAACCTTGCCGAGGCGTACTTCAACATCTTCGTTTGGCAGTGTTTCGTTTAATTCTTCAACGATATTCTGGATTCTTCGTTCAATGAAATCATTGAATGAACGGATGTTAGACTCAACAACCGAGTGCTGTTCAATGTATGTTTCCACGATAATATTTCTCTTATCTTTTTTTGATGCCATTCTCACACAATAACTGTCCGATAATAGACGGAAAATTTTTCGTCCTCCTTTCTCTCAATTTTTACCACATCGCCGACGTTGAATTCCTCAGACAACGCTCGATCGGTAATGCGAATTTTTGGTAATTGGGAGATAGAAATATTATACTTGAGTAGTAACTTTTTTACCTCGTCGGACTTCAGTTTAGTGTGTTTGGGCTGCAGTACATGCATTGGTGAAGGAAGCGATAATGACTGTTTAATTATTGGGCGTGTATCACTTACTATAAATAGTGCCTTTTTAAACCTTTCGACGTTGGTGGTTTTTGCGAGTTTCGTAAATCTTTTTATAGCACGTATTCTTTGGGAGGGAATGGGCGTTCTAGGTATTGTCAGTTTTCTCGGCTTTCTGCTTTCTGTGTATGCATTTATTGTTGAAAAAAATATGAAAGAGATAGAAACTACCATGCTGCATGCGACATTTCTGCACGCGTATCGTGTACAAAGGCTTTTTCAAGTCGCTATGGGAAACTGCTGGGTGTTTCGAATTCTCTTATTGGTATTGTGTACTATTTGATTCTCGGTGTCCTTCTCGTTCTTGATCAGAAAGAGCTTCTTATGTACTTTATTCTTCCTGCTTTTTTTGCGTCGCTCTTTCTTGCGTATCTTTCTTTCATTAAAATGAAAAACTTCTGCCTTGTTTGTATAGCGATTTATCTTGTTAATAGCGTTCTCTTTATTGTTGTTCTTTGAAGAATTTTTGGTGCTAAAATGTATCAATCACCAATAGTTTTTAATATTGTTTTCTTATAAAACAGAAAGGTTTAAATATTGTTTTATATTAGAACAATTATGGAAATAGAAAGTGTCTTTGAAGAATGGAACACCTATGCAGGAAATAGAGAACTTATAGAGAGAAATATAGACCTTGAGAATATCAAGTCAAATTCTAAATTAAAAATCATATCAATATCGGGAGTAAGAAGATCTGGAAAGACAAGTATTCTAATAATTCTTCATAATCTGTTAAAAAAGCAAAATGAAAAAGTTGCATATATTAATCTTGAAGACAGCAGAATAAAAAATGATAAAGAAGTTCTTGATAAAATTATTAAGTGGTTTGGAGATAGTGGTTATCTTTTATTAGATGAAATTTCAAGTGTCAATGACTGGGAAAGTTGGCTTTCAAGAAACCATGAAATGCTAAAAGGTAAATTAAAAATCATAGTTAGTTCTTCAAGAAGTAACCTTATCTTTCCAACGAAGTACCTTAGAGGAAGGATATTATCCAATGAATTGTATCCTCTTTCTTTTAAAGAGTTTTTAGATTTCAAAAAATTCAAGATTGAAAAAACAACTGCGGGAATTGGAAAAATAGAAAAGCAGCTATTAGAATATTTAATTTATGGAGGATTTCCAGAAACAGTTTTAATAGAAGGTAATCTTGAAAAAATAAGATTAATAGATTCTTATTTTAAGGATATTATTAGCTTAGATGTTGCAGAGATTGCAAAAGAAAATTTATCAACAGTAGAATTATTTGGAAGATATGTAATTGAATCAACTTATTTTTCTGCATCTAAATGCCTTAACTTTTTTAAGAGTGCAGGTTATAAAATTGCAAAACAAAAATTGTTGAATATTGAGAAAAGTTCTGAAGAGGGGTATCTTTTCTTTTTTATTCCAATTTATTCTAAGACAATAAAAGACAGGTCTCAATATCCAAGAAAAGCGTATCTAGGTGATACTGGATTTATGTTTGCTATATCTGGAAAAAAGGACTTTGGAAAATTATATGAAAATGCAGTTTTCTTAGAATTAAAAAGAAGACTGGCTAATAATGCAGAGATAAATTATTGGAAAAGTAAACAAGGTTCTGAGGTTGATTTTGTTATTAGGGAGGGTCTTAAAGTTAACGAGATTATTCAGGCCTGTTATGATATCACAGATGAAAAAACAAAATCAAGAGAAATTAAAGGAATAGTTTCATGTTCAAAAGAGCTTAAAGTAAAAAAAGGATTAATTTTAACAAAAGATTTTGAAGATGAAAAAACTATTGATGGAGTAAAAATTAAATATATTCCTTTATGGAAATGGTTATTATAGATAATTCTGATGATTAGAATAAAATATTTCCAATAAAAGAAGATTTTATCAGATTTGGTTTTTTCTGAATACCTTGCATTTTTGATCTGACTAAAGGCGCGAACTCCCCTTTATTTCTAGCTTGATGAGCTTTTAACTTTACATTTTTAGCCTAGAAGAAATAAAATGATATGGAAAAACTTAAATACTCAGACAATCACTATAGTACTACAATGGTAATGGATACAATTCAGGTAAGATTGAGTCATGGAATTATAAAAAGAATAGATGAATTAGTTGCTACAGGCGTATATTCAAGTAGATCTGATGTTTTAAGAGATGCTGTTAGAAGGTTGGTTCTGGATAAATTGGTTGGTATTCTTCAAAGTAAAGAGGATTCTGTAAAAGAAGTTAAAGCATTGAGAAGAAAATTATCTAAAGAAAAGATTGATTTAGAAGAGATTAACAAATTAGCTGATTAGCTCTTCTGGTTTGAAAACTTCAATATGGGATTTCGCAAATTCTATTAATTCTTCATCTCTTGTAATTAACGGAATGTTTAATCTTTTAGCAATCGCTACATGAATGTAATCATAAAAACTAAGCGATTTATGTTCGTGTTCCCATTTTCTTGCTAATTCATAATCTTCCGGAGTTGTTTTTACAATTTCAATATATTCCGATTCTCTAAAGAATTTTTGAATTCTATTGAACTTCTCTTTTGCAGTAAAATACAATTCTTTTAGAACAATCGTTGAAACAATAATCTTTCCGTTTTTATCTTCAACTTGTTCGATAAAATCTTTTGCTGATTTCCAGTATGGTATTCCTTTTGTTGGATCGCCTTCTTTCTTAAATAAATTCAACCAAATACAAGACTCAACGTAGTATTCTCCATTCTCCATTTTTTTATCCTAACCAAACAACTCTTAATTTCTGCCTATACCGAAACAGTTATACCAATGGCCCCGAGGGGATTTGAACCCCTGACACCCGGCTTAAAAGGCCGATGCTCTACCAGACTGAGCTACGGAGCCCTGTGTAGGAGAGAAGAGGATGCTATTTAAAGATTGATAAATTATTGTTTGTTTTATGATCAGATCCCCATAGCTTTAAATAGCATCTTTCTGTCATTTTGAGATGGAGAAAAAACAACCTGAGAATCTTGCGGAGAATCTCGCATCCGTGAGGAAATATCATGTTCATGAACCTCATCATGAACCGGAATCTCAGCCTCTACAGATTGATTTTAAGAAGATGAAAGAGAAACTTGAAGATTTTAAGAAGAAGATTATGAAAAAGTTTCCGTTCACAAAGGCTTTAGGTATTTTGCCCGGGCAGGCGGTTCATTTGTTTGAAGAGGATGAAAATATCTCAAAAGAAGAGATTGCAAAGAAGTTAATTCATATTATTATGATTATTACTGAGGAGCAGTATAAGAATCTTGGGAAGATTAAGCCAGAGGTTGTTCAGCTTGCGAAGGAGTCAGGCGAGCATTTATGGATCCATATAAAAACAGCAGAGGTTGATTTGTGGAATTATGGATTAGACTCTAAGTATGAGTTTTTAGATGCTATTTCTGCGAGTTTTCCGTTGTATGATGACGGTTTCTTAGGGGCGTTGAGGGTTGCGAATATTCATAAGACGTTGGTGTTGAATTGGTTGAATACTGGTAGGGTGCAGTATGTTGCGACCTATGTGATTGGCGGGAGTCTTGTTCGAGGAACTGCAGATAAAACGAGCGATGTTGACACGTTTGTTATCATTGATGATACAGACGTTAAGCGGATGTCTCGTATAGAATTGATAGAGAAACTGCGTGGAAAGATAACGTATGAGTTTATTAAAGAGGCGACTGCGCTTGCTGGTGTGAAGAATATCTTGAATGTTCAGGTTTATTTGTTAACTGATTTCTGGCAGTCTGTTAAAGATGCGCAGCCCGTGATGTTTACTTTTATCCGCGATGGTGTGCCCCTCTATGATCGCGGTACTTTTATTCCGTGGAAGCGGTTGTTGCAGATGGGAAGGATTAAGCCTAGTCCTGAGGCAATTGATTTGTATATGAAGGAGGGTGATAGAACTGAGGAGATTGTAAAGCGGCGGTTGCTTGATGCAATGGTTGATATTTATTTTGGGGTTGTTACGCCAACGCAGGCAATGATGATGTTGGCAGGAAATGCTCCTCCTGTACCAAAGACGATTGTGCAGGAAGTGAAAGATATTCTTGTTGATAAAGAGAAAGTAATGAATGAGAAGGACTTGATGACGCTTGAGCGTGTTGTGAAGTTATATAAGGATTATGAACACGGGAAGTTGAAAGAGATTCCTGGAAAAGAGATTGATGAGTTGGTTGAATTGTCAAAAGCGTATTCTAAGAGGATGAAAGAATTGCGCGATAAATTAGAAAGAAAGATGCAAGAGCATCAGGCTGATAAGACACATGGCGAGGTTCTTGCATTGATGAAACATCTGTTTGGGGATAAGGGACAGGATGCGTTGATTAAGGATCTTGAAACGAAAATGGTGAAAGAAGGAAAGATTCCTGATCGAATGTTGAGTATTGCACGGGATGTTAGTAAGATTAAACAGAAGGTCGGAGATAAGAAACTTACTCAAGGAGAGGTGCAGCGATTTACACGAGACGCTGCTGATTTGATGGGCGCATTGACTGAATATGCGCAACGAAAGGAGCTTGTTCGTTTTGCGAAGAGTGTTGTGCAGATTAGTGTTGGGGATAAAAAACTCGAACTTGTTTTGACTGATGATGGTATTTTTGTTGTTGAGATTGGTGGGAAATTACGGAGGATACATAATGGACAGATTCATGATTCTACAAAAGAGGAATTGGAGAAAGCACTTGCTACGACAAAGAAAATGGCTCGGGGTGTTCTCCCTTCTGATGTGCTTGAAGTGTTGAAAAAAGAGTATGGTGAATTTTTTGTGGAGTTTTGAGGATGCATGAGTTACGAGAGGTTTTAGAAGATATTCGTGCAGAACTTGATAATATTGGGTCTCAGCTGAGCGATATTGTAGAGAGCTTGCGAATAATGGCTCGTCGGGATGACGCTGATTTACTGAGGGCACAGTAAGCTTTTTATACCTCTTATCATTTATACTACTAATGTATTATGAAAAAAGAGGGCTTTCAAACGTCATAACGACGGTACTGCTCATACTCCTTGCGATAGCTGCTGTTGCAATTATCTGGCTTATTATATCATCGTTTCTCGTATCACAGGGCGAGGACATATTTGAAGGGTGCTTTAAACTCAATTTCGACGTCAGGGATGTAAAGAAAATAGATGACCTTGATCCAAATACTATCGGACTGCAATCAGGACTTGAACTTGTGCTCTATCGTGGCGCAGGTGAAGCAACACTTGCCAATCTTGCAATCCTTATTAACGGCAGACCTCCCCAAGGAGGAGTAGGCCTAACAGATAAGCCTTTTCCTGAAGAATTAGAGACAGTAAGCTATCACCTCCCTTATCCTTCAGGTCTTGACAAAAACTCGATAATTAATAATATAGAAATTAGTGCGATAATTCTCTCTCCCCAAGATGAGCAGGTAAACTGTGGCGTTGTCGCGGATGCTCAAGGCGTATCGCCTCTCTCACAAACTAATCCAAGAACACCACGCCGCGGCGGACCACCATCTGGCGGCGGCACACCACCTGGAGATGACCCTCTCGTCTGCCGTTGTATAAACGGAGTTATATCCTCTAGTGCCTGCCCAGGATTAGTTTGCACAACACCAACACCGACGCCAACACCGACAGCATGTGCAAGCATAGATGCCAATACAGGAGTCACAGCAACATTCTATCTCGCAAATCCAAGTTCTGGAAGAGTCCTCGGTCTCCTCTATGTAGGTGTCACAAATACAGGAACAGGTACAATATCAAAAGTAGATGTTTTTTATTCTGATTCAGGAACAACGTTTTCAGAAATACGATCAATACCACCTTCATCAACAACAGAATTATTCCAAATAGAGGCATATTCCGATCCTGCACCCGGGTCTTCACCTTATGTACTCTTCACTCCTTACGTACTGACATCACCCGGTGTGTATCAGGCCTGTTCAACCGTAACCTTGGGTGTTGTATCTTCTACAGCTGGAACACCCCCACTTCCTTCTACCTGTTTTAACGTCGATAGGGACAACTATGATACTTGTACAATAGCAGAAGGCGGCGATATTTGGAATAATATAGACTGCAACGACAACGATGGATCGATAAATCCAGGAGTAACAGAGAGTTGTAGCACCAACTATGATGATGATTGCGATGCTGATATCAATGAGGGATGTGTTACCGGAGTGGCAACACTCGTTAGTATTATGAACGGTGCTGGTTCAGCATCAAACAAATTCATCTCGCCCCTTGATCAGAACGTAGAATTTAAGAAGATAATCTTAGAATTATCACACACAGGATTAACAGTGGATAAAACTTTTTCAAGTATAGGAACTACAGGAGGAGTTTCTTCTCCAATAATCACAGATATGACACAGACACAACCCCTAATCCCAAATCCCGACGGTCCCAATGGAGGATATATGTACGAGCTTACACTGAGCAGTGGCGTACCATTACAAGAAAAAACAACAATTTCTTTGGTAGTAAATAAACCAAGCGGCCAATTACCGCCGGCCTCGACACTAACAGTGATATACGTCTCGCACCTCCCTGATGACGTAGATCAGTCAGGAGAAGTTAAGATCGGAGATGTAACAGCCTTTTCAATAGAATGGAATGGACTGCGAAGACCAGAACTGATAGACATTGATGGTGATGGATCAGTAGTTCTTGCAGACGTAACTGCCTTTTCTCAAAACTGGTTCGGAGCAGGCGGGAGAAATAGTTGGGCGGGACAAACATTAAACACACCTTTGTAGTTACAGAGAATTGCATAGGGTATGTCTCCTGTTTTTTGCAATTCTCTGTCTGTACAACTGCAAATAAATGTCATATAAGCAATGCAATTGTCCATAACAACGGCTTTGCTTAGTAATCCACTCTTGATTTAAGCTTTTTAAGAACTGTTTCTGCTGAACCTAGATAAAGAATAACTTTTTGTATAACCCTATCTCCCTTTCTAATTGACTCTACAATATAATAATATGCTCTATTGCCCCTCTTATTTGCCCTTATATATAATGATTATATGAACACTACAGTTCTTACATGATGCGGAAACACTTTAGCTATCTCTTCAAAGATAAACTTTGGGGAAAGAATTTTTGGAGTGAAGGGCATTTCTATAGAAGTGTTGGGGCGGTCAATAAAGAAACTATGAAGCATTACATAGAAGATTGTTGATTTTTCAACCTAAGACGCTGGAGGTTTAAACCCCCAGTAGTTCACAAAAGATAGATTTATAAATATCATATTGTTATACTTTTTATAACAATACAATATGACACTTAAACTTATAGTTAGGAAATTGGAATTGAGTGATAAGAAGTTTATCACAAGAGAAGAAC
>CAZBTP010000007.1:0-12479 GCA_964494915.1 Candidatus Woesearchaeota archaeon
AGTTGACTGATGTTCTAATCAGCAGATTAAATCTTACTCCAAAAAAAGAACTGGCGATCAGAAAAGAATTTGATAAACAAGTTATAGCTTGCTATAAAGGACAAAAAATTGACTTGAGAACAAACATGAGAATGATAAACGACTTTAAGACTGATGAGGAATTTATCTCATTTTATAGTAAAAAATGTGAATTATTGAGTGGAGATGCTTACGGGTTAAGTTCATGGCTTGGAGCATTTATGGCGAATGCTTCAGAAAAACAGATTAAAAGATTATATGATTTTGGAAAGATGCTCGGTACGGGTTTGCACATGAGCAATGACTTGGGAGACTTTGCACTGCTCAACACCAAATCAACTCTAAAATCGTACCAAGATCAAATGTCGGATTTAATAAATTCCCGTTTAACTCTTCCAATTTATTATGTTCTGAGATATGGAAGTCCTGAACAAAAAAAAGTTTTTCTTTCTATCGAAAAGAAAAAGAGATCTTCATCTCAGAGAGAGAAAACTATGGCTTCGCGCATAGTTATGGAATCTGGGGCGTATAAATTCAGTTTTAAGATTATCAAACAGTACTGGATAAAATCAAAAAAATTTCTTCATACTAATTTTCCAAAAAGCATTACTAGAGACAAACTTTCATATTTAACATCTATTATTAAAAGCAACAAATATCTTTACGCGTTAAGATCTAAGAAAGGAATTGAACGCAACATTTAAATTAATGATTAAGTTATATTTACCATGGGAAAACCAAAGAAAAACCCACAAAAAGAAATGAGGTGGAGATACAAACTAAGCGACCCGTTTTATGAGGGAGAAACAATCGTTGGAAAACGAACCGAGACAGAAAGAGAAAAAATACAAGAATGGTTAATAGGAAAAAAGGTTGACACTAATTTATATGAAAACTATTGAGGTGTTGCTAATAAAAATTTATAAAGATAAAAATATAGACGAATTAGGAAAGATTCAAGATAATGCCCTTCGTGCGGAGTTCTAACTAAACCAATCAGTTATCTTTTCACCAAATAATCTATTTGGTGGAGGATTATTCCAATAATTTGGTTTAAAGAACATAATTATCTCGGCATTCTCTCCACATTTAGGGCATTTAATGAATTTTTTACCAAAATAATTTTGTATAATTTCCTGCTTATCTTTGCACTTTCTACTTTTATCATATTTTCTCTTAGAATAAATGGTATAATGCCTTACAACCTGAAATCATTTTGGAGGAATATGTTTTATTAACCTGCCCATAAAATTATCAACACTAAACTCTTCATCCCAACTTATTTTCTTGTATTTATCCTTAATAATTATCATAACCTTATTTGAGTCATAATCGATAATTCTTCTATTGGATATTGCTGGGGGTCTTATGTATCTTGCAATATATCCTGCAAGTTCTTTCTTTTTCATCTTTCCTTTTATTCTTTTTACATTGAACCCGGATTTATAATCATGATAAACTGCTTCTAAAGCTAATTGCTCTTTAAAATCTAACTTGATATATTTCTTTATTATCTTCAGAGAAGCATATTTCCATTTTAATCTAAGAATTTCATAAAGAAAAAAGTAAATTCCTTTCCATAATCCGTTTTTCGTTAATCCTCCTTCGGTGCATATAGAATGAAAATGTACATTCCATTTAATATTCTTGCCAAAGGTATGCCCCGCGACAATCATCCCAGGAGTTATTTTCTGTTTTGCAACTCTTTGCATAACTTCCTTCATGACTTTGTATGTTGCTTTGTAAAGTTCTCTAATGCATTCCCAATTTCCTTCTATTAAATCCCAAATAATCTTAGGCAATGTGAACACGATATGACTATAATCCACATCGTACATTCTTGCAGAAATATTTTCAACCCATACTTTGATATATTTGTTTCCACATTTTGGACAGATTCTGCTATTACAGCTAAAATGTATTATTCTGTCCTCATTACATTTATCACAATGAACTATGATAAATCCATTTTTAGAATCACCGCATGAAAGCATCTTATCAACTTCTTTTATCTGGTAATCCTTTAACTCTGCTTTATGGAAAAAGTTTATATTTCTCCCAATTGTTGTTATCTATGAAGATATTCCTTACGGAATGTCCTCCAGGGTTTATTTGTTTCATAAACAACCCTGTTTTTTCCATAAGAAATACTTTTCCATAGGAAATTATTTTCATTATAATTTACATTATATCAAGAAATAAAAGAAAACTTGATACACAAACAAGGTTATAGTCTATTAATTAAAAAAATAAAAGAAGAAGATATAATTGGTTATCATTTGATGTCATGTGTTGAAAATCTGTATCAAACTACTGAGGTTCTTTATGGGTTAATTTTATAAATAGGAGAATCTTATAAAGTACATGGCAAGAGAAAGGTATGTAAAAGAGGGGCCTAGAAAAGAGCATTACGGTCTATTTCTAAAGAAAAATAAAGAAATAGACGAACGTCGTAAAAGTTTAGCTTATGCGCAAGGGAGTACTAGGAGTAAAAGGATTAGATTGAGTTCTGATGTTAAGCGGGAAGGTGGTAGGGTTTCTTGGGAAAGAGAAGCAGATGACGACACTGTTATTCCATATACAAGTGCGGAACATGAAAAATTAAGAGCAAGAGAAGAAAAAGTAGCGGGAGAGATGAGAGATATAAAAGAAAAATATGGCGTTCGTGGTATAGACGAACTTACTTATGCTGGAGAGATTGACGATTTCTTTAAAGGTCGAGCACATTTTAAAATTGGTTATACTGCAGATGGACACTTATATTTAGAACGATTAAAAGAAGGAACTAGCGGAAGAGTATACGGTCTTTTTGAGGCCAATGGTGTATTAAGAAATCTTGAAAGATATGCAAATAATATTAAAAAAATAGAAGATTTTAAAAAAAGACATGGCAGAAAGAGCAAATTAGAGGCCACCGCTTCTGCAGTAACGGCCATATTGGGTATTGGTCTTGGAGTATTATTTTTATCTTCAAATATAACAGGACAAGTTATTGCAGAATCTTATAGTCTAGGTTCAAATGTTCTTGGAGTTATTTTGTTTGTTGTAGGAGTAATAGGCACATTTTTTTATTTTAGGAAGAAAAAATAAAAGACCTTATTCTTGAAACCAAACCAAAATAATTTAGAAATTGAAAAGTAAGAAACTTTATTAATTCCCTTTTCAATATATACCAATGGATAAAAAAGAGTTTGATTTTATTTTACAAGAAGGCGAAGGATTTAAGATAGAATTCAAAGAAGGAAAAAGTGGTATTGATAAGGATATTGTGGCTTTTTCTAATTCCGAGGGAGGAAGAATTTTTTTAGGTGTGAACGATGAAGGAAAAGTTTTTGGAACCCATTTCAATAACGAATTTAGATCAGAAATTCAAACGATAGCTCGTAATTGTGATCCAACTATTAAAGTAGAATTAGAGCAATTTGAAAATATCTTAATAATAAACGTTGAAGAAGGTAAAGATAAACCATACAAATGCAAAGAAGGATTCTATATGAGAATAGGTGCCAATTCTCAAAAGATGAACAGAAACGAGATTATTGAATTAATTCAACAAACAAATAGAGTAAAGTTTGATAAGACAATATGCCCCGAAGCGACTTTGAAAGATATCGATGGAAATAAACTCAAAGAATTCGTAAGAATTGCTAAGAATGAGAGGAATTTCGACGTTGATCCAAATGTGCCTATCAAAGAAGGATTAACACGATTAAATTTAATGATTGATGATAAGTTGACAAACGCATCTATTTTGCTTTTTGGGAAAAATCCGCAAAGATTATTTCTTAATTCCAGAATACGATGTGCAAGATTTAAGGGCATAGATTCATTAGACTTTATTGACATGAAAGTTTTAGATGGAACAATTCCAGAATTAAGAGAAAATGCTGTGAAGTTTGTTTTGCAACATATTAAACATGGAGTTTATTTTGACTCTAATCAGAGATATGATAAATGGGAATATCCAATAAGAGCAATAGAAGAAGCCATCACTAATGCTTTAGCCCACAGAGATTATTATTCAAGTGCTGAAATACAATTATCAATTTATGATGATAGGATAGAGATATGGAATCCTGGAGAATTACTTAAACCTTTAACTTTAGAAGATTTAAAGAAGGAACACCAATCAATCCCAAGGAATGAACTAATCGCTGATTCTTTATTTTTAATAAAGTATATAGAAAAATGGGGGCGGGGAACAAATAGGATTATTGAAGAAATGTTGAGGAACAAGTTGCCTGAGCCAATATTTATGATTAGAGCTGGTTCTTTTGTTGTTAAACTTGTGGGGCCAGGAAAACAATTTGAGGAGGAAATTGAAAAAGAGAAATTACATATTTTAGATATAAACGAAAGACAGAAAAGAGCTATAGAGTATATTAAAGAAAAAGGCGTGATTTCAAGGAAAAATTATATAGAAATAAATAATGTATCTCATACTACCGCGCATAAAGAATTAAAAGATTTAGTGAATAAAAAGATCTTACAAGGAAAGGGATCTGGGAAATACTTAAGGTATGAGTTGACGCAAGGTTGACGTGAGGTTGACGCAAGAGAATTGGCAAGAACATGACCTCGCATTATATTTCAGTGTCCGAATAATCTCCCCAAATAGATGTACTAAAATGGTCTGAGATCGGTAGAGGCTTACTATCTTCTTGGCATTTTCGTGGGATGGATGCGCTTGGCACAATGACCAAATTCACTCGCTCAATCCAAACGATGTGGCAAACTCTTCAATGAGTTTATACTGCTCCAAGTACCTCATCCCTTTGTCGGTTACTGAGTATGTTCTTCCTTTTTCCAAGACATGCTCGTGAACGAGCTCCTTCTTCATCAGTTCTCGAATATACTCTTCCATCATCTGATGCGACAAATTCGACTTATACAAGATATGTGTCGGTTTTATACGCCCATTCTTACTCTTGATAACCTCAAGGATATCTCGGATCACTTCGAGTTTGTTTCTTTTTTTTTCCATGCTGCCTAATCCTATACAATGTATACGCTATAATAAGGTAGGCTATAAACTCTACTGTATTTGAGAGAATATATCCCTGATAGAAATTGTAATCTGTAATAAACATAAACCCGAGGGTACTGAGGAAGAGCAGCGACATAGCAATCAACATGGCAAGTCGCTTCTGCTGTCTTCCATCATAGTAGAGACGCGCATAGTGGTACACAATGAAAACCAAAAAGAGTAACGCAATAAGGTAGAACGTTAGTGATTTATTCATACTAAAACCGAACGCAAGTATGCTCAGTAGAAGTAATAATGCATACGCTCTCCTATTCTGCACCTTAAAGGTCGTATATGCAAGCGTTAAATATCCGGCTAAAAATAGAATAACATAAAGGTAAATAATACCCTTGCTAAACAAACTAATATCATTGAACATACGAATATGCTGGCTACTCTCCGCGACAGTCGTTAAAAATACGTTGACACTGATTCTCATCAAGTAGGAAAGAGAGAGACAGATAAACGAGATCCCAAACAATTTAAATTCACGCTCTCGCGTTAATCGATAGAGCCGAAATGCATAGAGTGCAACAATACCAGTAATAAGCGCGAACAGGATTCCTAAGACAATATCAATTTGATAGAACCACCGAGGCACAAAATACAGGCTCTCGACCATATATGGCAATCCTCTCTTCCTATTTAAACCTTATGAAACAACTTTCCTAAGTGAGATTCATAACGCAACCTTCACAAGAGACTAATAAGCATCTCTCATAGATAGATAATGAATAAAGAGGTGTATGTTATGGACTAATGAAAAAAATTAGGGCGCATCAGTGTATGCGTATCTACTTCTTACCATCTCGAGTTGCCTCCTCAAAAATCTTCCTTTCATTTGTTTCTTTTACCCAAATCAGACAAAACCTTAAATAATCCTCATTCTCACCAGGGCAATGGAATTAAAAAAGGAGGTTCAACAAACAATCGTTAAACAACCGCCGCTAAACAATGGAAAAGTTACCCAGGAAGAATTCTCAAATATCCTTCGCCTCATAGCTCCTGGTACAAATCTAAGAGCGGCGCTTAATGGCTCCCTCAAAACAGGCAAGGGTGCTCTTATTGCAATTGAGAACGACTATCTTACCAAGCTTATCGATGGTGGTTTTCGTATTAATGCTCGATTCACGCCTCAGCGCCTCATCGAACTCACAAAAATGGATGGGGCAATTATCTTGTCAAAAGATATGAAGAAAATAAACTATGCAAACGTCCTTCTTACTCCGGATACGTATATAGCGACCGTAGAAACAGGCACGCGACACAAAGCAGCAGAGCGAACAGCAAAACAAACAGGCACGCTTGTTATCGCAATCTCAGAACGAAAAAATGAGATCACCCTCTATTACAAAAATCTACGTTATCCAATCATCGGAACCGATGAACTCCTTAGAAAAACAAACGAGCACATCCAAATCCTTGAGAAACAGCGAGAATCATTCGATCAAGCTATAGAGAAGCTAACGCGCCTCGAACTTAAAAATCAACTGAGTTTTAATCAAGCGATACATGCAATCCAGCGGGGCACTATCATCCAAAAGGTCTCGAACGACGTACAAAAATATATTATGGAGCTTGGGAGAGAAGGAATAATTCTCAAAACGCGGCTCAAAGAAATAACACACGGTGTAGAAAAAGAAACTGATCTCATTATCAAAGACTACACGAATGTTGACCTAAAAAAAACGCGAACAATCCTCAACACACTATCCTACGATCAGATTCTCGACAGCGACTCTATTCTAAAGGCACTTGCCTACGATATGTCACAACAGCCCAATCAAATCAAAGGTTGGCGTATTCTCTCAAAAACATCACTTTCAGATGCTGAGATTGCTGCTCTTGTGAAATCAACAGGAACACTCGGTAAAGCAATCCACTCAAACAATACCTTCCATCAAACAATACTAGGCGCGGGGAAAGCAAGCATCTTTCACGAAGAGATAAGTAAAATAAAAATGAATAACTAGTCTCGTTGAAAACTACGAAGCAACAATATCGTAGAGATTTCTACCAACACGCGCATACGCTTCCTCGCCTTTTGCAGGATCTGTGCCACGTAATTTCGCAGCTTCTGCACGAGCATGTTTCAAGAGCGCAATCGCATAATTAGCCCGCTCAGCTTCAGGGAGATTATTATCAACCTGACTCTTCGCAGCAGCAGCTAATCCTGCCACATACGCAATAGCCTCGTTCGCAGACATCCTTGGAAATTGGCTAAGAGCATCACTAATAAGGAGTCTATCTATATTTGAAAGACTATCTAAGTCTCTCCCATCATCAGCATTTGCCGGACTAAGGAATATTCTATTCTTACCAAAACCAGCTACCCGAGTAAGAGCATCAGCCTCAACAAACTGATAGGTTCGCCTAATAAAATTTTGTAAGGCTTGAGGATTATTACTATCTTTCCTAAATGTGTCTATAGCATCATAAAGCATCGCGTATTTAAGATGGTGTGGCAGAACATTCTCATCATAGTCTTTATTCCCTGTTTTTACAGGATGTACTCTTAGATAGTTTTCCTTGAATTTTTCAGGTTTATCTGAAAGAGCAGCATCAATAACTGCATCGCCCTCTAGTCGCATCGCAATACGGCCGCTTATAATCGCTAACTGCTCAAGTTCGGTAATCTTTGTCGCAATAAATGAATCACTTGTCTGCGCATTAATAGAACCAGGAGCTATACCATTGATTAATCGCTCCAATCCTAGCCGCGCATTTCCACTTTCCTGAGGGTCACTACTACGAAGATCTCTAAATAGCTCCTTCGTTTCATCTATTTTTCCGTACTCACCAACCAAATTTTGATACATCTGTTGTGCTGTCATACTCTTTCTATAAGAAGAGAGTATTTAAATCTTTCGATATTGGATATACTTGTAAGTAGTAACAAAAACTATACTTTTGTTCTGTTAGTATATTCGTCGTGGACTATATTGAAAGATACATCCTATGGAATAAGGCAATAATTTTCTAGTCGGTAATTTTTATATCCATTTTATTAAATTCTCAACAATATATGAAACTACACATAATTGATATTTTTAGCTCGACGATAAAAATAGGAGCAAAATATCTTATCTTCGATGCTTTATAGTTACTTTGTTCTTTCTTATTGATCCTCTCCATCCCACTCCCGAAGCTTCTCTGCATCCTGAAACATCTCGGAATCGATAGGAATAGCGTCATTTATCGGAGGGATATCCTTTTTATTTTCGGAGTTTTTCCCTGAACTATACTCCTCGCTATCCAATGCTTTAAGAATAAGATCCTCATAACTCTCGCCATGAGCGCTTCCATCTATGGACGTTTGTTCTGGTAGGGGTAACTGAAGCCATGAATCTTCTGAAATAAGGGGAATTTGAACAAATCCATCCTTATCCCCGTTAGAAAAACCCTGGAATAGGGTTGCTAGCGCGAGCGCCTGTGCTCGCGCTTCAGGATAGGATAAAAGCTCCTCTTGTCGCTTACGAGCATCTAACCGTGAGATACTTGTCGCTACCATCTCTGGAGTTCGCGTGTCTTTACGAATAATTTTAAGCGTCATTGTTGCATGCGCTTTCTTTCCCTTCTCTGCTTCTCCTTCAATACGCGCAACAAGCTCACTCACCTTTCGCGCAGCGTCTGCATTCACCGAGATACTCTCAATACCCTCGCTCACTAAAAACCTTACCATATCCTCTCGACTTCCTGCCTGTCCACAAATACTCGTTTTTACTCCATATCTTCGACAAATACGGATAACATGGCGCAACGAATTTAAAACAGCAGGGTGCATCTCATTGTAAATATCCTGCACAGCCTCATTATTCCGATCGATAGCAAGGGTATACTGGGTCAAATCATTTGTCCCGAAGCTGATAAACGCAATCCCCTCATGACACAACTCTTCAATAATCTGTACTGCTGCAGGAGTCTCTACCATGATCCCCATCATAACATTCTTTGGCATACCTATCTTAGAAGCAATCTCCTTTGTCTTTCGCAACTCGTCAACGCTAATTATCTGAGGCATCATTATCCCAAGCGTTTTCTGAGGAAAATCAAGCGCAACTTCCTTAATCGCGCTCAACTCACTCACTAGAATATCTTGATGTTTCAAACTAAACCGAATCCCATGATCCCCCAGCATAGGATTCCCTTCAACATGCTGCGGCGCTCCTTCAAGGTGTTGATACTCATCACTCCGTATGTCAGATGTTCGAATCCACGCTTCTTCAAATGGCTTCATAATCTCTCGGATACCTGTCGCAATAATCCTTGTATATTCCTTCATCCTCTTCTTTTGAACAAAGCCTATCGGATGCTTTCCGCTACTTGCAATAATTCCCTCAAGTCTCATCAACCCAACTGCACGAGCCTTCGACAATGCTGCGCGCTGCGCAAAACCCGGTAGATCGACAATCACCTTAATCTCAGTTTTTGTCGGAACAATCGGTTCAATCTCAACAAGTTTTGTCTCTCCTCTCCCCTCATACACATTACCACTACTCCCATCAACACTAATGATCTGCCCCTCTTTCAAGGTTTTTGTAGCATGTCCTGTCCCAACAACAGCTGGAATTCCCATCTCGCGAGAAACAATCGCGGCATGACTTGTAATCCCGCCCTCATCAGTTACAATCGCAGCAGCCTTCTGCATACTCACAACCATATCAGGATTTGTCATCTCAGTAACAAGAACATCTCCTTCCTTTACCTTCTCCAACTCACTCAAATCATGAACAATCCTAACAACACCCGATGAAACTCCTGGACTTGCGCCGAGTCCAGTCAACAAAACAGTTCCTCCAATATCCTTCTTGTGTTCTTTAAACACGGTTGTAATCGGTCGTGATTGCACAATGTAAATCTCATTGCCTTCGAGAGCAAATTCAATATCCTGCGGTTTCTTATAATGTGCTTCTAATTCACGACTATACTGCGCTAATCTCTTTATCTCGTGAACACTTAACACTTGTTCATGACTCTTCTCATCATCGAGCTTGATCGTCTCATTCTTCCCTTCCTTATTTCGCACAATCGCAATCTTTTTCTCATTAATCTGACTCTCGAGTATCGTAAAGTTAGAAAGATCGTCTGCAACAACATAATGATCCGGCTTTATCTGCCCTGAAACAATCCCCTCGCCCAAGCCCCACACAGCCTCAATCACAATGCTGTTATCATTCGTTGTCGGATTCTTTGAAAATATAACCCCGGATTTCGTTGAATTAACCATCTTCTGGACCACAACAGCCAAGTACGCTTTTGCATGATCAAATCCTTTTCTTGTCCTATAGTAAATCGCACGCGCGGTAAACAACGAAGACATACACTTCTTTACGTTCTCTAAGAGTTCGTCAATACCTCTCACATTCAAAAACGTATCTTGTTGCCCTGCAAAACTCGCATCAGCTAGATCTTCTGTTGTCGCTGAGCTTCGAACTGCCACAAACAAACCAACATGGGCTGTATCTAGAAATGAATGCGCATCGGTTCTCGCAGCTGTTCCAACTTTTTCGTTTTTTGCAACATTTAATATCTCATATGCCTCTACAATCGCCTCTTCTAACTCTTTTGGTAGTGTTGAGCCTTCAATCATCTCTCGGATCTGTTTCGATGCCTTATTCAACGCCTTCGTATCATTCACATCAAGATGTGTAAGGATATCAGCAATGCGCTCCTTTAAATGGGTATGACTCACAAAATAAGAATACGCTTGAGCAGTCACTACAAATCCTGGCGGAATCGGCATCTTAGTATTATACATCTCGGCCAAACTCGCGCCCTTTCCTCCAGCAATAGCGACATCCTTATTACTCAACTCAGAGAACCAAGCAATAAACGCCCCTTCTTTTTCACTCTCCTTTCTTAATCCCATCTAACTCAGTATTCGAAACACTTAATAAATATTGCTCTAGAATTCAAACCTCTATGCGACCTCTTTATAAAGCCTTTTCAGTACTTTCCGATAAGTCCCTGTTGCTTCACGCCCCGGATGGCGCGGAATTTGAGTTACTAAACTTCCACCACGATACACTTTTATATGCCTCGGACCTTCTCGCACATCAAGTCCCAATTGAAGAGCATAATTTATTAGTTCTCTATACGGTCCGATTCTCCCACTCCTTAACCTTCCGTGAATCTCACTCTTTGTCTCAGCAACACGCTTTTCAAGAGTACTCTCACGCGTTCTTTCAAGAACAAAAAGAAAAATGCTCACACTGACAAGCACAATACCTACAATAGAACTCGTTTCTTGATCAACTCTCTCCAAAATTACAAGTCCTGTAATTGAAGAAGCTGCGTTCAGTAAAAAATACATACCGATAAAAAGGCAGGCTGCAGCGAGTGTTCCAATAAACTGTCTTCGCATACACTAAGAGCGAGAGGTAATTAATAAATCTTGCTAACTATAGTGAAAGACATTAGTAATTTCCCAATTTCTTCAGATTAGAAAAATTAACTTCTTATCTTTATCGAGGGATATTTTTATATTGATTCTGGTTGATAGCTGAAATGGTTAAAGATTTATGTCTCCTTAGAAACATCTTTATCGAGGAAAAGGACATCATTTTTACCAGATTTTAACGTGTTAAATATTTATTATCGTAGAGGGCGATGAAAAACTTATGTCGTTTGCTATACTAAGCCGTAAAATTTCTATCAGATAGGAAGAATAGAAGAGATTAAATACTATTTAAACGGCAGTAATCAATATGTCAATTGTATCTACTAAAGGAGTTATAGGAGGTAGCCCTTGTATAGGAGGACATAGGATTTGGGTATCATTTGTAGTTGAGTACATTGAAAAACCAGGATCTGTTGAGAGTTTTTTAGATTCATTTCCACAGCTTACTAGGGATCAAGTTAAAGAAGCGTTAGATTATTGTAGGAAGGAACAATGTGTAGGAGATGTTATTGCATATTGCCAGGACTGTACTAAAGATACATCGCCTCCTATAAGAGATGATCCTGGAAAAGGAGTTTATATTGTTGGCGATGTTTCATTGAGTAATATTCTTAGCGAATGGAATCCGCAAGGCAAAGTTTTAATTCAAGGGACAGAAGACAGTATTAACAGAAGGCGAGATTTGTGGGAACTTGCAGGACAGCTTTATGAAGAAAATTTTCGTGAAGAATAGAGGCGACCGAGCTTTTTATTGATAATCTGCAAAGTATATAATAATTTATAAATAGAGAGTTTATGCTCTTTGGTATGGCAAAGGAAATAGATTTGGAGCAAATACTCGAGGGATTAGGCTCTGATAAGGCAAGAAGTATGGCAATTTCCAAATTAGTTGGAAAAGTTCATTTGTCTACTTCACAACTTAAAGGAGCTGCTGAAGCTCTTGAAAGAGCGGACAGGTCTTATGAGGCCGCTAAGGTTTATCTTGAAGCTGGAATGACAAAGAGAGCTGAAAAAATATACCAAAGAATTGCTGGA